>JALVQI010000022.1 GCA_027031485.1 Candidatus Aminicenantota bacterium | reverse complement strand
GGAATTAGATTTCTTCACCTACTGGGTGAAACCCAATTCAGGTACCCGGTGGGTGAAGATACTATATTTTACTATATTCTCCGCCTTTCTTCCACTCTATTTACCGCCCTTATCCGATTTTTAGGGTATCACTTCGCTTGTTGACAAAACACATGAAAAGATTATATTCTATTTACCTTTTAATAAGGAGAAATTCCTATGAAGAAAAAAAGAAATCAAAGCTCGGAAAGTTATTTTCACAAACTTTACAAGAAAGTCAGATCAACCTTCTGGGTAGCTTTAATCATTCTTAATTTAGCCATACTAATATTAGTGGGGATATTTTCATGCAGTAGACTGAAAAGGGAGAGAATTACAAAATTTAAGGAAAAGCATTATAAAATAGAGAGTAAGATAATTTTAATTTTAAATTCGAAAATAACAGCTTCAAAGCTCATTTCCAACAGGACGGAACTTTATCAAATTCTTGAAAGTTATAATAATGGTAAAATAAACTTAAAAGAGTTTCAGGCTTTATCAATCTCCAAACTAAAAGATTCTTTCATCGCTGACACTTCAATAGTAGCCTTTAAAAGATACGATATAAGAAATAGCCCTGTTCTTTCAATAGGAAATATTTTTCCTCAAATAGATTATAAAGTATTCAAAACTTCAAAAGCTCGATTTTTAAATATTCTTTCAAAAAAAGGCAGATTTTATCTGCCAGTTGTTTCTCCCATATTTAATAGAAAGAATGAAAGAATCGGAACAGATACCATTGTATATAATCTTGAAAGGATTAAAAGATTAATACTTAATTATTCAAAGTGGCATAATGGTAAAACGGATCTATTGATAAAGGATGGAAATAATTTTAAATCGCTTTTCAAACCCTTTCAGGATATAATCCTGAATAAAACAAATTTTAAAATCGGAGAAGAGAGAATAATAAAGAAAAAGGGTAAAACATATATCTGTTATGTTACAAGCATAAATATTAAAAAGCTATATCTTCTAAGCATTTCAGAGCTAAATACATTATTCGGAAGTCTTTTACCGGAACTTTTTGCAATTTTGATTTCCGTACTCTTCTCTCTTTCACTGTTTGATGTTATTGTTTATATCTTCATCTTAATTCGTCAAAAAAAGTTTTTAAATGAAATAAGAAACTATATCGAAGAAAAAGAAGAAGAAAAGGAATTATTAAATACATATCTTGATTTGTCTCCCGAAATTTTCATTGTTTTAGATAAGAACGGGGACATAGTTTACATCAATAAAAAAGGTATCAAAATTCTTGAAGAAGAGAAAGAGGAAGATATTATCGGGAAGAATTGGTTTGATAACTTTCTTCCGGAAGATGTCAGAGAAAAAACAAGAAATGTCTTTTTAAAGCTTAAAGCAAAGGATTTCGAAGAAGTTAGAACAAATGATAATTATATTATTACAAGAAAAGGAAACAAAAAAACTATAAGGTGGTATAATTCAATTATAAAAGATAAAAATGGGGAGATAAAATATATTATTAGTGTGGGAGCTGACATAACGGATAAAATAGAAAGAGTGAAACAGATCAAAAAGATGCAATTTGCTATTGAACAAGCTCCTGTTTCAATAGTTATCACTGATCCAGAAGGTTATATTGAATATGTAAATCCATTTTTTTCAAATTTTACTGGCTATTCTTTTGAAGAATCAATTGGGAAAAATCCTCGTATACTTAAAAGTGGTAAACATGATGAAGCCTTTTATAAAAAATTATGGGACACAATAACCTCTGGAGAGATTTGGAATGGTGAGTTTTATAATAAAAAGAAAAATGGTGATTTTTACTGGGAAAAAGCTATAATTGGGCCGGTTTTTGATGAAAAAGGAAGAATAATAAATTATATAGCCGTAAAAGAAGATATTACGGAACTAAAAAAGATGATGGAACATTTTTATAGTATGCAAAAGTTAGAGTCTCTTGGAACCTTAGCGGGTGGGATTGCCCATGATATGAACAATATTTTGTATGGAATCAGTGGTTATGTAAACCTGCTTTACAGAAAAACGGAAGCTAACGATTCTCTGAAAAAGTATTTTGATTCCATTAATGAAGGGTTAACACGAGCAAGCAACCTTATTAAACAGATTTTAACTTTTAGTAAACATAATCCGTATCAAAAGAGCAAAGAGATTGTTGATCTATCTGAGAGTATAGAAAAGAGCATTAAATTTGCCCGAGAAATCATTCCGTCTTCTATCATCATAGCTTATAATTTTAAAGCAAGAAACAAATATGTGTTTGCAAGTGAAACAAGTCTGTATCAAGTAATGGTAAATTTATTTATTAATTCCCGTGACTCAATAGGAAAAGGAAAAGGGAGTATAATCGTTGAAGTTGAGGATATAGAGCCGGATATAATACAACAGTATAAAATAAAGAACCCGGGTAATAGAACTTATGTGAAAATATCTGTTACCGATAATGGAAAAGGCATTCCAGAAGAGATAAAAGATAGGATTTTTGAACCATTCTTTACTACAAAGGGAAGAGAAAAAGGTACAGGATTAGGACTCTCAACGGTTTACAGGATTATCACTAATCTTGATGGGTTTATTGAGGTAAAAAGTGAAGTGGGAAAAGGAACGACCTTTGAGATTATACTACCTGCCACTCCTGATATTGAAGAAAGTAGAGAAACAAAAAAAACTGTCGGATATGAGGATTTGAAGGGCAGCGAAACCATACTTTTTGTTGACGATGAAAAAGCGATTGTTGAATCAATAGGAGAAAGTCTGAAAGATTTCGGATACAAGGTTATAGGAGTTGATAATAGCTATGTTGCTTTAAATATTTTTAAAAGTAATCCGAAGAAATTTGACATTATAATTACAGATCAAACTATGCCAGGTCTTCTTGGAACAGAATTGGGAAGAGAAATATTAAAAATAAGGAAAAACATACCAATGATACTTTGCACAGGTTATACTGACACAGTTGATTATGAAAAGGCTAAAGATTTGGGATTTAAGGAGTTTGTCATAAAACCTATAACATCAGAAAAATTGGCTCTTTTAATTAGAAAAGTTCTTAATAAAAAAAGTTAACAGAAAACATAAACATTCATCCTTTTTAAGATTACCGCATAAGGAAAAAAATTCCGTGAATTGACATTTATTGCCATTGTTTTGACATCATAAAAGGTTAATCTTTCTTTTATTTAAACCATTTTAAATTGGAACACTTTTTGATTACAATTTTCCGGAGGTTTGATATGTGGAACGGATATTATACTGCAGCATCGGGAATGTTATCGACAATAAGAATGCTGGATATTGTCTCTAATAATCTTGCGAATATTACAACTTCCTCTTATAAAAAGGATAAGGTAAGGATTGAAACCGTAAATTTTAAGAGCCCCGGGGCTGATGCTGAAAGCTTTGAAACAATTCTAAACAGACAGGCCAAGGTAGGTGGAATATCTATTGATTTTGAGCCGGGTTCCATAAAAACAACTTCAAGGAAATTAGACCTTGCAATATTGAACCCCTCGGGTTTTTTTACGATAAAAACACCAAATGGCATAAGATATACAAGAGACGGGGAATTTTTTCTAAATTCAAAGGGTGTTCTTGTTAATAAAAATGGTTTTGAGGTTATGTCAAAATCAAATCGGCCCATAATCATTCCCGGAGATAAAGGAGAATCCGATTTGGGATTCAGTGAAAACGGGGATGTATATGTTGATCAGGTATTGTTGGCTACAATAAAAATTGTTGATTTTAATGATAAAACAAAGCTTGTGAAAGAGGGAAACTCCATGTTTTATATGTCAGATCCGACACAAAAGGAGATTACCATTCAGGATCCGCAGGTCAGATCGGGAGCTCTTGAAAGGTCTAATATTTCAATCGCTGATGCAATGGTTGACATGATTAAAATAACACGAATGTATGAGTTTCAGCAAAGGGTCATGGACACAATTTTAACTGATATAGCAAAGAAAACAACCGATGAGGTTGGAAGACCATAAAAGGAGGATAATATGTTAAGAAGTTTGTTTTCAGCAGCCTCGGGGATGCAGGCTCAGGCTTTAAATATTGATGTTATTTCTCATAATCTTGCAAATGTGAACACTGTTGGGTTTAAAAAGTCAAGAACAGAGTTTGAGGATCTTCTCTATAATACTGTGAGAGAACCGGGAGCGAAATCCACGATAAACACTGAGATTCCCACCGGAATCCAGGTTGGATTAGGAGCGAGGGTTATAGGCATTAATAAAATATTTTCTCAGGGAAATTTCAAGCATACGGGAAACCCTCTTGATCTTGTAATTGAAGGAGACGGATTCTTTCAGGTAACCCTTCCGGACGGAAGCATAGCATATACAAGAAGCGGTAGCTTTTCAAAGGATTCCACGGGTAGAGTTGTAACGCCTGAGGGTTATCCTCTCGAACCGCCCCTGAACATCCCCGCTGATGCAATAAGTGTTACCATAGGTAATGATGGCACAGTATCCGTAATAAGCCCCGGTTCAACAACAGCTACTCAGATAGGCTCAATTCAGCTCGCAAAATTTATCAATCCCGCCGGTTTAAAGAGTATAGGAAAAAATCTCTTTATTCAAACAACATCATCGGGAGATCCGATTTTAGGAACTCCTGGTCTTGATGGTTTCGGAACAATAGCGCAAGGTTTTCAGGAATTATCAAATGTTGATATTGTGGAAGAGCTTGTTGAGATGATTATTGCACAAAGAGCCTATGAAACCAACGCAAGGTCAGTAAGAACAGCGGATGAAATGTTAAACAGAGCAATTAATTTAGGTAGATGATAAAATGAGGAAATTTATATTATTTTCAACCATATTTTTATTATTTCTTGGATTTTTAAGTGCGAATGTTTTAGTGCAGCTCAAATATAATACCGTACCTGATGGCAATGTGCTCTATCTCAAGGACATTGCATCTGTTTACAGTAATTATGAAAGTTTGAAGGAAAAGGTTGAGAATATCTTAATTTCAAAGGGGAAATTACCCGATAAAATAGAAAAGAAAACTGTTTATAAAAAACTTATAAATTATGGTATCAACAACTTTAATGTCACAGGACCCAATCAGGTACTGATTTTAAAGGAGAGAGCGAAAACCAATAACCTTTATTTGAAAAAAAAGATAGAAAACTATGTTAAAGAGCAATTCCCCTATGCTATTACATATAAAATAACCTACCAGAAAATACCTGAAATTAAGAATAAGGATGGAGTTATTAAAATAGTCAGATACGGAAAAGGTTTTTCCAATTCATTCCTTTTGAAAATATACAAAATAAAAAATGGTAAGATTTTATCTCAGGATTTTGCTCAGGTTTTTGTGAAAATCTGGGCAAAGGTGCCTGTTGCAAAGAGCTTTATACCGAGGGGAAAAATAATTAATCTTTCTGATATAAAGTGGGAAATCCGGGAAATTAATTATTCAAACCACAAATTTGTCAAGGACCCAAATGAACTTATCGGTAAAAAAGCAAAATATTCAATAAACCCGAATAATGTTATTACAAAAAATCTTCTCATGAATAAGGTAATTGTCAAAAGAGGTGATATTGTTAAAATAATCTTAAATTATAAGTATATAAAAGTGGTTTCTTTAGGAAAAGCGATAACAGGAGGAGAGTTGGGGAAAAATGTCAGAGTTTTGAATATAAAATCAAAGAAGATTTTAATGGGAAAGGTTATAGGAGATGATATAGTGGAGGTTTCGGTATTATGAAGAAAATATTTTTAATATTGGTTATTTTTGTTTCAGCTATGTTTTCAAAGGCTCAGGATACTCCGGGGCACAGAGCTTCACTATGGAATAAAGGCTCTAAATCTCTTTACAATGATCCCAAAGCAAGTCAAATAAATGATATAGTTATCATAAAGGTGGAAGAGAGCACAAAGGCCGAAAATTCTGCGAATACAAAGACTAAAAAATCAGCATCAAGTTCAATGGGAATAAGCAAATTCTTGGGATTTGAGACAACTCTGGCGGGAAAAATCAATTCAAGCTTTGATCCCACAAGCTTATTCGGTGGCTCCTCCTCAAAAAAGGATGAAGGTTCGGGTTCAACACAGGCGACAACAAAGATTCAAAGCTATATAGCGGCAAAGGTTGTTGAAGTTTTACCAAATGGGAATCTGATTATAGAGGCAAAAAAAGAGATAATTATAAATAGTGAAAAACAGACTATGATCCTGAGGGGTATGGTAAGACCGCGAGATGTTGATTATAACAATATAGTTTCTTCCAATGCGGTTGCTGATGTTCAGATTTTAATCAAGGGAAAGGGACCGATAGCTGAACAACAGAGAAGAGGATGGTTATCATGGCTTTTAAGTTTAATCTGGCCATTTTAGAGGTTTGAAATGAAAAAGAAAATATGTTTCGTATTTATTATTATTATTTTTCTAATTGGATTATTATACTCTTCGACCGTAAGATTAAAGGATATATCAACTTTTGAGGGTGTAAGAGACAATGTACTTATAGGATACGGACTTGTAGTCGGTCTGAATGGTACAGGTGATACCACGCAAAATAAGTTCACCTTTCAGGCGATTGCAAATATGCTTGCAAAAATGGGGATAACGGTTAATCCGAAAGAGTTTCAGCTTAGAAATGTGGCTTCTGTGATGGTAACAGCCAAGCTTCCTCCCTTTGCAAGGTCCGGTAGTAAAGTTGATGTGACAGTATCTTCCATAGGAAGTGCCAAAAGTATCCAGGGAGGAGTTTTGTTATTAACACCACTTAAAGCTCCCGACGGACAGGTTTATGCTGTGGCTCAGGGTCCTGTTTCTATAGGTGGTTATAATGCTGGAAGAGGAGGAGGAAATGTAAGGAAAAATCATCCCACCGTTGGAGTGATACCAAACGGAGCCACAGTTGAAAAGGAAGTGCCTTTTGTTTTCAATAGGGAAAATTATCTAAATATTGTGCTGTATAACCCTGATTTTACAACATCAACAAGAGTTGCTGAAAAGATTAATTCTCTCATAGGTAAAAACACGGCAACCCCCCTTGACTCTGCTACAATAAAGGTAAATATACCTGCTGAATATAAGGGTAAAATTGTAAATTTTGCTTCACTTCTTGAAAATATAACATTATCCCCGGATAGTAAAGCAGTAATTGTTATCAATGAAAGAACCGGTACAATTGTTTTCGGTGAAAATGTAAAGATTGGAAAGGTTGCAATTGCCCATGGAAATCTTACTGTTTCCATTCAGACTCAGCCTCTTGTCTCTCAGCCTACCCCATTTTCTCAGGGGCAAACAACAACCGCCAATGTTACCAAAACAACAGTTGAGGAGGAAAAAGCATCATTTTTAATGATGGAAGGACCTACAGTGGGGGATCTGGTGAAAGCACTTAACAGTATAGGGGCTACACCAAGAGATATAATCGCTATTTTGGAAGCTATAAAAAAAGCCGGCGCAATAGACGCAGAGGTTAAGGTGATGTAAGATGAGCGGAGGTTTCGGTAATATTCCTGTAGTAGATCCATTTGTTTTATTAAGATCAGGAGAAAAGCTTAATACCTCTGATTTATCAAAGTTAACTCCTGAGGAAAAAAAGGCAAAACTAAAAGAAATTGCCGGGCAGTTTGAGGAAGTTTTTATAGAAACCCTTCTTAAAACAGCAAGGGAAGCTGAGAAGATAATAAAAAAAGATGAAGATAATTATGGACTTAATTTAGGTTTTTACAGAGAGATGCAGGATTATTATTTAAGCCAGAGTATTGTAGCTATCGGAGGCCTCGGCCTTCAGGATTTAATAGTCGAACAACTAATGGACAAACTCAATCTTACTCAAAATTCGGATAATCCTCTCAAAGAGAAAAAGCAAATTCTGAAACATACAAGAGATATAAAAACAGAGCTGAATTTTCATCTGAAATTTACTCCTCCTGTGAAAGGAAGAATTAGTTCTCCGTTCGGATGGAGAATAGATCCTTTCACCGGGAAAAAAGCGTTTCATAAAGGAATTGACATAAAATCTCCCGAAGGAACTCCTGTTCACTCCGCAGAATCAGGAAAAGTTGTTTTTGCGGGAAGAAAGGGAGGTTACGGAAACCTTATCATACTTGAACACAAAAATGGAATTAAAAGCTATTATGCACATTTAAAAGATATTAAAGTTAAAACAGGAGAAGAGGTTGGCAAAGGAATGGTCATAGGTAATGTTGGCAGCACGGGAAGATCCACCGGTCCGCATTTGCATTTTGAGTTGAGACGGGGAGATAAAGTTTACAATCCTCTTCAAGAGTTAAGTATTTTCAAGTTTTATGAAAATATTCCGAATAAAAGAGTGGATAATTATGATAAGAGGAGGATTCTATGAAGATTATCAAAACAAATGATATTGAAAAGAGCTCGGAAATTTTGAAGAACAAGATTGAAAAAACAAAGGACTCAAAAACCTCTTCTGATAGCAAGGATGTGAATACAAATGTTGATGTTGTTGATATTTCAAAGGAAAGCGAAATCTTGTATAAGGCAAAAAAAGAGATTGAAAAATTGCCTGATATCAGAATGAAAAAGGTTGAAGCAATTAAAAATAAACTGGAAAAAAATGAATACAAAGTGGATGAAGGGAAAGTAGCTGATAAAATTTTAGAAGAAAACCTCATTGACAAATTGGTGTAAAAAATGGCAGAGATAGGTAAGATAAGCAGAAATACTCCCAAACCATTTCCTGTGATAAGAAAATCAAATGATCCATTAAAACCGGAAACAGGAGAGGTGGAGTTTTCTCAATATCTTGCCGAGACCGATGAAGTGAGCAGGAAAGAAGTTCAGGGTACTGCAGAAACCGAAGGTTCAATTATCAGAGATGATGAAAGAAGAAAAAGATTAAGGTTAAAAGAGGAAAAAAGAGAGAGCAAGGAAAAAGAGGAAGATGAAAAGGTTGATGAAGAAGATGAAGAGGAAGAGGAAGGAAAAATAATAGATGTAGAGGTCTAAAATGGGAGAAAGAGACAAAATTTTTAAAGAATTTTATCTTTTTATGAAAGATTATCTTAAAATCTTAATGGAAGCTTTTAATGAAAGCATTGAATTGAGAAATGCTTTAAGAAAAAACAAAATGGAAGCAATTGAAAAAAGGATTTCAAAGGTGGAGAATCTTGAAATAAAGATAAAAATATTAGAAGAAACGAGAGAGAGAATTCTCATAAAACTTGCAAAAGTTCTGGGAATAAGGAGAACTGAAATTAGCTGGGAGTTGATAGAAAAATACGGAGGGAAAGAGATTTCCGAATTGGGAAGAATTATTGAGGAAAATTTAAAAAAACTTATAGATATAAATATTATTAACAAACTTGTCATAGAAAAACTTATTTTATTTAATATCTCAATGAGAAAGATTATTTCAAGCAATAGGGATGAATATCTGTATAATAAGCAGGGAGATATAACCGTCAGTGAATCATCTTTGTTAGGGGAGGTCTGAAATGGTTGACCTTTTTAGCTCACTTGAGCTGGCAAAAAAAAGTCTTTTAACCCATCAATTTGTATTTCATGTAATCGGACATAATATAGCAAATGTAAATACTCCCGAATATTCAAGACAGAGGGTTGAATTGGGAGTCGTAAAACCTTTTAAATTGGGTTTCAGATCAGTTGGTGTCGGAGTTGATATTATCAAAGTTCACGGAATAAGGGATAAATATCTTGAATATCAAATACAGAAAGAGATACAGACAAAAGGTAAAGCTTCCTATTTAGGAGGTGCCTTTAAGATTATAGAAGCTATTTTTCAGGAACAGACAGATACGGGAATTTCCAAAATAATGGAAAAATTTTTTAATTCATGGAATGATCTTGCAAACAATCCTACAGGTATGCCGGAAAGAACCACTGTTTTAAACAATGCAAAAGTTCTTGCCGATAAGATTAAAGAAACTTACAGAAGATTAAGGGAACAGCAGGCTGTTCAAAATAATGATGTTGCTTTGATGGTTGAGGATATAAATCAACTTGGGGATGAAATTGCTTCATTGAATCAGCAAATAACAGAAGGAGAAGTGGGAGGCGCTGAAATGAACGACCTCAGAGATAGAAGGAACAAACTTCTTCAGGATCTTGGGGAAAAGGTCGGAATAAATGTTTATGAAAATGAGATGGGACAGGTGACAGTGGAGGTTGGTGGAAGGCCTTTTGTTGTCGGAAATCAGGCGAACCACCTTGAGATTCAAAAGGATGCAACAAATTATAATTATTATGATGTTTATATAAATGAAGCAGATCATCTCGTTGATATTACATATCAGATAAGCGGAGGAGAGCTCAATGGTCTGATAGAAATGAGAGACACAAATATTCCCGAATATATAAAGAGACTTGATAATCTTGCTTACGGAATAATAACAAATGTTAATAACCTTCACAGCACAGGTTTTGATTTAAATGGAAACACAGGGGTAAACTTTTTCACTCCATTTACGCCTGTGGCACCGGGAGATTATACAGGAGCAGCGGCGCACATGGAAGTTAATCCTGCGATTGCAGACGACCCTGAAGCTGTAGCGGCCTCTTCGGCTCTTGGTGAGGTAGGCAACAATGAGATTGCCTTGAGCATAGCTGATCTTGAAAGGGCTTACAATACTGTTGATAGTGATAATGACGGAACCTTTGATTACGGAACCTTTCATGACTATTACCATCAACTCGTAACACTTGTCGGAGCGGAAGCCAAGGATGCTTATACAAGAGAGACCGCTCAGGAGGAGGTTTTATTAAGCCTGAAGGACAGAAGAAGTGAGGTGTCATCTGTTTCACTTGATGAGGAGAGCGCCACATTGATTCAATTTGAAAAGGCTTATCAGGTTATGGCCAGATTTATGGGTGTTGTTGACAAGATGGCTGATATAATGGTCAATTTAGGGAGGTGATAAATGAGAGCAAATGAAAGTATCTGGTATAGGGATTCCCTCTTTTACATTAATTTAACAAAATTAAGATATGATGAAGCTATAAAACAAACAACATCGGGGAAAAAGATAAATAAGATTTCCGATGATCCTTCCGGAGCATCCTTTGCTTTAGGTTTAAAGGACAGAAAGGGGCAAATAGAGCAATTCATCAGAAATCTTGATACAGCAAGAGTCTATCTTTCCAATGCCGAAGATGTTTTAAACAAAGTACAAACTGTGTTAAACAAAGCCATAACCGATGCAAGCCAGGGTGCTACGGATACAATGGACATTAACCAGAAAAGATTGATCGCCAATGATATAGATCAGATAAGAGAGCAGATAATGGATCTTGCAAATACAAGAGTGATGAACAGATATCTCTTTTCCGGCACCCTAACTGATACAACACCATTTACAGAGGTCGCGGGAACTGTTGTTTACAATGGCAATTCGAATACAATTGATGCTCAGATAGGATATTCCATAAGGATAAGTACCAATTTAACCGGAGATCAGGTGTTTACAGCTCCGGGAGCTAATGTTTTTGAAGTCCTTGCAAATATAAGAGATCATCTGAATGCCGGAAACAGTAATGCTGTCGCGAACGATATAGAGGATTTGGGTGCTGTGGTTGATAATATAGCATATCAAAGGAGTATTTTAGGAAACAGAATGAGTGAAATGGATATTATGAGAAACAGTTTAAAAGAGTTTTCAACAAATATACAGGAAAAAATCTCCGGTCTTGAAGACGCCGATATGGCTGAGGCCATATCAAACTTAACAAAGGAGGAAACAGGTTTAAGGGTGACTCTTCAAAGTATGTCAAGAATTCAGAGATTGACTTTATTTGATTATCTGGGATAATAAGGAATGAAAATAAAAACTAAAAACTTTGGAGAGTTGGAGTTCCCCGAAGAAGCGATTATTGATTTTGAAGAGGGGATTATAGGGTTTTATGACCTAAAGAGATGGGTAATAATTGAGAACCCCGATATGCAGCCATTCAAATGGCTTCAGTCTGTGGATAATCCCGATATCGCCTTAATGGTTATTGACCCCCATCTAATTCGAGCAAATTACAAAATGGTGATTCCCGCAGAGGAACACTGGAAAATCGGATTGAAAAATCTCGAAAAGAGGGAGCAGTGGCTTACTCTATGTGTAATTGTTGCAGACAAAGAGATAGAAAAAAGTATAGTGAATTTAAAGGCTCCTATTTTGATAAATCTTAAGGAAAAGAGAGGTAGGCAGATAATTCTTTTAAATGATGATTATGATGTGGAAGAACCTCTTTTCTCCAGGGAAATTCTTAAAATGAAAAAAGAGAAGGAGTATATTTAGTGTTAGTTCTCACAAGAAAATCAGGGCAGTCAATATACATAGGAGATAAAATAAAAATAAAAGTACTTTCCATTGGATCTTCCGGAGTTGAATTGGGGATTGAAGCTCCGAAAGAGATAAGCATAGTCAGAGAGGAGCTTCTTGAAAAGGTAAAAGATCTTAACATAAAAGCAGCCCAGATAAATACAAATTCACTCGATCTTTTCAAAAAATTAATTAAAAACAGTAAGATTGAAGAACAGTAATTCTTAAAGGTAAAAAGATATTATATAAGTAAGATTTTCTTTTCTTAATTTTTTTTCTTTTTTCCAATATCCTTTAATTCCTTTTTCCAGAGCTGATTGTTCCAGATGATATGCTGCAATTCCCATGTCAATCATTTGAAGATCCGAAGAGGGAATTAGTTTGCCGTAAATCTTGTCCCTTTTAAGATAAAGGTCAAACCTTCTGCTCTTATAGAAAATTCTCCAGGGCTGTTTGTTTGAAGCGGAAGGAGCGATTCTTACATTTTCAAGGATTGATTTTATCAAATTTTCATCGATTGAATGCCCCTCTTTTTCAATAAAAAATAGTTTTTCAAACGGTTTTCTTTTATCTCCCTTGGCGCTCCAGCGCACGATTTTATCCCTTAAAGTTCTTTTTTCTCCGCAGTATCCGAAGGGAATAACAGCAGGAACTCTCTCATCATCCTTAATTCCTATCTCACTTCCAAATCCTCTTCTGTCAAACACTCCCCCGATCCAGCAGGTGTTAAATCCTTCTTCAGTAAGAAATATTATTAAATTTTCCATTAAATATCCGTATCTCACCCAATCAAAAGTTTTTTTGTATTTCAAAATTCCAACGACATAGTATCTATCACCTTTGAACATTCCATAGGTACCTGTCGTGAAAAACCTATTTTGTTTGAGATTTTTTTTATCCACAACACCAGCTCTGAAAAAATCAAATTTTTTGTTTCCTTTGTTTAAAATATTCTTTACATCATTAAGCTTTTTTTCTTCTATCCCCTTTCCGTCAAAGGTTCTGCAGGAAAATCTTTTCTTTGCTAACTTTGAGAAACTTCCGTTGATTTCCAAAAAACTATTTAACATTTTTTAAGAGCTTAAGGTAAAGTTCCTTCTGTTTTTCCACCATTTTATCCGGATTAAACTCATTAAAAATTCTCAATGATTCGCTTTCAAGTTCTTTGTCTGAAAATCTGTTCTCAAAGAGATTGATTATTAACTCAGCAGCTCTTTCGTAGTTTTTAGGGGAAAAGGTGAAACCATTTTCTCCATTCTTTATTATCTCTCTTGTCCCATTAACAGAGGTTGCGATAACAGGGACTTTACTTACAATCGCCTGGACTATCACCTGAGGAAGACCTTCCCACAGAGAGGGAAGAAGCAGGAGATCAAATGCAGGAATTAACTCTTCCGGATTATTTATCCAACCTAAAAATTTTACTTTATCTTCAATCCCGTACTCTTTGATTTTCTCCAGCATTGCACTTTTCACATAGCCGTCTCCGGCGATAATGAATTCAAAATTTTTATTCCTTTTTAAGACAAGATTTGCTATTTCAACAAAACCGACAGGATCCTTTTGAGGTTTGAAACAGAAAACCCCTCCTACAATAAATTTATTTTCGGGAAATTTCCATCTTTCCCTGAGAATTATTTTCTTATCCCTATTGTTAAAGAATTTTTCAAGGGAAACTATGCTCCTTATGACTCCCGACTTTTCTCCTTTTGAGATATTCAGTTTTATTGCCTCTTCTTTATTATCATCGGAAACAAAGATATGAAAATCTGTTATTTTACCCGTTAATTTTTCAAGAAAAATATAGAATTTTCTTCTGACTATGGAATGATACGGACTGAATGCAAAACCGTGAACAGTATGAATAATAATAGGAACCCTTGCAAAAAAGGCTGCCCATCTTCCTAAAATACCCGCTTTCGAACTGTGAGTATGAACAATAGACGGTTTGATCTTCTTTATTCTTTTGTAAAGCTTAAAAAATGTGATTAAATCTTTTAAAGGAGAAATTTCTCTTATTAAGGAGGGAATACAATCGAAATTTTTTGTATAAAGGGAAACTTTATCATTTAACATTCCCTTACAATTTGCAATTAAATAGGTGTCAAAAAGTTGAGGGTCAAGCTTTTTGACTGTTTTCAAAGTGAAAAGCTGAGCACCACCCAATTCAAGCTCTGTTATTATATGAAGAACTTTTATACTATCCATCTATTTTTTTCTTACTATAAATTTAATCGGCGTGCCTTCGAAGTCAAAAGCTGCTCTGAACTGTTTTTCCAGAAAGGATTCGGCAGAAGGCATTAATTTTTTAGCTGAAGATGCAAAAAGAGCAAAAACAGGGGGACCGCATTTTATTTGGGTCAAATACTTTATTTTTATAGGGTTTGAATCAACCGTTAAAATCGGACTCTTATTATTTATTCTTTCAAAAAAGTCATTTAGTTCTGAAGTGGGAATTTTCCTTTTATAGTTTTCGTAAACCACCAGACTTAAATCAAGAAGCTTTAGTATATTTTTACCTGTTTTTGCAGATACAAAAGCCTTGGGCGCAAATTTTAAAAAGTGGAATTTCGAATCTATCTCTTTTATTATTTTATCTCCCCTATTTTTATCTTTGAGCAGATCCCATTTATTTAAAGCCATTACCACCGGTTTCATGTTATCCTTAATAAGCCCCGCAATTCTCATATCCTGTTTTGTAAAGTTTTCCGAAAGATCAAGAACAAAAATTATCACATCGGCGCCGGGAATGCTTTTTTCAGCTTTGATTATGGCCGCTTTCTCCCTGGAATCTTTTAATTTGTTTAATTTCCTTATACCAGCTGTATCCATTAAAATAAAGTTCTTTCCATTGTATTTGATTTCCTCATCCAGAATATCTCTTGTTGTGTGGGGAGTTGGGCTCACAATGGCTCTTTCCTGATTTAATATTCTGTTTAAAAGAGAAGATTTTCCAACATTGGTTTTCCCCACTATTGCTATTTTCAAACCTTTGCTTTCCTGTTTTTGATAAGCTTCGGGAATATTTTTCAAAATAAGTTCGAGGAGTTCATCAATTCTATGATTGTGTTCGGATGATATAGTTATTAGCTCTTCTCCGAATTCCATAAAACTTGCTTCTGCTTCCTGTATCTTCATACTATTCTCTGTATCAACTTTGTTTATTACCATTATTATCCTAACCCCGGTTTTTTTCAAGATCCTGTATAATTCACGCTCTATTGGTAATAGCTCTCTTCTTGAATCCAGAAGAAAAAGTATTAAATCACTCTCTTTCGCAAGATTTAGAGCACTATCTTTAACTTTTGAAAAAATTTCCCCGTCCTCCTCAAAAAAGCCTCCCGTATCATACAGTTCGAAAATTCTATCATTATAATTTACCATGTCTTTAACAAAATCCCTCGTCATCCCCGCTTTTCGGTGAACTATCGATTTTTTCCTTCTGATAAGTTTGTTAAAAAGAGTTGATTTACCGACATTGGGTATCCCGGCCATTACTACCTTAGGTATTTTTTTCATTATCTTTTTTCGCCCTCAATTTTTGATATTCCAAAAAAAAGAAAAGAGGACTTATTATATTTAATGTAAAAAAGAATGTAAAGAAGAAAACAATAATAAGGTCAAGGTATACAAAATTTCGATTTTTAAATAGAAGGTAAAATGGAATGGATACTGCAATCATTATAATAAAAAAGAAAACGGCAAATATAAAAATCACTAAATTGTCCTTTTGATAAGAGTTTTGATCAAAAGCTTTTCCAAACTTTTTCTTTAAAAGGGATTTTCTGAAAAAGTAAAATCTATCACTTTTTTCGTCCAATACCTTCTTCAACATACTTTTATTCATCAGAGCATTGAAAATAAAAACAATAATCATGTAAAATAGAATTGCAGTCAGTTGCAAAATGTGAAAATTATTATACTTTAAGAGGGCCAAAATCAATATTCCAAATAAAATAATATTAAAAGTAAATTTTAATAGTAACCACGGTGCTGATTTAACAAAAAGATTTATTCCCTCTCTGGATATTATCATAAAGATTTCTCAATCTTAATATTTAATTCTCTTATCTTTGTTAATAGAAATTCCTTTGAAACTTTTAATTCAGAGGCTGTTTTATCAATATTAAAGTTGTTTTTACTCAACCTGTAAAAAAGGAACTCCCTTTTGAATGTCCTTAAAGCTTCTTCATAATTTTGATAGGGCGCAGTTAAAATATTTGTATTAGAGGGAGAAGACAGCATTAAGAATTTTTCAATATCTTTTTCCGTTATCTCTTCTTTTTTAACCAGGATCGCAATCCTTTCCACAAGATTTTTTAATTCTCTTACATTTCCGTACCACGGATACTTTACCAATGCTCTCATAGCATTATCACTGAAATATTTTTTTTCTCCTCCGTACTCTTCGGTAAATAATTCAAGGAAGTGTTCGGCAAGCAAAGGAATATCCTCCCTTCTTTCCCTTAGCGGAGGAATATATATCGGAACAAAGTTCAGGATTTCAAAAAGATCTTCTCTGAAATTTCCTCTTTTCACCTCAATGCTCAGATTTTTGGTAGTAGAACTTATAATCCTCACATCAACCGAAGTTCCTTCCGAACTTCCTATGGGAGTTATTTTCCCTTCTTCAAGCACTCTTAATAATGTTGTCTGATTTCTGAAGGATAAAGTTTCAACTGCTTCAAGAAAGAGTGTCCCCCCGTCAGCAAGAGCGAACTTTCCCTTGCGGCTACTTACAGCATAGGGCACCGCTCCTTTTTCATACCCCAAAAGCTCCAATTCAAACTCCTCTTCAGGTATGGCGGCCAAATTGACCTTAATAAAGTTTCTTTCTCCTCTTTTCGAGTTTTCGTGTATTACCCTTGCCACAAGCTCCTTGCCGGTTCCCTTTTCTCCTGAAATCAAAACCATTCTGTCCGTTTGAACCACCTGTTCTATATCCTCTTTTAACCTTCTGATAGCAGGGCTTTCACCGATTAGTATGGTTCTTACCTTTGAGTTCATTCTCAAAATTCTGTTTTCTTCAAGAAGCTCAAGTCTGTTTATTGCGTTTTTTATTGTCAGCACCACCTTTTCAAGGGAAAGTGGTTTTTCGAGGAAATCAAAAGCACCTGCTCGTGTGGCATTTACCGCCATCTCTATTGTGGAATGTCCTGAAATCATTATGATTTCAATGTTTCTATATTTTTGTTTAATCGTTTTTAGTATTTGAATACCATCCTTTCCCGGTAAAAGCACATCAAGAATTATTATGTCAAAAGGTGTTTTTTCAAGCTTTTCAAGAGCTTCTTCCCCCGTAATCGCAGTTTCCCCTATCCAGCCTTCATCTTCAACTATCTGCTTTAATGATCTCCTTACTCCCGATTCATCATCTACAATTAATATCTTTCTTCTGCTCATTTATTAAACTCCACTACAAATTTTGCACCTTTTTTATATGTTTTGTCAAGGTAAAGCTCACCTCTATGCTCATTTACAATTTGCTGTATTATTGACAGACCCAAACCCGTTCCCTTTTCTTTTGTTGAAAAATACGGAGTAAATATACTATCCTGTATTTCCTCAGGAACACCGGGCCCTGTATCCGAAAACTCAACTATTATCTTATCCCCCTCTATTCTTGTTGAAATCTTAATCTTTCCGGTTCCATTCATGGCCTCGGAAGCATTGTTTAAAAGATTTACAATAACTCTCTTTATTTGCTGGGGATCAAGCAGGATGTTCGGTAGATTTGGAGACAGTTCCAATTCCACCTCAATCTTATTGTTCACCTCCCGAAATACAGAAACGGTTTCCTCTATTAAGGAATTGAGATCTGTAGGTTTGAATTTGGGATCAGGCATTCTTGCAAAAGCCATGAAATTATCCAAGAGAGTCTTTATCCCGGAAACTTCAGAGAGGATGGAAACAGCAGAGTCTTTAGCTATCTTTTTGAAACTTTCCTCATCCTTTTCAATGTTTTTTATTATTCTCTGTGCAGAGAGTTGGACAGGAGTAAGAGGGTTTTTTAGCTCGTGCGCCACTTTTTCCGCAATCATTTTCCAGTCGGATAATCTTTTCGCCCTTATAATATCAGTTAGATCATCAAGAACAACAATTAACTCACCTGCCCCTTTATCAATTTCTTTCAGATAGGTTATCTTGATTGCTATCTCTCTTTTTAAACCTCTTTCCGAACTTACGGTGGTTTGAAATTCATTGTATCTCAGCCCCATTCTTTTAACTCTTAAAATTTTTTCAAAAATTTCTATAAATGCCTCGTCTTTTATCAATGAAAATATATTTTTCCCTTTCGTATTTTTAGATTTTCCTATCTTAAGAAGATCTTTCGCAGTTGAGTTTAACTCCAGGACATTTTCTTGCTCATCAAGGACAACAATTCCCGCTCTAATATTGTGTAATATACTCTCCTGAAATTCTTTTCCTTTTTTCATCTCAGACTTCTGTTTTTCGGCGATTTCTCTCGTATTATTTATCTCTCTGACCATTTTATTAAATGATTCTATTAGAAAACCGAATTCATCGCTGCTTTCATAATCAATGTAAACATTTAATCTACCCTTTGATATCTCTTCTGTTGCGGAAACAAGTTTTTCCACCGGTGTTGTTATTTCCTTCGCAAGATGAATGCCTAACCATGATGCGGAAAAAATTATAAGAAGTGTTATAAGTAAAAAAATTGAAATGTATGTTATTTTAATAGGATTTTTCAGATGTTCCAGCTGTTTATATCTTCTCAGGCTATAAATAATTTTTCTTAAAGGAGCAAATCTCTTTTCATAAAGGTATTTGCCGGAAACCACCAATATTGATATTCCATTGTATGTTACGGATTTTCCCCCCCTTAAAATTTCACCTGTTCCCAATTTATCGGATCTGAAAATTTCTCCATTAATAATCCCTTTTAAAATGAGGTTATCGGGAATATTCTTGTATTCATATAAAGGGATTTCAGGGTTTAATATGGTAATTTCTTCTTTATTGTTAATGTAGAGGCTAATGAGATCAAGACCGTACTCCTTCATCTTCTGAATAAGAAGTTTATTTAACTCCTGTTTTGATTCAGGTTTAAAAAGATTTCTCTGAATTATCGTGTTTAATATTCTATCCGAAAAATGAAGTGTGGTTTCCCTGTATTCATCAAAAATAGCAGTCTTTATGTCTTCAGCTCCTTTCATAACAGATTTTACAGGCCCCTTATACCATTGCTCTATGCTTTTTGAAATTATTCCGGCAGCAAACAGAAAAAGCAAAATAGCGGGAATTATCGAGAATCCCACAAAAAACATAACCAACTTGCTTTTAAAGTGAGCTCCTATTATTTTTTTCTTTCTTTCAAGTATTAATTTGACAATATTTCTCCCCAATATTAAAAAAGTGATAATGAATATAATAAGGATAAAAATAAGAATGGAAAAAAGTATTACAGTATCTCCTATTATAAGAGGTGAAAGGCTGATACTTTCATTTATTGCAAACCAAAATATTATTAAAACAAGTAATACTGCAAAACCCAAGAGAATGATTATTCTATTACGCCTGTTCATAACCAAAAATATTAACACAGAGACTTGATTTGTTCAATTATTAAAAGTATAATTTTTCATGAAAACAAACATTGAATTAATTGTTTTTAGGGTGGGCAAAGAAATTTTAGCGGTTAACATAAAAGAGATTAAGGAAGTCTCAACATCTTCAAAAGTATACCCGATTCCCAGAGTCTCAGAATACATTTTAGGGAATATAAACATCAGAGGGACTGTTTGGGTTTTATTGGATCTGGAAAAAATCCTTCTCAAAAAATCCAGTAATTCTTCATCAAAAAAATACTATCTTCTTTCAAAGGGTGATAATAAAGTAGCTTTTCAATGTGATGAAATAATAGATATATTAGAAGTCATACCCGGAGAAATACAGAAGATTGAAACTGATAATGAAGAAGCCAATCAATTTTTCACAGGTCAGGTTTATTACAATAACAGAATCATACCTATTATAAGTTTTTCAAACTTCCTTGATACTGACCTCGACAGACTTTCGCAAATAGATTTTGAAGAAATTATCAGGTGAGGTGTTATTGTGAAAAAATATATTTTAGATAATTTGAGGAAATTCATTTTATTATCATCCCTGATTATTTTTATTCTGGGTTTTGTTTTATTCCTTCTATACGGTTTTCATCAAGAGAAAGCAAAAATAACAGGAAAGTTGAAAGTTTCAGCCAAAATCATTACAAATATGTTTTCGCACAATGATATAGACAGGATTATTAATCAACAAGAAGAGGGATATCTTATCAAGGAATTAAATAATTCTTTCAAATTCTTTGAGAATCATTTCAGAATCAAAAGAGATGATATTCTTTTGGTTGAGAAGAGAGGAAAACAATATTTTCTGGTCTTTATGAGAGGTCTTATTCCAATAAAAAATTCTAAAAAAGAAATCAAAATTAGTGATAGTTCAAAACTTTTCCCCTTTAAAGAGGGGAAAAAATACTTCCTTCTCCTGAATTTTGCCAGGAAAATTAGAGTTCCGATCTTAACCTCCTTTGTTTTATCTTTAATGTTCACTCTTTTGTCTATGCTCAGCTTTTATTTTATTTTCAAAAGAGGAGAGGAAAAATTTAAAATATTCGAGCAAGTTGAAAATTCAGTTTCATTCAAAAGTATAAACATAAAGAGTATCAAAGTTTCAGAATCTTTCAGAAGATTTTCAGCGTTTATTTCAAAGATTGGTGAAATAGTTGATTTATTAGAAACCTTTTTTGAGTTTATGAATAAAGAAGATTGCGAAGCTGATATTAATGAAGCCTTCGAATTGTCCGGTAAAATTTTCGATAGTGATAAGGAAGTAATATCGGAAACAGAAAAGATACTTAACAATAGCAAGGAAATTATGTCAAAGATAGAAAGAAGTATTGAGATAATAAAGACTCACATGAATCAAAGTTTTAAAGATAAATTTGAAAAAAGCGGAAAATTTTTGGAAGAGTTGGAAGGAGATATGAAAAAGATAGAGGAGATGGCTCTGGAAATTGATAATCTGATGGAAAAATCAAAGAGTGCAATTGAAAACATACTGGAAATTGCGGAACAAACTCATCTTATATCAATAAATGCGGCAATTGAAGCGAGCGGAGAAGAAGGTAACAAAAGATTTTCCGTTGTTGCTAAGGAGATGAGAAAACTATCAGGTGATATCAAATCAGCATCTGTTGTTTTAATAAATTCCTTTGATCTTGTTAAAAAGTCATTGGAAAAGGAAAAATTAATAATAAACTCTGCTTTTATCAAAAATAAGAAAAATTTTAAAGAATTATTGGATTTTGCAGAGGAGGAAAGAAGTAAGACAGAATCGGATCTAAAGCAAGCATACTTAAACATAAGAGAATCAAAGAGTTTAATAGAAAATCTGTTTATGGATCTGAGGGGGGGCAAAGAAATGATGAGTGATATGGAATTTTCTGCAAAAGTGCTTGTTGATAGACTTGATAAATTAAAAGAGTTTAATAAGAAACTATTTTCAATGCTATCAAAGATCGAAATAAAACTGGTTGAGGTTAGAAACAATGCTTAAGAAAGAAAAAATAGTATTTGTTGTTCTTATATTTCTTGCCTTTTTAATCCTATTTTACACTGTCTGGTTTAATTCCCAAATACATAAAGCAGAAATTTTGGTCAAAGAAAGAGAATCCTCCCTGTACAATATTATAAACATAACAAATATGTTAACAAAACTTGAATTAATATTAAGTACTTATGACAGTAATAAAAAAGTCAGTGAAAACAAAGCTGTTTTTGAAATTATTGATAAACTAAAAAAGAGCGGTTATGATTATCCTTTGTATTCACCTGAGCATCTTGAAAAAATAGTTCAGAAAATCAAAACAGGAGGATCTGTCAGTGAGGTCTTAACACATGTTAAAGAATACAGGAAATTGTACGAAAGCAAAATTAAAGAGTATTTAAGGGATAAAAACAATCCAAAAGACTTTGTTTTTAAGTTATTGGAAAAGGATAGAAAGTTTAAATATTTTTTTGTTTTCCTAATATTCTTATTTTTGTTCATTCTCTTTTATTTTTATGAATTTTATTTTTCAAGAATCATAAATTCCATAAAAAAGCTTTTAATTAGGTTTGCACAAAAGGATATAAGTTATGATGATGATATCAGGTCTATAGAAGAGGAAACTGTTAATAAAAACAAGGATTTCGGGAATCTTTTTTCCTTGCTTTTAATTAATTTGAAAACAGTGAAAAGCATAATAGAAAAATTACACTTTGCATCTAATAAATTATCTCTGGCACTTTCTAATATTGATAATTCCATGGATCAACAATCCTCTATCATAAGCCAGCAAGCCTCCTCCATGAATCAGGTGACAGCTTCAATAGAAGAATACAGCATAACAGCAAGAGAAATTGCAGATCTGGCGGAAGATATAAAAAAAGCGGCAAACGAAGGTAAAGATGAAGCTGAACATGGGAAAGAGGTAGTTAAGGAACTTATTGAAATATCCAATAAGTTTAAAGGGAGCTTTTTGGATCTGGCTGAAATAAATCTCAATATTGTCAAAAAATCAAAAGAAATAGATCATATCTTAAATATTATGGAAGAAATAGTATCAGAGATTCATCTCCTTGCTCTTAATGCCTCCATTGAATCAGCAGGAGCCGGCGAGTACGGAAAAAGGTTTGGAGTTATAGCTCAGGAAATCAAGGATCTTGCAGACCATTCCAGAGAATCCATTGAGAAGATAAAAAAAACAATATCAGGCTTTCACAACTCTCTGAATAGTTCAGCCATGCAGATAGAAAAAAGTTCATATATTGTTGAGGATGTTCTTTTAAAAATTTCAGAAACAGAAAAGAGTTTTGACCAATTAATCTCCAGAGTGGAACAAACGGATGCCTACTCCATTAATATTTCAAATGCCACGGCTCAGCAAAAAATTGCTTCCGAACAAATTGTGGTTGTTATGAGAGAAATTTCAGATGTTATAAATATTTCTGCGAATGAAATAACCATGATTAAACACAATTTAAAGAAAATAATGGACGTTTCACTTTTGATAGGTTCTATTCTCAATACTTTTAAATTTTCTAAGAATTTCAATTTGATAAGGGAAATAATGGAAGAATTATTGGATATCGCAAAGAGAGAGGATGCGAAGCTTGATGAGGAGCTGGAACGAATAATCCAAAAAAACTCTTTTATTGAAGCTGTGTTTGTCGCTGATAATCAGGGGTTTCTCAGACATCTGGTTTACTCAAGAGAAGATAATAACTTTAATTTTGAACAGTATTTGTATAAAGATGTTTCTGACAGAGAGTGGTATAAAATTGCAGTAGAGGAGAAAAGTTTTACGGTAACAAAACCCTATATCTCCTTAATATCCAATGAACTTACTATCACCTTCACTATTCCAATATATAAAGGGAAAGAATTTCGAGGAGTTGTGGCATTTGACATAAATTATAAAAAATGGGTGCAGGAAGTTTCCCATGGGCTTTAATTTGGAATTATTTAAAAAAAGATTTTTAGAAGAAGCGGGAGAAAACATAGAAACTCTTACCAATGGAATTATACTTTTAGAATCCGAACCTTATAACAGTGATCTCCTTAAAGAATTAAACAGAGTTGCCCATACGCTTAAAGGTTCTTTGAAAATGATGGGATATGAGGAAGCCTCAAAAATTGTTCATGAGGTTGAATCTTTTTTGGCCGATGTTTTTAGTGAAAGAGTGGAAATAGAGGGAGAAAAAATAACCGAACTTTTACATAAAATTGAAACCATTAAAGGAATTATTTTTGGAAAAGAAGAAGATGATGATGAAGAAGAAAATAAGAAACAGAAAAAAACTCAACCAAAAGAAATAAAGAGAAAAAAGGTTAAAATAGATGAAAAGAAAAAAGAACTTCAAAAAACAAAAAAAACAGTTCAAAAACAAAGTTCTCTATCTCCGATTTTAAACTATGTGAGGATAAAATACAGTGATATAGTGGAGTTTTCGACTTTAATGGAGGATTCTTTTTATAATGCTTCGGCCCTGTTAAGTCTTCTGGAAAAAAATGATAATACTGAAACTGCAAAGGAAATCGTAGAAAGGATTAAATCAAATATAGCAATTTTTCTGGCGAATTTAAGAAATTATCAACTTATTCCATTATCCCTAATATTTGACATTTTACCCAAGACAGTGAGAAATTTGTCAATAGAGCTTAAAAAAGAGGTTATTTTAAAAATTAATGGAGGGAATATAAAGGTTGAGAAAAAAGTATTTGATTCCCTTTCATCCATACTTATTCACATTTTAAGAAATTCCGTAGACCATGGGATAGAAAACCCGAAAGAAAGGCTGGAAAAAGGAAAAGAAAAGAAAGGTAAGATTAAAATTGAGGCCTACCTGAAAAAGGGGAAAATTTTTATTGAAATTTCAGATGATGGAAGAGGAATAAACTGGAAGAAATTAAAAGAAAGAGCCGTAAAAATGGGAATCATAGAAAAGGGCAAAAAGGTCTCAAAAGAGGATTTGAAAAGTTTTCTCTTTTATTCAGGATTTTCCACAAAGGATGATATTACGGAGATTTCCGGTAGAGGAGTGGGTCTTGATGTTGTCTATGATATAGTAAAAAAACTTAACGGAAATATTGAGATAACATCAAAGGATGGCAAAGGTACAACAGTTATACTTTCATTTCCTCAAATATTGTCTCTTGTAGAGTCTCTTATATTTAATCTGGGAGGAAAGTACTTTGCAATTCCTGTTAGTAATATTGAGAAAATTTTAAGAAAGGACAAGGTTAAAATCTTAAATAAAAATAATAATGCTTATATGTATTTTTTCGATGGAATAATTCCTGTGATTAGCATTAATCGAATTTTAAACATAGAATCTTCCCAATCAGAATTTTTAATAATAGTTAGCGAAGGGGAAGAAAAATATGGAATTTTAGTGGATCAAATTATCAGATTAGAAGAATTAATCCTAAGTGAAAAGGGAAAAATGCTTGAAAAATATTATCATATTTTAGGGACATCTTTTTCAGAAGTAGGAGAAATAATCACTGTGTTAGACCCTGTTAATCTTATTAAATTTTCTGATGCTAAAACGGTTTCCATGGAAGAATTCTCCTTTAAAAGAATCAAGATATTAATAGTTGAAGACTCAGAGCTTACCCGGGAAATAATTTACGATAGTCTTATTCAATTCAATTATGAAATTGAGCAAGCCTCAAACGGAATTGAAGCACTTGAAAAAATAGAGTATTTTAAACCTGATATAATATTATCAGATATAGATATGCCAAAAATGGATGGGATCCAACTCTTCAAAAACTTAAAATCGAGAGGACTGAATATCCCTGTTATTTTTCTTTCTTCCCATGAAGAGGAGGATAAGATAAAATATGTAAAGAGTATCGGAGCTTCAGCTTTTCTAAAGAAGAGTGAATTTTCTCCTGAATATGCAAGCGCTTTGATAAAAAAAGAGATTTTCAATGGATAAAAGGAAAGAGAATTCAGAGATGGTAAAAAGAGAGCATAATCTTACTCCTGAAATTGTAGTGGGTATGGTTTCTTCCGCAGGAGGCCCCTCTGTTTTAAAAAGGATTATTCGCAAACTAAAAAATAATATTAAAATATCCATTATCATAGCTCAACACATTTCAGAAGGATTTATGAAAAACTTTGCTGTTTGGTTAAAGAGCGAAACATCCAAAAAAATAAAAATTGCCAAAAACGGAGAAAATATAAAAAAAGGCTTTATCTATTTACCGCCTGACGGATATCATATTAAACTTGATAGGCATAGGATAAAACTATTAAACAGTCCTCCCATTAATGGAATAAGACCTTCCGGCAATCTTTTACTGAAAAGCATCGCTGAATCCTATGGTAAAAATTCAGTAGGAGTTATTTTAACAGGGATGGGAAAGGATGGTTCTGAAGGAATAGTTGATATTTTTAAAAAAGGAGGAATTACTGTTGCCCAAAAACCGGATACTGCCTTTTTAAAAAGCATGCCTCAAGAAGCTATCAATTCGGGACATATTAAATACAACCTGTCTCCTGAAGAAATTGCAAAATTTCTATCTAATTTGAGGTAAAAAACATGAAGATTTTAATAGCAGATGATTCTCCTTTTATTCTGTCTGTTTTGTCTGAATTTTTTAAATCGAATGGTTTTGAAATAGAAACAGCTGAGAATGGGATAGAGGCAATACAAAAAGCTTTCAATTTTCATCCTGATGTTGTTATCCTGGATGTTATGATGCCTTTCATGACAGGATATCAGGTAGCAAGAATGCTAAAGTCAGAAAAATTAACAAAGGAAATTCCAATCGTCCTATTAACATCTAAATCTGATGCTGCCGATAAATTCTGGGGACATCAGGTGGGAGCTGATTATTATGTGGTAAAAGATGAAAATATTGAAATTTTGATGGAACATCTTTTAAAAATAGTTTCTTCCATAACACCAGGAGATAAGAAACAATTTTCTAAAAAAGATTATTCACCCCTTGATATAGTGGCAAAAGTAAATGAACTTTTGGATAAAAAACTTTATGAGTTGACAATTTTAAATGAAATCGGAAAATTCGTGGGAGATATTGCTGATCTGGATATGATTGTTGAAAAAGTTATGAGCTTTTTATCCAAAATTTTGGAATATTCAGCAATCCTTGTAATAATAAAAGAAGAAAATTCCGTTGAAATTATATCCAATATTTCCAGAGAGTTTTCTCTTGATGAATATGATAAAGTTAAAAAGGAAGCATTAACCAATCTTGCAAAAAAGTTTGACAGAAAGACATTTCTTATAAAAGAAAAAATTTACGGGGAGGAAAATTTAAGAAGAAAAGATTTAAACTCATATAAAGAAATCATAATAGAGAAAATAAAAACCAAAGGCCAGAATGAGGGACTTATTGCTTTTTTGTCTTTAAAAAATAAGAAATTTTCAACGGGAGAAAAATCCCTCCTTGGTGCAATATCAAATTATACATTTTTAATAATCTATAGCGGAATTCTTTACCAGCGTGTCAAGGATCTTTCAATAAGAGACTCTCTAACCGGTTTATATAATCACGGTTATATAATAAAAACACTGGAAAGAACCTTTAAAGTCGCTGATAGATATGATGAACCACTCTCAATAATAATGGGGGATATTGATAAATTTAAGAGTATCAACGATAATCTGGGTCATTTATCCGGGGACTTTGTTCTTGAAAAAACATCCTCAATTCTGCTTGAAAGTGTTAGAGATATTGATTATGTGGGAAGGTACGGAGGAGAGGAATTTTTGATTATTTTACCTGAAACCCCAAAAAAGGGAGCCATAAATGTTGCTGAGAGAATCAGAAAGAAGATTGAAAATACCGGATTTAATATTGTATCTCCTCCTCTAAAAATAACAATAAGTTTCGGAGTTGCAAGCCTGGAAGATGGTATGAAAACTTCCACAGACCTTCTTAAAAAAGCGGACGAAGCTCTTTATAAAGCTAAAGAAAAGGGAAGAAATAGAGTGGAGAGTTGAAACACTTTTAAATCGTGAATGGTGAATCGGGAAATTAGAATAGTAGAAGAGTGGAAGAGTAGAGAAGTGGAATAGTGGGGAATTGTGAATCGGAGTAATATGTACTGTAGGGGCAATTCACGAATTGCCCTGCGGTTAATTAAATTCAATTTAAAGAATAACAAATAGCAATAAACCAATAACATTCAAAATCAGCTCAATGCTCATGGCTCAATGCTCAAAGCTAACATGGTTGACTTTTTCTTCTTTTTGGAATAATCTTTTTCATGAGAGCTATTAAATTTAAGCTAACAGGCTTGGTTCTGGGGCTTTTTACATTTTTTACAGTATTGCTTTTACCTCCTTCCGGAGCAATGCTATTTTATGGAGCAAAAACAGTTCTTTCCCATTCTGAAAAGGAGATATTGAAAAAAATAGGGCATCCTTCTTCCGAAAAAAATTTGAAATATTCGGAATTTGATGAAATCCTTAAAAAAGCGGAAAACATTAAGGTAAAGATACCTAAAAATTTTTCAAAATCCGGAACCAGAGGAATAAAGATTGATAATAAAACTGGAAAGACTCTTTCCGAAATTTTTAATATACAGGCAAATGCATTAAAGGCAACCCTTGCAATAGCTCTTCTTATGGCAATATGGTGGATAACCGAAGCAATTCCGATTCCGATAACTTCAATGCTACCATTACTATTATTCCCGCTCTTATCAATAGGTAATCCAAAGTCTGTTTCCTTTCCAGGATTTTTTAATCCTTTCTATCCCTATATGCACTATCTGATAGTTCTCTTTTTAGCAGGATTTACTATTGCCGAAGCAATGAAAAGATGGAATTTGCACAGAAGAATTTCTCTTTACTTTCTATCAAAGATCTCTTTTTCTCCTAAAAAGGTTATTTTTGCTTTTATGATAATCACCGCATTTTTATCAATGTTTATTTCAAATACTGCTACCACAGCCATGATGCTCCCCATTGGATTGGGAATTATTGCCGCCTCAACAAAGGGCGAAGGTAAAAATAATTTCGGTAAGGTTCTTATGCTTGGAATTGCTTATGCATCTTCTATTGGGGGTATCGGAACTTTAATCGGGACACCTCCCAATGTTGTTTTAGCAGGATTTGTTGACAACCTCCTTGGAATAAAGATAACTTTTGGGAATTGGATTCTAATAGGGCTTCCTTTAACAATATTCATGCTCCCTTTGGCTTTTTTAGTTTTAATAAAGGTATTTCCTTTGAATGAAGTTAATATCAAGGATTCAAAAAAGGTAATCGAAGAAGATTTGAAAAAAATGGGAAAACTTACTGTCGGAGAGAAAAACACATTAATAATTTTCCTGATAACCGCCTTTCTATGGATTTTTGAGAAAAAAATCAAAGCCATTTTTCACCTGAACTGGGTAAATGATGCTGTTGTTGGTGTTTTTGCTATTGTTCTTTTTTATATTATCCCTGTTAACTTAAAAAAATGGGAATTTACCTTGAACTGGGAAACAAACAAAAAACTGCCGTGGGGAACATTACTGCTTTTCGGTGGAGGGCTTTCCCTTGGGACAGCTCTTGATAAAACGGGAGCTGCTTCATATTTGGCAGGCTCATTAACCATTTTTAAAAATATTCCTTTAATAATAATACTTTTTTTAACCGTCTTATTAATGGTATTTCTAACTGAAATCACTTCAAACACTGCCTCCACCAATATGATGCTGCCAATACTTTTTTCAATAGGAATAACAACTTCAACAAATCCGTTGGTTTTAATGATAGCGGGAGCAATAGGAGCCTCCATGGCTTTTATGCTTCCCGTTGCAACGCCTCCGAATGCTCTGATTTTCGGTTCAGGTTATATTAAGATGAAAGATATGATAAAAGCCGGAATTCTCCTTAATATAATATCAATTATACTTATTACCTCTTATCTTTATTTATTATCCTTTGTTTATCTGAAGAATTTTTAAAATTAAAAGCTGTATTGAATATTTACATAAAAGATATCATTATTTAATTTTGTAAAACCTTCCTCCATATTCTCTTTTCTTATTACATAATTAACCTGAAATTTAACATGTTTGCAGAAGAAATAATTAATTCCTGCCGTATAATTATTATATTTTTTTACTCCGAATCTATCAAAACCACCATCATTGGGAGTAAAGACATCATACCTGACAAGAGATTCCACCTTTTTGCTTATCTTATATCCTAATTTTAAGAAAAATCCACTGTATTTCTGAATTTTTTCAAGGCTTAAGAAATTTTTTTCTCCCCTCATAAACTCTAATTTAAAGTTAATTCCATTTTTCACATAAAAAAGATGGGCTCCGTAAGTTGTATTTTTAATATCCGTCGTGGTTATTTTTGACTGAGTTGCATAAGAGCCTACTCTAAATCCATCAGCCGGAAAAATCTCTATTCTCCCTCCTGCAAATATATCTTTCTGCCCGGAGTATGTCGAAGATTTAACCGACGGAGTAAAGAGTAAAGCTGTTTCGGGATTTCCAATCATAAAGGCATAGTAAATTTTTTTATCGTATAATTTTCCACTGAGTTGTACACCAAAGGTTCTGAAGCCAGCTAATCCGTTTAACTTTGCCCACTGGAGCACGAACATAGATCTTTCAACAAAGTCCAGTTTTCCTGAAGATGTCAAAGAAGTGGAGACAGAAGCCGGAACAGTGAATTTTCCAAATCTCAGGTTTAATTCAGGTTTGAATTTAAGATCTAAATAAGCATCTATTAAACCTGTTGTTTGCTTATCCCATGATCCCTGAATCACGCCTACTACCTTTTTTGAAAACTTTGTAACCACCTTTAATCTGACTCTTCTTGCGGTAAATCCAAAGGAATAATCATTGGAATTATCCTGTGCATAAGAAAACCAGTTTTGAACCAAGCCTTTAAATTTAATTTCCACTGCATATAATGAAGAGAAAGAGAAGATCAAGATAAGTAAAATAATAAACAAACTATTTTTTTTCATTTATTCCTCCTTTAAATCTGTAATATATTTATTTATTACCAGAATAAGGGTTGAAAGTCAATTGAATTCAAATTTTCACAGTAATATCTTTTCTGATTCAAATAAATGAGTTCGGTAATATTGTTAGAGATAAAGAGTGAGGGGTATTGACAAAAAAACGATTTAATAAAATACTATTTCATTATAAAAAACAGGAGGCTTTAATGAAAAGAGTTTTAACGATTTTCCTTCATTTCTTTATTTCCAGCTTTATGTTGCTTTCAGCTGAATACAAAATACTGACCAATGGTGGCGCTGAAGAGATTATTTTAAATGACATTAAGTTTAAAAGAGATTATACAACGGAAATTTTTCCTGACGGAAGAGGGATGTTGTCTTACTGGAAATTTTCCAACTCTGCAAAATTGTGTTCAAAGGAAAAGAAGGGCGGTAAATATAGTGTCCTTTTAATTGGAAATGATAAGGATAGCACTGCAAGAATAGAGAGTAATATGTGGCATTCCGTGGATCCCGAGATAAAATTCGGGGTTCCTGTTTTCCCCGAAAAAACGGTTATAGTCTCCTTTTTTTATAAGACAAGTAAAGAGGTTAAAAAGGGAGAGGTAAGAGCAATCCTTGAGTTCGGAGTTGACCAGGAGCATTATGGAAAAGAAAAAGCTTTGATTATAAAAAATATAGATCTTATTCCTTCGTCCACCTGGACAAAAGTAGAGAAAAAATACAAATTTCAGGAGTTTCTACTGGGTGCAAACATTGAATTTATTTTAAAGGGTAAAAAAGGCGGAGAAAATAGAAAAATCTGGATTGATGATGTCAGGATTATTCAACCTTCTCAGGACAAAGGAGTTAATCTTGTCAGGAATGGTGATTTTGAAATATCGGATAATTCGGGTATATGGCCGAAATACTGGGACATTGCCAAAGAGGACCAATGGGTTAGCTGGGTTGGAGAAAATTATAGAAAGCCAGTTTTAGATTCATCTGTTACTAAAAACGGAAAATTCTCATTAAGGGAGAGTGTGGTTTACGGAGATATTTCCAGCCTTTCTCAGAGAATTAGAATCAATCAGAAAAAAACAAAACCTATCATAATTTCCTTGTGGACTAAATTAGATAATAGTATCGGTAATTCTCCTCCCCATTACAATGGCCCTGACAATTTAGCAAACTTAAATGTTCATGTTTATTATACGGACGGGACAATGGTAGAAGTGTCCCCTACCTTTATTTTAGGAATCACTGACCATGATTGGAGAAAAAAGGTTTTTGGAATCATGGCTAAAAAACCGATAGAAGAGGTTTCATTAAGATTCATAGTTCTTGGTTCCGAACCAACCACATCTTTGTGGATTGATGATGTCAGGTTTTTTGAATATAATTCAGGAGAGAAAGAGCTAAGAGAAAGAAATGTTTTTCTTCCTCCCAAAAAGATAATTTCCAACCGGGGAAAAGAATTGAATGATAATGGACTTTTTGTTTCAAATGATAATGATAATATTTATATGAAAATCCCTTTTAAAAATAATCAGAAAGAGGTAAAGCTCTATCTCAATCCTCTGATTAGAATAACAGGTATTAATCATAGAAGATATCTTTATCATGTATTAAAAATTCATAAGGAAAAAAGTGCTCAATGGGGTTTGGTAACTGAAAAACAGGGATACACAGCTGAAGGTCTTTTTGAGCCCGCTAAATCTTTCGGAATTTCAGTGAAAAGGGATAAAGAGTTTGTTGAAATTAAAATCCCTTTTAAAGCCATAAAAATGAATAGACCCTCATTTGAACCTTTCGGAGTTAATTTTATGTGGATTGGTAAAGATGGAAAGAAAACATTGTGGACAGGTAGAAGGATAAACAACAGAGAAATGGGAAGATTGATTTTGGCAAAGAGAAAGCCAATTAGCTTTGTTTCACTTGAATTTGGAGATGCTTATTATAATGACAGGGATCAGTCGGATGATTTTATCTCCTATCCTCAGATCTATGCGGGAGAAAACAGAGGGAGGCTCGTTCTAAGCAATAAAAATCAGTTGTCAAAGAAGATAATTATAGTTTATGGAATGAAGGATCTAAAATTAAATAAAAAGGAAATAATCTTACCCCCTTTGAAAAACAGTTTTATTGATTTAAAGTACAATGTCGGATTAAAGAGAAATACAGAGTTCGTATTAAGAATATATGAGGAAGGTAAGGAAATTTTTAACTCATCTTTCCCTATTATAATCCCACCATCCATAGAGATTAACACTGATAAGGATTTTTACTATCCTTCGGAAAGCAGAGCGGAGTTAAGAATATACGATAGATACAGACCTATTTCGAAAGGGGATGTAGTATATATTAAGATTGTAGATTTAAAAAGAAAAAGAGTGATTTTAAGAAAGAGAGTTTACATAAACAGTAAGAAGAAGGTAATATATTTTCCGATAAAAAATTTGAGAATCAATAAGCTCCCCATTCAGGATTATAAGTTTGAAGTAATACTTAAGAATGGTAAAGGTCAGACATTGGGAAAGGCTGAAAAACCATTCGGGAGGATTTATTTACCTGAGAAAAGAAAACTTCCCCCGATCAAGAAAGTTAGTGTGGACAAGAATGGACATGCTGTCATTAATGGTAATTTCAAATATTTTCCCATCGTACCATCGGTTGATAAATTAATGGATGATAATTGGGATGAGGCTATAAAAATGGGAGCAAACATTTTCAGGGCATGGTTTAATAAAAAAACATTCTTTCAGAGAGACAGAGCATGGAAAAAGAATGCTTACACTTTAACCATAGGCCCTGGTTTTGATAGAAAACAGCTTAAAATGTTTGAATCAAAAGAGGGAGAAAATCTTATAAAGCATCCCGGTTTCTTTTCCATGTACGGAAAACAGTTTTATTTCTGGAAACTTTCCGGGAGATTGATTAATTACAGAAAAGAGGTTGAAAGGGAGACTGAGAGAAGAGGATTGAATAGATTGATAATATGGGGTCACCATGATTCAAGCTTTCTATATGATTTAAGAGGCCCCGAATGGAAGTTCAAAAACCCTGATGTAGGTTACTGTTATGTGAAGATCATGGGAAGACCGGGGCCTGTATGGAGAAATGCTCCGTTTTTAACTCTTACGGAAAGAATATTACATCCGGATATTTTCCTACTTGCGGAGGTTAACTATTATGTTTCTTTTCATGGAGATGAAATTGTTTCGGAAAATTACTTTGGAGGAGGGCTTGCATCTCTAAGAGGAGATGATTGGAGAGGACTTAAAAATGAAACCTATCAGGCTGTTATCAATGGAGCGGATGGTGTTTACAACTGGGTTTGTGCTCAAAAGAGAGATATTCAGCGACTCAGAGGATATTACAGTGAATTGAATTATATGTGGCCGATATTTTTATCCGAAGATGCTAATACTAAGGTTGAGTTATTTCCTTTTGATTCAAAAATAAACTTTATGGTAAAAAAGTGGAATGGAAAAATTTATCTGATTACCGCAAATAGTTCCGAGATACCTCAGAGGGCTACATTAAAGTTAAATATTAAAAATTTTAAGGTTAAAAAACTTTTCAATTTAAAAGGAGATATGAAAGTGGGGCCTGATGTAATAAAAGATATCTGGCCCAGGTATGGTGTCTATGTTTACGAAATTAAAACAAGGAAGAGAGAGTAAGTTTTTGTTTATCTTGTAATCAGGGACTTAATATTATAGAATGGAAAAGAAAAGATGAAAGAAGAAAAAAGTAAAGAAGTTTTGGAAAAAGAGATATCATCACTTGAAAGGAAAATTAAAGAGCTTGAAAGCGAAAATTTTATAGCGGAGGCAATACTAAATTTAGCTCCCATAGGAATAGTTGTTATAAATGAATATAAGATTGAATATGCAAACAATGTGTTTCATGAAATTCTAAAAATAAAAGAAGAGAATATAGTAGGAAAAAATTTTCTTAAATTCATTCCCGAAAATAAGGTGGAAGAATTTAAAAAAATGGTGGAAAAAGCAATAAAAAAGATCCCTGTGAAAAGAGTAAAAGAGGAATTCCTTGATTCGAACGATGAAATTGTCTATGTGGAAGCATCCATTATCCCTATTCTTTTTAATGGAAAAAATTCAGCGCTTATTTTAATTGTAGATAGATCTGAAGAGGTAAGATATCAAAAAAAACTTTACGAAAATGAGATGAAATTTAAATCTCTTGCTGAAAACTCTCTGGTCGGTATTTACCTGATAGAGGATGAAAAAATCGTGTTTTGTAATGAAAAATATGCGGAAATTCTTGGTGAAAGGTCTTGCAAAGATGTCATAGGAAGAAGTGTTTACGAATTCATACATCCTGAGGATATTGAAAAAGCCAAACTTGAAATTGAAAAAAGAGTTAAAAAAGAAGAGAAGTTCAGTCATTATATAATACGACAAAAAAGAAACAATGAGATCAGATTCCATGAAGTATTTGGAAGCACAGTGGAGTTCGGAGAGAAAAAGATATTGTCAGGTGTTCTAATAGATATAACGGATCGGTTTCTTGCTGAAAAAAAACTTGAAGAAAGTGAGAAAACCTATAGAGGTATTATAGACAGCATAGAAGAGGCCATATATGTTCAGGATAAGAATGGTGTTTTCTTAGATGTGAATAAGGGAGCTGATAAAATGTATGGTTTTTCAAAGGAGGAACTCATAGGTAAAAATCCGTCTGATGTGGGAGCTCCCGGATATAATGATATGGATGAAGTTTTAAAAAAATTTTTAACAACATTGAACAAAGGCATTCCTCAGGAGCTTGAGTTCTGGGGAAAGAGGAAAGATGGAACATTTTTCCCAAAGAATGTCAGATTGTATAAGGGAACCTACTTTGGAGAGGATGTAGTGATTGCAGTTGCTCAGGATATAACAGAAAAGAAAAAAATGCAGGAAGAGAGAGAGTTAATGAACCGTAGAATACAAAAATCACAAAAATTAAAGAGTCTGGGAACACTTGCCGGAGGAATAGCCCATGATTTTAACAATCTTCTTACTCCAATTATGGGCTATGCTGAAATAATTCAAAAAATTAACAAAGATAAAAAGATAAAAAAATATATAAACCTTATTATGGAATCATCAACGAGAGCTAAAAAATTAGTTCAGAATATTTTATCCTATAGCAAAGATTATCAAACTGAAATGAAAATAGTGTATATTCAGGATGAAATTGAAAAAGTTCTTGATTTATTAAAAGAGAGTATTCCCTCAACAATTAATATAAGAAAAAAAATTGACAAAAGATGTAAACCTCTTTATGCAAATCCCACACAGATACAACAGCTTATTATGAATTTGTGTACAAATTCTTTTAAAGCTATGGAAGAGAAAGGAGGAGATTTAGAGATTATATTAAAGGAAATAACAAGAAAAAATCTTCCTGAGAAGATGGGATATCTTAAAGGCTCATTCTTTGCAAAAATAGTTATAAGGGATAATGGGATTGGAATGGACGAAGAAACCCTTAAAAATATTTTTGAACCATTTTACACCACCCGCGAAAAAGGAACTGGTCTTGGAATGTTTATAGTTAGTTCTGTGGTTGAAGCATACAATGGTGACATTATTATTAAAAGCATAAAGGGAAAAGGAACAGAAGTTGTTATCTATCTACCGGTTTTTTCAAAAAAAGAACTTGCCGAAAAAGAAAAGAAGAAAGATAAAAAATTAAGTAAAGTCATAGAAGAAAAAGTAATCGGGAAAAAGAAAAACAATGTATTGGTAGTTGATGATGAAAAAACAATCACTGAGATGCTTCAGGAAGCCTTAACCTTAAATGGATTTAAAGTTAAAGCATTTAATGATAGCAGAAAGGCTTTAAAACATTTTAGAAATAATGTTGAAAAATACAATTTTGTTATTACGGATCTTACCATGCCCAAACTTACAGGTATGGAGTTTTCCGAAGAAATAAAGAGGATAAAACCAGATATACCAATCATTTTACTGACCGGTTATAAGCGGGAAATAAGTGAAGAAATGACAAAAAAGTATAATATTAAGAGAGTTTTATTAAAACCGATTAACATTCAGACACTGGTTAAAGCGCTTAAAGAATTGTATTAACCTTAATTTGCAATATTTGTCCTTTTTTACTCCTTTTGTTATAATTTATCACTTTAAAGAGAGGGAACAATGAAAGCGAAAATCACAGTAAAATTAAAGGACATCGTTTTAGATCCTCAGGGAGAAACAATTTTACATTCTCTGAATGAGATGGGATATGAGAGTATTACTAAAGTCAGACAGGGGAAAGTTTTTTTTATTGAATTGATGGAAAACGATGAAAAGAAAGCGGAAAAATTGTTAAAAGAAATAGCTCACAAAGTCCTATCCAATCCTGTAATTGAAAATTACGAAGTTGAGATAATAAAATGAGATTCGGAGTGGTTGTCTTTCCCGGTTCCAACTGTGATTATGACACTTTCCATGTATTAAACAATATAGTCGGAGTTAAAACAGATTTTATCTGGCATAAGGATACTGCTCTGAGTGATTATGATCTGATTGTTCTTCCGGGAGGATTTTCTTATGGGGATTATCTCAGGTCCGGTGCGATTGCAAGATTTTCTCCCGTTATGAATGCAGTAAAGGAGTATGCTGAGAAAGGAGGCCTTGTTTTAGGAATCTGTAACGGATTTCAGGTTCTTTTGGAATCAGGCTTGTTAAAGGGTGCAATGTTAAGGAATAAAAATCTTCACTTTATATGTAAGCATGTCCATATAAAAGTTAAAAATGCAAACACCCCGTTTACGAATGCTCTGAAAGAGGGAACTGTATTGAGAATCCCAATCGCCCATGCTGATGGCAATTATTTTACCGCGGAAGAAGATCTTAAAATTATAAACTTGAACAATCAAATAGTCTTTCAATATTCGGATGAAAAGGGCAATATAAATGAAGATGTAAATCCCAATGGCTCACTTTTAAATATAGCTGGAATTATAAATGAAAAGGGAAATGTTTTAGGGATGATGCCCCATCCGGAAAGAGCTTCGGAGAAGATATTGGGTTCGGAAGACGGAAAATTTATTTTTGATTCAATTTTAAATTATCTTAAAAACAGGAGATAGAGATGGCTTTTGAAAATTTAGATAAATTATTGGAAGAGCACAACCTTACCAAAGGTGAATACGATAGAATTGTAGAAATACTTGGCAGAGAACCGAATCTTACCGAATTAGGTGTTTATTCTGTTATGTGGTCTGAACACTGCAGTTATAAAAGCTCCAGAATTCACCTTAAAAAGCTTCCCACCGAAGGCAAGAGAGTTGTTCAGGGGCCGGGGGAAAATGCCGGGGTTGTTGATATAGGAGACGGATATGTAGCTGTTTTTAAAATTGAATCCCATAATCATCCCTCTTTCATTGAGCCCTATCAGGGAGCTGCCACAGGTGTGGGTGGAATACTGAGAGATATCTTTACAATGGGAGCAAGGCCTGTGGCAGTAATGGATTCACTGAGATTCGGAGGTCTGGAAAATCCTTTAAATAGAAGAACTTTTAAAGGAGTTGTTGCTGGTATTTCCGGGTACGGAAACTCAGTGGGCGTCCCGACAGTCGGAGGAGAAACCTGTTTTGACGATACCTATACTTTCAACCCGTTGGTAAATGTCTTTTGTCTCGGTATCACTAAAAGAGATAAAGTTTTTTATGCAAGGGCAAAGCATGTGGGAGCAAAGGTTTTCTATGCGGGAGCAAAAACCGGTAGGGATGGTATTCACGGAGCCACCATGGCATCAGCAGAGTTCGATGATTCTCTTGAAGAAAAGAGACCGAATGTTCAGGTTGGAGATCCTTTTAAGGAAAAATTATTGATAGAGGCCTGTCTTGAGGCAATGGACAAAGGAGTTGTTTCTTCAATTCAGGATATGGGTGCAGCCGGTCTTACCTCTTCCTCTGTGGAAATGGCTGATAGAGGTGGTAAAGGAATTGAGATAGATGTATCAAAGGTCCCCCAGCGAGAAGAGGGGATGACTCCTTATGAAATACTGTTGTCAGAATCTCAGGAGAGAATGCTTATAGTGGCAGAACCCGGAAAAGAGCAAGAGCTAAAAGAAATCTTTAGGAAATGGGATCTTGATATTGTCGAAATCGGTAAAATCACAGACTCAGGAAATTTTACGGTTATTGAAAATGGAAAGATTGTTGCACAAATACCTGTCAGTTCACTTACATCGGAAGCTCCAGAGTATGACAGACCTTATTTAAATATGGTGGGGAGCAGAGAAAAGGAATTAAAAAACGAAAATTTTGTAGGAAGATTAAATTTAAAAGAGAAGATTGATAGCTTTCTGGATGATCCCAACATCGGGAAAAAGAACTGGGTTTTTGAGCAGTATGATCACATGGTTCAGACAAATACAGTTGTGTTACCGGGAAAAGGTGCTTCCGTTATAAGAATAAAGGGAACAGATAAGTTTTTGGCTCTAACGGTGGATGGAAATCCTGATTATGTTTATTTGAATCCTTACGAAGGAACCAAAAGAATAGTTTCTGAGGCTTATTTGAATATTGCGGTGACAGGAGCTGAACCGATAGGAGCGACAAATTGCCTTAACTTCGGAAACCCTGAAAAAGAGGAAATAATGGGGGAATTTAAATTTTCCGTTGAGGGGATGGGAGATGCATCAAGGTTTTTTGAAATTCCCATTACAGGAGGGAATGTAAGCTTTTACAATGAAACAAATGGAGTTGCGATAAAACCGACGCCCGTATACGGATTGGTAGGATTAATTGACGGTAAGGAAAATATTTTAACACTGGATTTTAAAAATGACGGAGATAGTATTTATTTAATTGGAAACATAAATCCGGATTTTTCGGCTTCATACTATTTAAAGAAATTCTTTGGAAAAGTTGAGGGAACTTTGGGTAAAACTCCTCTTGAAACAAGCAAAAAAATAGGAGAATTTTTAAGGAAAAACAGAAAATTAATTAATTCCGCAAATGATGTTTCGCAGGGAGGATTATTTGTAAGTCTAATAGATTCAATGACTGATTCACTTGGTTTTTCAATTAATATACCCGAATCTTATATCCCCGAACTTTTTCTTTTTGGGGAGGCTCCGGGATTTATATTAATAACTGTTTCAAAAAGTCTTGAAAGGGAGATAGAGGAAGTATTGGGGAATTATTCTTTGGAATTTATAAAAGCGGGAAAAGTGAAATCAAATGAAATAGAAATATTGCAAAACTCTGAAATCATATACAACAATTCTGTAGTCAATGTAAAGAGTGTTTTAAAAGAAGCTATAACAAAGAAAATTAAAATAGAAAAATGACAAAAATTGTCACACATGTTAAATCAAAATTTGTCATCCAAAAAAAAGGTTTTTTATTTTGCAAAGAATTGAGTTGGAACAAAATTTGATGTATATTTTTATCTAAAAAATATTTAAGGAGGTATTTTATGAGAAAAAAAGGATTTTCACTTATTGAGTTGATGATCGTTGTCGCTATCATTGCTATTCTTGCCATGATTATGACCCCCAACCTATTAACTGCAATTCAGAAAGCAAAACTTAAATCAACAATGGAAGATATGAGAAACATCGGAATGGCAGTTGATAATTATATGAGTGACTGGGGTATCGCTGTTCAGGGATCCAGTGCGACTGCAATTAGAACCTATTTACAGCCTTTTTACACAAAGAAATATGCTGAAACAGATCAATGGAACCATGCTTATCATTACAAAGCAACCGCAGATGAGTATTCAGTTGGTTCTTCTGGTAAAGACACTGTCTTTGATTGGCATGATGGACAGGGAACTCTTTATGATCCTCCCACATCCAAAGACGATTTCAGAAGAGACCTTGTTTATTCAAGTGGATCATTCACATACGCACCAAGACAACATTAATCTATGCTGAAAAATATGAAGAGGGAAAGGTTTATCCTTTCCCTCTTTTTTTTTAGTCTTTATATCTTTCCTCTTTTTTTCACACTGGAATTATATGAGGAATTGTTAATCTCAACTGTTTTAATTTTAATTCTTTTCTTGTTTTATAAAAAAGAGATCAAAATTCCTGAATCAGGCACTATTTTTTTTTTATCCCATTAATTCCTTTTATATTCATATATAAACCCGTATTTCAACCGATTTATTTTCTCTTTTATTTTATTCTTATTTTCATATTGTCAATTATTTTCATATCTTTTGACATAAATGAGGATTTTTTACTAAAATCACTGCTTTCTGTCCTATTTTTTCACATATTTTTCTCTCTTTTTCATATGTTTTTTATTTTTCCAAAAAATGTTAAATACCTAAAAAAATTGGCAGAAAAGGATATTAATTTTGGCTCGGTTTTCTGGAATCAAGTTAAATACCACAGGCTGAAATCCTTTTTTCCTCTACCAACAGAGTTTTCTTTCTTTGTTCTGGCGATATTTCCCGTTTTCATTTATTTTATCTACAAAAAGAAAGTAAAATACAGTATTTCTGTTCCCTTGACAATTATCGTTTTACTTGCTTTAATTTTGAGCAAATCATTCGGAATTTTGATAGGTTTCACAGCCATTTTCATTGCACTTTTTTTATATCTTCCAATGGATAAAAAAATCAGGGAGATCATCAGTGTCTCACTCTTTTTCATAGTACTTTCAATTGGCTCCTTAATTTCTTTTTTTAGAGGTCAGGATTTATTGAGTTTAACTCCTCTTCGTCTCAGGAGTTTTCACTGGATAGTAGCTATTAAAGAATTTCTGAGTTCCCCTTTTTATGGAGTGGGGCCGGGTAATTTCGGACCATATTCAAATTTTTTCTCCCTTTATTCAGAACCGCATTCCAAATATGCACACAACTTTATATTGCAGGTGATAGCAGAGTTGGGGTCCGTAGGGATTTTATTTTTAATTATTTTAACGATATCTCTTATCAAACTTTTAAAGAAAATAGAAAAAACACCTTTGAATATTGCCTTGATCTCATCCCTTTTCGTGTTGATATCTTACAATTTGATAGACATAGGAGTGTATTTTCCTTCTATTGGTATACTTTTTTCCTTTATAATGGGATTTCTTGTTAAAAATTCCGGAATAAGTAAAAAGGAGCTGAATAAAAAAGGTAAACTAATGATAGCTGTTATTCTGTTGCTTTCCATCCCTGTGTTTTATTCTGATTATAAAGCACGAAATGCCAAACTTTTCTGGAATGTTGATAAGGAAAAGAGCTTTAACTATGCCTTAAAAGCATCAGAAATAATTTCATTTAACCCGACTGCGAAAACAATTATCATTTCCTATTATTTAAGCAAAGGGAAAAGAAAAAAAGCCGAAGCTGCTTTTAAGGAACTTGAAAGTATGGATCCCATATCATTAACGACACACAAATTAAGATTGGTAATAGCAGAGCAAAAGGGAGATATTTATGAAATTCTTTCAACAATTAATTATGTTAAAATTAAGTATAAAAATAATCATTACTTTGTAAAATATGAAGAAAAAACAGAGAAAAGATGATTGAAATAGCTAACTTCAAGAAAAAAGATTATCTTGATCTTCTTCTTTGGTTTACAGTGATATTCTTATATTTTTTACCTTCCTATCACTATATTTTTCTCATAGATATGATTTTAGGGATAAAAACAGTCGGTCAAATATTAAGCAGAGAAGAAAGAGCCATTAATTATAAAACTCATTTGTTTTTATTAACAATTTTTACACTTTTTTCCATACTCCTGTTTTTTTACAATCCCAAATTCCCTCCTTTTCTTTTTTTATCACTCATTCTCTTTTTAATTCTTTTCAATATTGCTTCTGTTGAGTTAAAATCTTTGAAACTTCTTATTTTGATTCTGCCATTCATTGCTATTCCTTATTCACTAATAAAACATCAAAAAGAATTATCCTTTATATATAAAAACAATTCAATCTTAGGCTTACTTTTTATCTCGGGACTTATATTTTTTAGAAAAAACAGAGCTCTTTTTCTTATTTTCCTATTTTCAATTATTTTGACCTTTTCCAAAACAGCTTTTGTTGCAGCTATTATCTTTATTACTTACTTTTTATTTTCCGAAACCAAACTGAATAAAAAAAATACCTTCACTATAATTTTTGTGATAATCTTAATATTCAGTCCGCTTTTTTATAAATCAGTAAAAAACGAACCATTTTTCGGCAGTAGAATTAAAATCTGGAAAACCGCCTTATTGACAGGGATAAAAAATTTGCCATTCGGAGTGGGAGGATTTAATTTTAACTTTTATTCGGATCAATATAAAATCGTAAAAAAGATAAAAATTAATGATAATCTTGAATTTTATGGAGAATATCTTAATAATAAGATAAAATTGAATGTATATAATTTTAAAAGAGTCAGGTTTGAACACAATCTTTTCATAAAGCTTTTTACGGAATACGGAATCATCGGCTTAATTGTCTCCTTATATTTATTATTCTTTCTATATAAAACATTTAAAAAGAGGGATTATGAAAACAGGTACCTTTTACTTGTTTTTTTCGTTTTTTCATTAATTCAAAATTTTTCATTGAGCTATGTTTTTCTCCTGCCGGCTTTAATAGTAATAAAAGATTATAAAAAACACACAGAAAAAAGGTATTTAAGAAAAGATTTAATAACCTCCTTTCTTTTGATTTATTTCATTTTTTTTTCAATCCCTGTTTATCTGAATGATATTCTCATACATTCCGGTAAGTTAAATACAGCGAAAAAAGTCATACCCTTTGATTATAGAGTTAACTATATTGAATTCAATAGAACATTTGAAAAACTGAAAGAAGAGCCTACAATTAAAAATTTGTACTATCTTGAAATTATAGGGAAAAATGCTCTTATTCAAAATAAAAGATTGAAAGAGGTTTATTCCATTTTAGCCTTTTCTTTTTATAATTTTTTAAATAATCAGACCGGTGAAAATAAATTTATAAATGAAAAAGCCATCTATTATGCTAAGAAATGGGTTAAGATAGATCCGGCAAATCCAATCGCGATTTTGCATTTGGGAAAAGTATATCTGAAATCAAATAGAATTAATGAAGCTCGATTTAAAATATTAGAAGCCCTCTCAATTGAACCCTTTTACATGGATGCACTTATGAATTTAAAGGTTGTTTATTTTCTTGAGAAAAGATACCATAAAAGTAGTTTAATAGCTAAGGTTATTAAGAAAATTTCAGTGGAAAGAATTAACTATAAATTTAAAAGCAGTTCTTTATATGAAAAAATAATCATAGGTAAATTTAATGAATAAGGTGGCGAAAAAAAGATTAATATTATTTTTCTTAATTCTGTTTGTTATTCTTTTCTCATTATACTTCAGGACTTTTAATTATGATTATATATGGGATTCAAAAATTCAGATTTCAAACAATATTTTTCTCAATAAGAAGATATCCCCATTTAAAGCTTTTGAATATGGTTATTGGCAGAGTGCAGGTTTTAACAAAGGCGCAAACGATTATTACAGACCATTTACGATAATGACTTTGGCTTTGAATAAAAAATTCTTTGGAGAAAATCCTTCTTCTTTTAGAATTGTTAATCTTATAATATTTTATCTCTCTTTAATCCCTCTCTTTCTTTTCTTAAAGGAACACAGAAAAGACGACTTCTTCGCCGAAATATTTGTATTGCTTTTTGCAGTTTATCCTTTGCATATAGATAATATTGTCTGGATTGTCGGGCGCTGTGATCTTCTGATGTTATTATGGGGTTTTCTTTCCTTACTATTCTTCGAATACTATATAAAAAATAATAGAAAAAGGGATGCGGTTTTTTCCATACTTTTTTTTATTTCAGGTCTTTTTTCAAAGGAAGCTTTTGTTTTTTTCTTACCCTTTTTTATTTTGTATAATTATGTTAGAAAAAGGAAAATTCATTTTTTTTATTTATCCTCCATAATACTTTCAACACTTTTTTTCTTTTTTGTTAAATTTAAAGTCAATGGAGTCGGAGGAGTAAAATTTTCTTTATTTCATCCGTTTGTAAAAAATTTGCTCTTATTACTGGGTTCCATAGGTTATTATTTTAAATCAATGATTTTACCCCTGAATTTTATTATGTTTGTTTCAGCGGAGAGCGTTCTAAAAGTCGGTTATTTTATATGGGGGATACTTTTCCTTATCCTTTTTTCTTTTCTTATCCTTTTATCCATTAGATCAAAGAGAGAGTTTATGGTCCCTTTGCTTTTCTTACTGGTGTTTTTCCCCCTCTATCTTGTTTTTGTTTTCTCCAATCTTTTCCCTTACTCACTATCAACCAGATATATGATTATTCCTTTTTTAGGAATATTATGGATTCTTATTCTCTTTATCTTTAAACTAAGAAAGAAGACATGGGGGTGGATAGTACTTTTTATAGTAATTATTTTCAGTATTTCAGTGATATTTAATTCATATTTTTATAAAAGCGAAGTTTTATTCTGGGGGAAGATTGTTAAAAAACAGCCAAACGTAGCTTTTGTAAACGCAGAGTATTCAAGAGCTCTTTTGCTTAAATCAAACTACATTGAGGCTGAAACCTATTTAAAAAGGACTTTGAAATTGAAAATGGAAGAATTTACAGCGGTGCTTACAGGGATCCTTTATGCCAATATTGAGTTGAAAAGATGCAATTATGATAAAGCATTGAAATGGTTGGACAGTGTGAAGAAATTAAGAGTTGAACTTCCAAGCTTAAAAGATATTTACACTATAAAATTTAATATAGCAAAGTATAGAGGTAATTTTTTAAAAGCGGAAAAAATTGCTAAAAAAGCTCTAAGTATTTTTTCCGAAAAAGGTTATTTTTTAAACAAACTTTATAATCTCTACATATGCTTTGATAAATGGAAGGAAGCTGAAACATTAGCAAAAAGGGAAAATATAAATATATACAATCTAATGCTATTAAGGGAAAAATTAGATGCACAACCTGAAATAGAACTGATAAAATATTATTCAAAATGCGGAAATTATAAAAAAGCAATTAATCTGATTGAAAATCATAAAGATAAAGAATATTCAATTTCAGAACTTTTTTCCATCGCAGAGATTTATTTCAGAGGAGAGGAAAAGGAGAAAGGTGAGAGCATTATAAAAAAGATATATGAAAACAATAGAAATAATTACATTATATTAAAAGCGATTGGAGTCTTTTATTTAAATAAATTGGTTCAAATGGACAAAGCACTATTTTACTTTAGAAAATCTTTAAAAATTAATCCTCACCAGCCGTTTTTAAAAAGGTTAATAAAAAAGCTTAATAACTAAAAATTTAATGTTTCTGTTTTTTAAATGCTTAATAACTTTAAGTTTCTTGCATGTCACACACTTTTTTATTAAAATAATTTATAAAGATAGGAGGTTGAGAGATGATAACAGTTTTTGTAGGGTATCTTATATTCACTATCGGACTTGGCCTCTGGCAGGCTCAAAAAACAAAAACACAATCGGATTTTGTTTTAGGAGGCTCAAAGCTTCCCGGGTGGATGTTAGCTCTTTCCGAAAGAGCCACGGGAGAATCAGCCTGGCTTCTTTTAGGATTAACAGGCTTTATTTATGCAAATGGATTTTCAGGAATATGGATAGCCATAGGATGTCTTTCCGGAATAACAACAGCCTGGGTGGTTCTTGCAAAAAAATTCAGAGCAGAAGCTGAAAAGTACAATGCACTGACAATGCCTGAATATTTTTCGGCAAAATTCCCGGAAAAAGCAAACACTATAAGAGTTCTTTCTACATTGATAATTGTTTTCTTTTTTATCTTTTATGTAGGAGCTCAATTTGCAGGCGCCGGTAAGACCATATTTCAAACCTTCGGGCTTGATCCTGTCAAAGGTCAAATAATTGCAGCTGTAGTTATCCTTATTTATGCAACTGTCGGAGGATTTGTCAGCGTTGTTGCCGTTGATACCTTCCAATCAATATTAATGATTATGACGCTTGTTATTACACCAATAATTATTTTAATTAAAATCTTTTCAAGCCATATAAATTTATCACAGGCCTTTGCCGCAGCTCCTCCCGGTTATACATCATTAACGGGTGCCGCAACAGGCTTTGCAGCAGGGGTTTTGATTTTTAACAATTTAGCATGGTTTTTCGGATATCTGGGAGGACAACCACAATTAAATGCGAGATTTATGGGAATGAAAGATGATAAAAATGTCAAATTGGGAAGAAATATCGCTGTTACCTGGACGGTTTTAGCTTACACGGGAGCATTTATAATTGGCGTAGGGGCTCTGATTTTGTTTGGCCCCAAAGCTGTTCCCGATAGTGAAATGATTTTACCCCATGTTCTTACCCATTTATTCCCCGGATGGTTAGCGGCGATTTTACTTGCCGGTGCTGTAGCAGCAATGATTTCAACTGCAGAAAGCATGCTTCTTGTTGCAGCATCATCTGTAAGTCAGGATGTATATAGCGGGATAATCAAAAAAGGAGAGGTGAGTGATAAAAAATTGCTCACAATTTCAAGAATTGCAACTTTAAGCATAGGAATTTTGGCTCTGATTCTGTCTTTAACAACTTCGAAACTGATTTATACAATAGTAAGTTATGCATGGGCAGGAATCGGATGTTCCTTTGCACCTGCCATTTTACTGTCATTTTACTGGGACAAATTTAATTCAAAGGGAGTTATTACATCACTTGTAGCCGGACTTTTGACCACCGTAATATGGATTGTCTCCGGGCTTGAAAAAACAATAACTGCAAGAGCTGTGACTTTTTTTGTTGCGATAGGGCTTGCTACAATCGTATCTTTATTAACACAGGATAGTAAGAAGAGAGCTATTTAAAAAGGAGAAAGTATGAAAAAAGTTTTTATATTGGTTTTGGGTTTTTGTTTGAGTTCTTCTGTGCTCGCTAACGTAAAAGGTTTGTCTTTGAGTGTATACGGAGGGATGTTTTTACCTTTTCAACCAAACTTGAGTGATACCTGGAGCGAACCTTATTTAAAAATGCCGTATCTTTACACAATTGAAAATAAGTATCATGATACCATATCAACGACTTACGGGATGAGAATCGGATACTATTTTTTTAATAAATCAGGAATCTATATTTCTTACGACACTACCAATAAGGATTATAGCGCCAGGTATGTGGGTAAATACCCCAATCCAAAATCCCCGAATATTTTGAGAACACTTGAAGTTGAAGATAATATCAGATTCAATATATTTGAAACCTCAATCGGATTTAAACACAAATATGTGAACAACAAACAAATAGTCGGAGAAACATTCATAGGAATAACTGTTTTTCATGGAACTCCTACCTTTTTAAAAGATATTACAGTTTTTGAGACAAAAAATCATAAGTTTGTAAAGCTTAAAAGCACCTATTTTTTTGATAAACATTTTCATACGGTTGGTATTAATGCCGGGATGGATTTGTACAAAAAGATTTACAAAGGGTTGAAACTGGGGTTGGTTTTAAAATATGTTTACGGGAATTTTAAAATCGAGAAGGAGGAAAGAGATAATTTTATTGTCCCCTTACAATCCTTTAAAGTTATGTTTGGTTTAATGTATAGTATTTAAATGAAAAGATATCTTTTATTTAGCTGGAATGTAAACGGATTGCGAGCTGCGATAAGAAACGGATTTATTGATTTTATGAATGAATATAAGCCTGATGTTCTGGGGATTCAGGAAATTAAGCTTCAGGAAAACCAAATTCCCGGAGAACTAATATTGTTGGAAAAAGACTATTCGACAATCTGGAATTTTGCCGAAAGAAAAGGATACAGCGGAACAGCTGTTTTTGTTAAAAAAGGGTTTGAACCAATATCCTCAAAAAAGAAATTCGAGAGTGAAATCCTATCAAAAGAGGGAAGGGTTATTGAGCTTGAATACAGGGAGTTTACCTTTTTTAACATCTATTTTCCGAACGGACAGATGAGTGAAGAAAGGCTAAAGTACAAATTAGACTTTTATGATGCCGCCCTTGAGTATTTTGATTTTCTTCGCTCAAAGGGTAAAAAATTAATAATAACAGGTGATTATAATACAGCTCACAAAGAGATTGATCTGGCAAATCCGAAAGCAAATGAAAACAGGTCAGGTTTTTTACCGATTGAAAGGGAATGGATTGATAAATTTATCAGCCATGGCTATATTGATACATTCAGGTATTTCCATAAGGAACCAGAACAATATACATGGTGGACATACAGATTTAAAGCAAGGGAAAAAAACATCGGATGGAGAATAGATTATTTTTTTGTTTCCGAGGATTTAATAGATAATGTGAAAGATTCATATATCCTTTCTGATGTTTACGGGTCTGATCACTGTCCAATAGTTCTGGACATAGAATTTTGATTAAAAGAATATAAAGGTTAAACCAACTCCATATTCCTTCACATCATAAGAGGGATTTTGCTGTCTTTTGCATGCTCTCCACGGAGAGATAAAATCGGTAAAACCCTGACAATAATATCAGCTTTCATCCACCCTACAAATTTCAACTCTGTGTCACTTTCGCAAGAATATCTGGATTATGCGGTTTTGATGTATTGGAAAAGATTAAATTTCTTTCTTCCCTGTTTCCCGGATTTTATTGATATCCTTTGCTATTTCATATCCAATTTTTCCAGAACTGTACGGATAATTTGTTTACAAAAAAAACGAGGATATTGCTATCGCTATGGCATCGGATTCATCCTCTTTAAGGTCTTCCGGTAAATTCCCGATGAAGTTTCGGAGATTTCTTTTTATTTGTTCTTTATCTGCTCTGCCATAACCGGTTATTGTTATTTTAACTTCCGTGGGAGCAACAACCTTAACATCCAATCCATATTTCTTTGAAAGAAAGATAATTGCTCCCTTAAGATGGGCTGATTTTAAAGCGCTTTTTATATTTAATCCTCTAAAGATGTCCTCTATCACCAAAAGCGACAAAAAATTTTCCTCTATTAATTTTTCTATTTTACCGCTTATTTCAAAAATCTTGTCTTCAAAGTTTTTGCTTTTTGAATGAAAAACTCCGCTTTTCACTAAGATATATTCTCCTTCCCCCTCTTTTCTTACTATTGCATAGCCGGTTTTGTTTAATCCGGGATCTATGCCTAAAACACTAATTGCCGGCAAATTTTTCTATCTCCTCATCACTTATGTCAAAATTCGCCCATACATTTTGAATATCATCATGCTCTTCTAAGACCTCCATTAATTTTAACATCTGGGTGGCCTGTTTTCCACTTAATTTGACATATGTTTGAGGAATAAGCCCTATCTTTGCTTCTTCATAGGGAATACCTGATTCCTTTATCGCATTAAACACATTCTCAAAATCTTCCGGAGCGGTATAAACTGTAAGTGTTGATTCTTCCTCCTGTATGTCCTCTGCCCCGGCATTTATTGCTACTTCCATGAGTTTTTCTTCATCAATTTTATCCTTTTCGAAAACCAGAAATCCTTTTCTATGAAACATCCATGCCACACATCCGGATTC
>JALVQI010000021.1 GCA_027031485.1 Candidatus Aminicenantota bacterium | reverse complement strand
TTGAGCTATGAGCTACGAGCTGTTCATTAAGGAAAGTTAGTAATCTCTTGCTATCAGTTATTTTTGTATTTAATGGTTTTAATTTAAACCCCAATAAATATTTGTAGGGGCAATTCATGAATTGCCCTGTAGTCAATTTAATTAAAAAAAAAACAAAAAACCGAACACTAACAACTCCGATTAACCATTCACAATTCACGATTCACGATTCACCTCAACGCCTAATGCTTAATGCCAATGTGGTGCTCAGGGCTACCTTTCGGCACCTGTCACCTTTTAAGTTATCTAATTCGTTATATAATACTAAGAGAATGAAAGATAAAATCTTGATTGATTTGCTTAAAGAGGGAGATATGAGTGCAATGGAAGCCATTTATCATAAGAAGTATAAAAATATTTTCAGAATTGCTTTCAGATACACAGGTATAAAGGAGGAAGCCGAGGATATTATGCAGGAGACTTTTATTAAGATTTATAAAAAAATTGATAAATTCAAATATGAAGATGAAAATTCCTTTGACAGGTGGATTACAAGAATTTGCATCAATCTCTCTCTTGATTGGTTAAGAAAAAAGAGAAGAGAAAGGTTGTTTTTATTAAATATTTTCAGTAATCATGATCGGGAGAAATTTTCAGCCAATAATGATGAAAAAAACAATAAAACCAGACAGAATATTGAACAAGCTATTTCAAAACTTTCTCCAAAGCAAAAAACCGCTTTTATTTTAAGATATTTTGAAGAATATTCCATTGGTGATATTGCTGAAATAATGAAATGCAGTGCAAATACGGTTAAAAAGCATTTACAGAGAGGAATGAGAAAATTAAAGAAAACTTTGAAACAGGAGAGATAAAATGAGGATTTTTAAAAATAAGAAAAAATTGAATTATTTTAAGGAAGATAAGGATATGATAAAAAAAATTAAAGCATACAAAGAACAAGCTCCTATTCCGGAAATTGATCCTCAGAAAAATTTAGAAAAGATAATGGAAAAATTAGAGAATAGGATTACAATAAATTCTCCGGGATATAAATATAAGATTGCTGTATTTGCGATTATTTTTATCTGTATCATAGGTTTACTTTTTTTGTTAAATGGAAGAGCTAAAAAAAACAATAAATATAAGATAGATGAACTGAGAACGGAGTTTGTAATTTCAGGAACAGATATTAAAATCTTATGGATTCAGAAAAAAGACTTTGATTTGAATAAATTGAAAGCGAATGATAATAAAAAAAATAAATTTCAGAGGAGGTTTTGAATTATGAGTAATTTAAAAAGTTCGGTTTTTGCCGAAAAGAGCATCGTAAAATCCTTTTTTAAAGGTAAAATGGTTTTAATGCTTTTTATTTTTTTGTTGCTTTCGGTTGCTAATCTAACACTTGCGGCTGAAAATTCGTCTGAAGCGGGAAACAGCGGAAAATCATCAAATTTCATTACAAAAACCTATGAACTAAAGTATATAGCTCCGATAGAAGTAAAAAATGTTTTGTCCCCTTATGTTACAAGATTTTCACACAGCTATAATTCCCGATTTATAACTGTTGTAATTAGTAAAGAGAATATTCAAAAATTCGAATCGCTTTTAAAAAAGATTGATAGACCGAGAAAAAATGTGCTTTTTAAAATTTACACTGTCATAGGGTCAAGAAAAAAATTAAAGGGAAACATAAATAATCCTGAGTTGAAAAATGTTGTAAAACAATTATCATCCTTATTTTCCTTTAAATCTTACGTTTTGGACAGTGTTTCCTTTATTTCGGTCAAAGAGGGGACAAGACTTGCGAAGGTTAAGCTTTCATCATCCTATAATCTTGCTCTGGTTATCAGAGAGCTTGTGGTAAATTCCGTAGAAGGCAAAAGGGTAATTAATTTTGGCTTTCATTTATTAAGGTATAAAGGAATAGCATTAGAAGGGAAGAATTATGAAAAATTAATATCTTCAGTTACAAGTGTAAATAATGATAAATATTTTGTTGCGGGAGTTTCTTCTCTTGAGGAAGACGGCAGTTCTCTTATTTTGATTATCAAACCCACAATAAAAAAATAAAGTTTAAAATAATTTATAAATTAAAAAATTATACTTTACTAAAATAAATCCTTTAAATATTTTTTCAGCCTGTTCTCCGATTTTTTATCATAGCAAATGTTTTTAAAATCCCGCATATTACTTCAAAAATATTCTGACCAACGGTAATTTTTAAATAAGAATTTAATAGAATTAAATTAAGATATGAAAAAGAGGGAAAAGTTGACTAAGAGAATTTTTTGATTTATATTGTTGAATGAATGAATTTAAAATTATGATACCGAGTGATGTTAAACTTATTGAACCTGTAATCAATGCCCTCAATACAATAGCAGAAGAATTACTATTGGATGAAGAGAATAAATGGGCGCTGGAAATCTCCCTGAGGGAAGCTCTTGCCAATGCCATTGTTCATGGAAACCGTGAAGATAACAATAAATACGTTAAAATCAAACTTGAGTGGGATAACAAAAAGTTTACCATTATTGTAGAAGATGAAGGTGAAGGATTTGTGCCCTCGGTATCAGACAATACCCCTTCTCTTAAAACATCGGGAAGAGGAATTCTGATATTGGAAAATAAAATGGATTCCGTTAAGTATGAAAATTCAAGCACCGGATTCAGACTAATACTGACAAAAAACATATCTTAATTAATGTCAAATAATTTGACTTTTTCTGTTTTTTTGACATTTATTTTTAGAGAAAAATTCCGATACTATAATTGAGGTAAAAAATGACGGTATATACAGAGCTGAGTGTTATAAGAAGTAATTTAAAAACAATAAAATCAAAGCTTGATCCCTTAAACAAAAAAGAGGATAAAACGGAAGTAAAAAATGAAAAGGAAGGAGTTAAAGACTTAAATAGTGTCAAAAATAATAACATAGGAAAAGAGTTTCTCACATATAATGCGAATGGAACGATAGAGAGAATAGCATTGGAAAACAAGCATCTCATTGATATTTTGGGATAATGGCACAGAATTTGATACTGATTTGACGGAGGAAAGAATGAAGATTGTAGTTTTTAAAAATAAGAAGCTTTACAAAAGATTGAAAGAGGGAGAGAAACTCCATGATTACGATATTTTTTATTCGGAGCTATTAGAGAATATTGATTTAGAAAACACATTGGTTATTATTGATTTTAAACATTTGAAAGAAGCCGGAGATTTTTTAAAAAACACACCTTTTCTTCTCTACACTTCTAAAAAGGACCTTCATAAAGCTATTAAACACTTAAAAAAAGGAGCCATAGATATTTTAGTCGCAACACATAATGATGATGAGATCGCTGAAACTATAGAAAATGCAGTGGAAAGTCTTAAGCTCTTTAAAAACAAAGTCTTAAACAAAGAACTCGAAAGGATAAAAAAGATAGCTTTTCAACTATTTTCATCATACAACTTAAAACAATCCCTTGAAAACACAATAAAATTTTTAAAGGAAGTTTTAGATATGGAAAGAGTTTTTATCTCAATTGTAAAAAGAAATAGAGAGAAAATTTTAGCAGGAGATGGGCCAGAAATAGAGGAACTAAAAAAAACATATTCAAAAATAAATAAGCATCCATGGTTGACAGAATTAAAAGAAAAAAAGGGTTTTGTTGAATTTAGCAAAAATCAAATCAAAGAATTGGAAAAAGTCCATAGGGAAGGATTCATTAAATTTCCGCTATTCTTAAAAGATAATCTTATAGGAGTACTGACAATAGACAATTATGACAAACCTTTACCTTCCGATCTAAACACTGAATTTGTAATGATAGTATCCCTCCTACTATCAATTCATATTGAAAACTATAAAATATACTCGGAAGTAATTAAAACAAAAGAGGCTTTAAGAAAGAAAGAGGAAAAAGAATTTCTCCAAAAGCTTACAATGAGTTTAAACCATGAAATTAATAATCCTCTAACAATAGCCTATTTAAACCTTGAATCATTAAAAAGAAAAATAACTCAAACCGATATTTTAGAAAAAAATCTTTCAGGTCTTGAAATTTCCCTTGAAAGGATTAAGGGGATAATGGATAATATAAATAAAATCGAATCCGAAAGATTTGTCAAAAGTATGAGGAAAAGAGAGCTTATAGATTTTAGATATGAAGCATAAAAAAAAAGTTTTTTTTTTATTCTGATTTTATCATTTACAAGCCTATTTGCTCAACAAAATATTGTTAAACAAAGTCAGCAACTTTATGAAAATGGTCATTACAAAGAACTAATCACCACTATTGAAAATTATCTAAAGAAAAATCCCACAAATTATAACCCAATCTTAAAATTCTATCTTGGAATGGCTCTATTTAAAACAGGTAAAAACAAGGATAAAGCAATAAAAGCACTTGAAGAGTATATAAAAAAAGGGGGAGAGTTCAAGGACCCCGAACCACTTATATTACTTTACAAAGCTTACTCCACGACGATTTATACAAAGAAAGCTGAGTATTATCTTAAAGTACTATTAAACAATTTCCCTTTTCACAAAGAGGTAATTCCTTTGAAAATCAAATATATAAAAAGAATGCTTGATGTAAGAAACTGGAGTGAAGCTTTATTTTATTTAATTGATCTTGAAGATAAAGGATATTCAAAGCAATTTCCAATAATACTTTTTTATATTGGAAAAGCCTATTATCAAAAAGGCACTTATGAAATAGCATCAGAGTATTTTAGAAAATATTTAAAAATAAAGCCAGAATATATTAATTACTCGGCTGATGATCTTTTCAGTATAGGGAAGAGTTTTTATGCAGTAACAGATTATAAAAATGCATTAAAAATTCTTCTGGCTTTTATTAATATATATCCAAAAAATAGCATGGTACCGGAAGCCATGTATCTCATAGGAGACATATTCTTTCAACAAAAAAACTATAAACTTTCGGCGATTTTTTTAAATGAAGTAATAAATAAATACGGGAATTACCCCATTTCAAACAAGGCAAAGATAAGAATTGCCGATAGTGTATCCCACCTGACTAAATCTCAAATGGAAAGATTAAAAATTCCATATTATTTAAAACAACCGGAAAAAGTATATAGATCCATAATAAAAAAAACAACAAGCCTAAAGGATAAACACCTCGCTTTTGTTAAATTAATTGAATTTTACAAACAGAGAGGGGAAGCAGAACAGGGAATGTTTGAGCTTTTTAAATATTTAAAAACAACCCTTGTGGATCCCGAAGGGGAAAAAATCTATAGAAAATACTTTGATGATTTTTTAAAAAAAACAAAAGATAAAAACAGAATACTTATGTACTTTTTAAGAACAAACAAGGATACAACTTTTTTAAAAAACTATGAAATAGAAAAACTTGCTAAGATAATGAAAAGCCTTAATCTTTATGAAATGGAAAAATTATTATTAAATAGAATGTATATTCTTTCCACAAAAAGAGATGAAAAGAGGAAGATTCTTATCAGACTTTTAGAAAACTCTTATAATCTTCTGGACTGGAAAGAATTTAAAAAAAACATAGAACTTTTTCAAAGACTTTACCCTTTAGAAAAACTTCCTCCCCAGATAAAATTAGGACTTGTGGAATACTATATTTCTGAAAATAAGATAAAAAAAGCCTATGATTTTATAAAACTGAATCTTAAAAATTTCAAAAGCGGCAATCTTGCTATTAAAGCATACATACTTTTGCTTAAATTGGAAATAAAGCAAAACAGATGGAAAGAAGCTGAAAGAACCCTTCAAATATTGTCAAGAAAAAAAATAAACAGTCCAAAAGACAAGACAGAGATTCTCGTTCCCGCCGCAATCGTATATATGAAAAACAATAAAAAAGAAAGGGCAATAAGCACCTTGAAACTAACCCTTAAAACAATTCCCGAAAGCAAAGCGTGGGCACTTTTTCATCTGGGAAGAATTTATTATATGGCGGGAGACGTAAAAACAGGCAGCTTCTACTGGCAAAGGCTAAAAAGTATTTATCCTGACAATTTCTGGACAAAGCAGATAGATCTTATCACTATTCTTTCAAAGAAAAACAAGAACTTTTAAAAAACTTTCCCCGGGTTTAATAAATTTTCTGGGTCAAAAATATTTTTAATTTCCCTGTGAATTTGTAAAATTTTGGGAGAAAGCTGATAATCTATAAAATCCTTTTTTGCGATTCCTATTCCATGCTCACCTGAGAGAACTCCCCCAACCTCAATCACCTTTCTAAACAATTTTCCCAGAAGTTCCTCCACAAAAGGTACTTGCTCTTCAGTTAGAAAGAAATTCGTATGTATATTACCATCTCCTATATGACCAAACAGAATTGTTTTAACCTTGTAAGATTCCCCTAATTCATATATATAATCAACCACCTCAGTCAACTTACCCCTTGGAACAGCAATATCTTCATTGTATTTTAGCAAATCCGATTTAGAAACAGCTCCTGCTATATTTCTTCTTATCTGCCATATCTTATCCATTTCCTCGGGATCCGTGGCATATAAAAACTCTTCAAGTTCACTCTCATTAAACAACCCTTTAATAACATCAATCTGAGAATCAATCTCTTTCTTATTTCCATCAAATTCAAGGATTAAATAGGCAGAGATATTCTCTTTCGGGGTTAATCCTAAAAATCTATAAACCTCCTCAATAGCACTCTTATCCATAAATTCAAGAGCGGAAGGAAAAAGTCCGTTTGTTATAACCTTGTTCACTCCTTTAACCGCATCCCCCAAAGATCTAAAACCCAATCTTACCACTCCTCTCTTTTGAGGCTTTGGGATTAATTTTGTTATTATTTCTGTAATAATAGCAAGGGTACCTTCCGAACCTATTAAAAGATCCGTAAGATTATAACCTACAACATTTTTAATTGTCTTGCCCCCCGTTTTTATTACAGTTCCGTCAATCATAACAGCTTCCAGGCCAAGTATATAATTTTTCGTGACACCATATTTAAAACAACGCGGACCTCCTGCATTTTCAGCCACATTTCCTCCAATTGTGGAAGTTCTGTAGGAAGCAGGATCAGGTGGATAAAAAAGGCCATATTTTTCAACCTCCTTTATAAAATCGTAGGTGACAACACCCGGCTGAACAATAGCTGTTGTATCCTCCACATTGATTTTTAAAATCTTATTCATTTTTGAAAAAGAAATAAGTATGCCGCCCTTTAAAGGGAGAGCACCTCCTGTCATACCCGTACCAGCACCGCGCGGGGTAACAGGAACTTTATGCTTTGAAGCTATTTTTGTTGCCTTAACTACATCTTCTGTCTTCTCGGGGAAAATTACAACTTCGGGTAAATATTTCTTTCTCATTGCATCAAATGAATGTGTTTCAACATATTCACGAGTTATTTTCACTTTTTTATTTCCAAGAGTATCCATTAAAGCTTTTACATAATCCTTCATTTTTTAAACCTCTCCATTAAATATTTATCAACTATGGGAGGGACAAGATCAGGAGCTCTTCCCCCAAAACTATATATTTCTTTTATCACACTTGAATTCAAGAAAGTATAATTTAAACCCGGCACCATAAAAAAGGTTTCAAACTCAGGGGAAAGTTTTCTGTTTATCAGAGCCATCTGAAATTCCAGCTCAAAATCAGATACAGCCCTCAATCCCCTTATAACTATATTACTCTTTTTTTTCTTCAAAAAATCAATAAGAAGTCCATCAAAACAATCAACTTCCACTCTGCTTTCATCTTTGAAGACCTCTTTAATTATTTCCATCCTCTCCTGAAAACTGAAAAGAGGAGTTTTTTTAGGATTAACCAGAACAGCTATGGTCAAATCATCAAAGATCTTCAGAGCTCTGTGAACAAGATCTATATGCCCGTTGGTTATGGGATCAAAGGATCCCGGATAAACAGCAGACCTCCTTGTTTTCATCTTTTCATTCTATCATAAATTTCTGAAACAGTAAAACCAATTAACAGGAGTGCAAAGGAAGTAATTAGGTTGTCGCTATAGTATTCCATTTCATAAAAGGAAACAATAATCCCCAAAAAAGCCAGTAAATAGGAAATTCTTGTCAATAGCTTTTTCCTCTGTTTGTCCAAAAATCTCCAACCTATAATGGAAATAAATAATCCAATGAAAGCCATCCCGAATAAAATAACAGGTATTACCATAGAGTATTTTACCTCAAAATCATTCATGTTGATAGTTATAAACTCCAAAAGTTTCGAAGTACCCTAAATTTCTATCTGTTGATATTTTTTTCTTTCTTGACAAATATAATATTTTAATATAGTTTTTTTTAAATGAAAAAGTTTTTTAAAAAATTTCTGGATAGTAATATTTTTTTTCTTCTGGGAGATATGGCAATTTTCTCTTTTGAAGCCATAAAAAGCATTTTTTCAAAACCCTTTGAAAAGGGAGAGGTTATAAAACAGATGTTTGAAATAGGGGTAAGTTCCCTTCAAGTGGTAAGTCTCACCTCTCTTTTTACCGGAATGGTTTTTTCTCTTCAGACATATCTGGGATTTAAAAAATTCGGAGCGGAAGCATACTCTGCTTCAATAATGGGGGTTTCAATCGCCAAAGAATTGGTTCCTGTTCTTGTCGGATTAATGGTTGCCGGAAGAGTGGGAGCTTCAATAGCCGCAGAGCTCGGTACAATGAAGGTTACCGAGCAGATAGATGCTCTCTTTACTCTTGGTACTGATCCTGTGAAATTCTTAGCTTCACCACGAATAATAGCAGCCTCTTTAATGCTCCCCATTCTTGTTATTTACGGGGATATAATAGGTTTGATAGGTTCTTATATAGTGGATGTGCTTGTTATGGAGATGAATCCGACAAATTTTATGGAATCAATTATGGCCCACTTTGAAGTCTGGGATATTATGACAGGATTGATAAAAGCCTTTTCTTTCGGAGCTATCATTGCTTCTGTTAGCTCCTATTATGGGATGAAAACAGAGGGTGGAGCAGAAGGAGTGGGAAAAGCCACAACCTTTGCCGTTGTCTCATCGAGCGTTTTGATATTAGTTGCTGATTTTATCTGGGGGAAAATTCTTCCATTCAGTTTAAAGGGATAAAATGGCATACATAGAAATTATCAATCTTTATAAATCTTTCGGAGAAAGGGATGTTTTAAGGGGTGTAAATCTATCAATAAATAGGGGTGAAACTGTTGTCATCATAGGAGGTTCGGGAACAGGGAAAAGTGTTTTAATGAAGCATCTGGTAGGCCTCATAAGACCTGATTCAGGAGATATTATTGTTGAGGGGGAATCCATTGTCAGAATGAGTAAAAAAGAACTTTTAAAAAAAATGAAAAAATTTGCCTATGTTTTTCAGGGTGCAGCTCTCTTTGATTCTTTAAATGTAAGAGAGAATATTGCTTTCGGGCTTAGGAGGTTTTTTAACTATTCGGAAGATGAAATAAACCAAATCATAAAAAATTCTCTCGAAAGTGTCGGGCTTTCGGATATTGAAGAAAAAATGCCCTCCGACCTTTCAGGAGGAATGAAAAAGAGAGTGGGACTGGCAAGGGCAATAGCCTTAAAGCCTGAAATAATCCTTTATGATGAACCGACCACAGGACTTGATCCCATTATGTCAGATGTAATAAGTAAACTAATAATAAAGATAAAGAAAGATTATAAAGTCACATCTTTAGTAATTACCCATGATATGAAAAGTGCCTTTACAATCGCGGATAGAATAGGAATGCTTTATAAAGGGGAAATAATAGAGATAGGAACAGTTGAAGAGATAAGAAATACTTCAAATCCCATCATAAAACAGTTTATCGAAGGTTCGGCCGAGGGCCCTGTAAAGTTCTTATAAATTGAGAAAGATTGTTCTGATTAATCCATGGATTTATGATTTTACAGCCTATGACCTGTGGGCAAGACCGGTCGGTTTATTATACCTTGCCTCTATTATAAAAAACAATATTGAAGATAAAGAGATACACTTCATAGATTGTCTTGATAGATTCTCCGAAGATGTTAGAAAGAAATTGAAGTTCCCCCCTTCAAAAGAGGATGGAAGAGGAAAATTTTATAAAGAAAGAATAAAAAAGCCCGAAATATTTTCTGATATCCCCAGATTCTATTCAAGATACGGAATAACAGAAGATATGTTCATAGAGAGATTATTAAAGATTGGTAAAGCGGATTTATACCTTGTTACATCAACAATGACATACTGGTATCCCGGAGTTCACAGAGCAATTGAAATAATAAAAAAACTTTTTCCGGAATCTCAAGTATGGATGGGAGGAATATATCCCTCTCTTCTATACGAATTTGCAAAGAAAAATTCCGGAGCAGACTTTGTTTTCAAAGGGAGAGCGGAAAATAGTATTTTGCCGCTTTTAAAAAAATTGGGATTTAAAGTGAAAGAAATTCCTGTTTTTAAAAACATGGATGAACTTCCCTATCCCGACTACTCTCTTCAGAGCAGACACCCGTATCTTCCATTTATGACATCAATAGGTTGTCCTTACAGATGTCCGTACTGTGCGACAAAAATCCTTTCTCCACGATTTTTTCAAAGGGATGTGAAAAACCTTTTCAATGAGCTCTCCTATTACAAAGAAGTTTATGGTATAGAACATATAGTTTTCTATGATGATGCCCTGTTGATCAACAAAAGGAGAAGGCTTTTACCTCTCCTGAATACATTAAAGAAAAATAGTATCAATTTCTCTTTTCACACACCAAACGGAATCCATGTTAAAGAGATAGACAGGGAAACCGCTGATGCTATCTTTGAAAGCAATTTTAAAACTTTGAGGTTAAGTCTTGAGATTGGTGTTGAAAAGCTAACGGACAAACTTGCTCCGAAATTAAAACTCAAAGATTTTGAAAAAGCAATTGTGAATCTCATTAATTCGGGTTTTAAGAGAAAACAGCTTGAGACATACATACTCTTCGGACATCCCCTTCAAAAAGCTCAGGATATCCGGGATTCTTTCAAATTTGTTTCCCAATTTGAAGTTCCCATAAGCTTTTCATATTTTTCTCCCATTCCGGGGACTGAAGATTATAACGGATTGGTTGAAAAGGGTGTTATACGAGAAGATGAAGACCCTCTTATTCAAAATAAGATCGCTTTTGTCTATCTTAAAAGCAATTTAAAAATGGAAGAAATCAAGGAGATAAAAGAAGCGGTAAGTCAATACAACACAAAAGTAAAATCTTGACAAATTGGTAAAAAGTAGTATCTTATTAATAATGGACATAGGAAATATTAACAGCTATTTTGTTTCTACAAGTTATGCTGCGGATAAATTTGCAGTAAAGCAGAGTTCTGAGCAAGAGGAATTCAAAATAGATAAAAAAAGGGAAAAAGACGGAGAACTTTCGGAAAAAGAGAAAGAGGAGTTAAAAAAGTTAAAAGAGACAGATAGAAAGGTGAAGCAGCATGAAATGGCTCACATCATGGCAGCCCAGGGACTGGCGGTAACACCGGCTCAGTTTCAATACAAGAGGGGACCTGACGGACAGCTTTATGCTGTTGCCGGTGAAGTTAAAATTGACACATCGGAAGTTCCCGATGATCCGGAAGCTACCATTGAAAAGGCAAAGAGAATTCAAAGATGCGCCCTTGCCCCTCAGGATCCCTCGCCACAGGATAGGCAGGTAGCTGCAAAAGCAAGACAGATGGAAAATAAAGCGAGAATTGAGCTTATGAAAAAAAAGCAAAAAGAGTCACAGGAAGCTATGAAAAAAACCGAAAATGATGAAGTAAAAGAGCAAAATTTAAAAATTCCCGAAAATAATTTTAATTCAAATTTAATTTCAAAGACTTACAATACAAATTTCGGTTCGGAAATTATTAATTTTTTGGTTTAATATTCAAATATTCCCTTATTCTCTTTTTAACTCTTTGAGAAATCAAAGGATTTTTTAAAAACTCCTTCAGATGAGTTTTTGAAAAACGATTTAACACCCCTATAACAAAGCCATCAGAAAAAATCCCTCTTGACGCAAGTGCAAATAGTATCCTCTCCCTTGTCTTCCATTTTGGATTTGATAAGATTGTGGAAACAAAGTTCTGATTTAACTTTACCTTTCTTATAAGATAAAAAAGATCATCCTCTCTTAGCCTCGAATTTTTTAAAAGTTCAATAAGGATAGACGGATCATCTTCCTTCACCATCTTAATAAATTCTGGAGGAACCATCCTCCATAAAACCTTCTTTTCCCCCTTTTGAAGTTTATAATATTTATTTGATAGGTTTAGGAGTGCAGCTTGTCTGACAAAAACATTTGTTGATGGGGTCTTAATTACCCTTACCAGATCAAGCGGGAAAAGAGAAGGAAAGAAGGAGGCTGCAATGGAAGGAACCATTGCAGGCTTTGTAAGCAAGAGTATCAAATACTCTCTATTTTTTACAACCTCTTCCTTCTCTAAAAAAGCTTTTATCTCTTCGATTGAAAGAGATAAACTCTTTAATTTTTCCTTAAGATGTGCCTCCTTCCCTTGCACAAATTAATTCTATTAAGCTTTTAGCTTATTTAGCTACTCTTTCTTTAAGTGTTTTTCCTGCTTTAAACACAGGGTATTTCTTTGCTGCGATTTTAATTGTCTCCCCTGTTCTTGGGTTTCTTCCCTCCCTTGCTTTTCTCTTTCTTGAAGTAAATGTTCCAAAACCGGGGATTGTTACTTTTCTTCCTGCATCAAGTTCGGTGGCTATGATCCCTTTCCCGGGCTGTGCATCAAAAATTACACTTACAACTTCAATGGCTTTAGCTTTGGATAAACCTGTTTTTTTTGCTAATTTTTCAGCCAATTCTGTCTTTGTCATCTAAGACCTCCTTTAAAATATTAATCTTATATAATAAAGTTTAAACATTTTTCAGTTTTTGTCAAGTCTTTTAAGCTTTTTTCTTTTATTCTTTAACAAAGGAATAAAGTAGTTTAATTTCTTCAGGCCATTTTTTCCGGTCAACTGTTTCCAAAATCAGAGGAATATTATCAGATACAGGGCTTTGAATAATAAACTTAAATGCATTAACTCCGATTTTGCCCAATCCCAGACTTTCATGCCTATCCTTTTTGCTTCCCAATTCAACCCTTGAATCATTTAAATGGAATGCTCTTAAAAATGATTTTCCGACAATACCATCAAACTCCTTTATTGTTCTTGTAAAAGAATCATAGCTTCTAATATCATAACCGGCTCCATGCAAATGAGCGGTGTCGAGACAAACTCCGACTCTGTCTTTTTTTTCCACCCCATCTATTATCATTTTAAGATGTTCAAATTCATATCCTATATTAGCTCCCTGTCCTGCCGTATTTTCTATTATCGCAACAACTCCTGGAACTTTGTCAAGGGCTACATTTATAGATTCAGCCACTATTTTAATACAATCACTTTCCGAAATTAAATTCTTATGGCTTCCGGGATGAAAATTAAGATACTTCAGACCTAAATCTTTCGCTCTTTTTAACTCGTCAACAAAAGCTTTTCGAGATTTCTTCAAAAGATCCTTCTCCGGAGAACATAAATTTATCAAGTATGATGAATGGGGTAAAATTTGCTCCGGAGCAAAACCGTGCTGTCCGCAGTTTTCCTTGAACTTTCTTATACTCTCATCTTTTAAAGCTGGAGCCTCCCATTGCAATTGGTTCTTTAAAAACATACCAAAAGCTTTAGCTCCGATTTTTTTGGCATTCAAAGGAGCATTTTCAACCCCTCCGGCAATACTAACATGAGCTCCTATCCATTTCATCTATCTTCCTTGATCAGAAGGAGTTCACCATTACCCATAATTTCAAAATCAAGAATATTATCGTATGAAGTTTTGGCTATCTTGTTTTCATTTATATCTATTCTATGAATTTCCTCTCCAAAAAGTATTAATAATTTATTCTTATCCAAAAATCTTACCTTTTTCCCTATAACCGGAAAAGATTTTTTTAAAGTTAATTCCCGGTTGAAAACGATTGTCCTTCTATTTCCTACATCTATAATAGAAATTTCATCTTCAAATAAGTCAAAATCAAGAGGAAATAAGAGGAAGATTGAAAATTTATCTTCAAACTCAACCAGACCTTTTTGTCCAAAAGATTCTTTTAAGTTAAACGAAAAATCAAATTTGTAAAGAGAGGCTTTTTCCTGATCAAGGATATAAATAAAATTATTAAATACCTTAACTCTAACCGGAAAATCCAAGCTCAAGTCTTTTTTATTTTCTCCCCTATATACGGATCTATCTCTGATGGAAAAAATAGTGTCTTGGTCTATGCAAAAATCATAGTCAAACCGTAATTTCCCTATTAATTTTTCACTTTCGTCGGAATCAAAAAGATAAAGATTTTCATCAATATCCCAGCCGAAAATATTTGTTCCGCATTTTTTCAAAAAAACCTTTTTGCTCACTCTCTTATCTTATCCTTTAATATACTATATGCTTCCTGATATTTTTCCCATTCTCCGACATCAATCCAAGAAAATTCCGAAATCGGAAAGATTCCTATTTTTTCATTATTTTCCAATAAAACGCCAACCAGATCCGTCATATCAAAATATTTTTCAAATGGTATGTACTTCAATGCCCTGGGAGAAACAACATATACTCCTGTGTTAACAATAAAATCAAAATTAGGTTTTTCTTCAAACTCCAATAATTTACCCTCTTCATCCACCTTACATATTCCGTAGGGAATCGTAAAATTCTTGGTGGAACCTATTATTGTTAAAATATTGTTTGACTCTGTATGATATTTTAAGATGGATTTAAAATCAGCTTTAATGATCACATCACAATTTGTAACAAAAAAGTCTTTTGAAACCTTCCCTTCAAGATACTTTAACCCACCGGCTGTCCCCAATGGAATTTTCTCTTCTAAAAATTCATAGTTAAGATTATCCTTCGAATCCTGAAAATAAAATTTAATAAGAGACGATTTATAATTAACTGAAATATAAAACTTGGAGATTCCCCAGGGCAAGAAGTGCTCTAAAATATAATCTATCATCGGCTTATTCTCTATCGGAATCAAGGCTTTAGGGAAAATCTTTGTGAAAGGGTCCAATCTTTTTCCCTCTCCTCCCGCCATTATTATCACGTCAATATTTAAATTTTGCTTTTCCTTTTTTGCTGACTTTATCCCAAAAAATTCTTCCTTTATGATTAGATCAACAAAAAAACCATTATCAAGTACAGGTATGTGCTTTATGATAGGATTCTCTAAAAATATTCTCTTAACGTCTCTGAGAGAATAGTTTATATCCACATATTTGAAGTTTCTGGTCATAATTTCATTAACCGGAGTGTCAAGCTCAATTCCTTTTAAAACAGCCCTTCTAAAATCTCCGTCCGTTAAAATTCCTTTCATTCTCCCTTCATGATCAACAACAATTACAACCCCCTTACCATTTGCATCCATTTTTTTTACTGCTTCTCTAAGACTTGTATCAATAAGAGAAACAAAATTTTCAATCTTTTTTATCACTCCAAATCCTCAAATTTAATAAGTTTTCCTTCCTTTATAAGTCTTTTTACTCTTCGGTTTAATATCATATTATAAAACTCTATTCCAATTCCATCCTTCAACGGCCTCTTCCCTATAATATTTTTCGGGGTAAGCTTTTCACCCTTCCCTATTTTTTTCTTTGCATAGATTCCCCTTCTTGCAATTTTTACAACTTCCTTCTCTCTTTTAACAAGGGTTTGTTTAAAACCATCACCAAATGATTTTTCCACTTCTCTTATTTCAGTAACCATTTTGTTAAAATCATCTTTATTCAAAGATAACTTTTGATCGGGTCCCGGAAGATTGTTGTCCAGGGTAAAGTGCTTTTCCACAATTTTTGCTCCCAAAGAAACAGCAGCAATAGCCATATGCCACCCTTTCGTGTGATCGGAAAAACCGATTTCATAAGGAAAAACCTTATTCAATGTTTTTATAAAATTGAGGTTCACTTCATCAGGTTTAGGAGGATATAGTGAAACACAATGTAAAATTGAAATATTTTTGTTTTTTTCCTCTTCAATCCACTTTACAGCCCTTGAAATCTCATCAAGTGTTGAAAATCCTGTTGAAATAATTACAGGTTTTTTTGTTTTAGCAATCTTTTTTATTAAAGGGAAATTAGTAATATCAAGCGAAGCTATTTTATAAATAGGCATAGCAATTTTCCTTGAAATTTCAAAGGAAATATCATCAAAGACACTTGCAAAAAATAAAATACCTTTTTTATCTGCAAACTCTTTTAGTTCCATCCACTCATCCTCTCCAAACTCAAGAGATCTCATAAGATTATAAATGTCAGATTCCGTATGTTCAAAACCCTTGTGCTTTATTGAATAAAAGCTCTCCGTATGAAAAATCTGGAATTTCACGGCATCCGCACCCGATTCTTTTGCCGCATCCACTAATTCTTTTGCTAATTTTAAATCACCATTATGATTAATTCCAGCTTCCGCTATAATAAAAACCCTTTTCTCTTTTTTCATAGTATAATTCTAAAATCTTATAACAATACCTGCATCAGTTGAAACCCCTCCCAACTTAATTGTTGTCTCCACTCCTTCACTGTTTTTAAAAGAATAATCAGCCTTTGCGTAACCAAATTCAAAAGAAAAACTAACAGGAGCGATAATCGGGATTCTTAAACCTCCGCCAAAGTAAGTTCCTCCTGTGGAATCTTTGTAATCCGAAATATCGGATTTTTCCTGAAATCTCATATTTAAAAACCCTGCTTTTATAAAAAATCTATTTCCGAATTTGATACCGTAGAAAACCGGATTCATCTCAATATAGGTTTCCTCTTTAAAATAAGTGGTTCTGCCATATTGAGATTGATGGGAGAGCTTCAGAAAAAAGCCAAGACTTTTAAAGACATTAATATTAAGCTCCCCTCCATACCTTAAAAAGTTTATACCGTAAATCTCTCTTATATTCTCATCTGATATCCATTGATTTCCTGCAAAAATGACAACAGAACCTCTTTCAGCATAGATGAAATTTAAGAAAAACATTAAGGAGATAAGCAAAAGTATTATCTTTTTATTTTTCATTTTCCTGCCTCCAAATTAAAAACAAAATTTTTCAGAGAGTTTGCTTTAAAACCAACGAAGTTTAGAGATTTTACCAACCCCTCCCTTAACAATCTGTATATTATAAGCGTTTGATCTTCCTCAGACAAATTTTGTATGTTTTTTCTGATTTCCTCTTCTGAAAGCTCTCTTTGATTAAGAATAAAGTTATCCACAGCTTTTCGCCTTTCACTTAATTTTAAAGCAAACTCACTATCATTCTCTTTTATGATTTTAACTATGTTTTTAACCCGTTTTTCTCCGAAGATAGATGATAAATAAATAAAATAAAGATCCAAAACCTGTTCCGGTTCAATCTTCATCTTTATCAGGTCATCGGAGAACCGCACGGAACATCATCAGGTAGGAAGGGAATAACAGGTTTCCCATTAATATTTGCCGCTAAAAGCATCCCGTTTGATAAAAAGCCTCTCAGTTTTTTGGGTTCAAGGTTTTTTACAACAATTATTTTTTTGTTTATTAATTCTTCCGGTTTGTAGTATTGTTTAATTCCGGCTAAAATTTCTCTTTTTTCCTCTCCAATATCAATTTTTAACCTGTAAAGCTTATCAGCTCCCTCTATCTCAAGAACTTCAAGGATTTTAGCTACAACCATTTCAACTTTCTTAAAATCTTCAAACTTTATATACTTTCTTTCTTCTCTGATTTTTTCTTTCTCTTCACCCATTTTTTTATCCTCCTCTTTGTTTTCTCTGAAAAATTCATCTTTATCAACTCTTGGAAAGAGCTGAGGTAATTCTTCAAGTTTAATATCGGTAATAACAGGACTAAAATTAAATTTAAACTCCCTCTCCGGAAGATCCTTAACCCCTATTGATTTTAACACCTTTTCTGAAGCATCAGGCATTATAGGATAAACAAGAGAAAAAATACCTCTTATTGCTTGGACGAGGGAGAGTAAAATTCTGGAAACCTCTTCACTCTTTCCTTCCTTATTAAGTTTCCAGGGTTCCTTTTCCACAATAAATCTGTTTAAATCTCCCACGAAACTCCACAATCTTTCAAGAGCTCTGTTTATCTGGTATTTGTCAAAATAATCTATATAGTCTTTTCTTAATAATTCATACTCATTTTCCAGATAGAGTTCCCCTTTGCAAGCAGGAATTTTTGAAGAAAAGTATTTTTTTGCCATCCCCCAGACTCTGTTAACAAGATTACCAAGATCATTTGCAAGATCCGAGTTTACTCTGTGAATAAAACCCTCATGGGAAAAATTGCCGTCTATCCCTATCGGAATTTCCCTTAACAGAAAATACCTCAATGCATCAGCTCCGAAATTATGAATTAAAAGATACGGGTCAAGAACATTCCCTATGGATTTTGACATTTTTTTCTTATCTTTAAGCCACCATCCATGTGCTATAATCTTCTTGGGAAGCTCAAGGCCTGCCGCCATAAGAAAGGCAGGCCAGTAAACAGCATGGAATCTTAAAATATCTTTTCCAATCAAATGTAAATCAGCAGGCCACCATTTTTCAAACTTTTCTTCATCAGTTCCATAACCGACACCGGTAATATAATTGTGAAGAGCATCAAACCAGACATATATTGTTTGTTCAGGGTCAGAAGGAACTCTAATTCCCCATTTTACGGTTGATCTCGTTATACTGAGATCTTTGAGCCCCCCCTTAACAAAAGAGACAACCTCATTCATCCTTCCTTCGGGAATAACGAATTCAGGATTTTCCTCATAAAATTTTAAAAGTTTATCCTGATATGAGCTTAATTTAAAAAAATAAACATCCTCTGAAACTTTTTCCGTAGGCCTCCCGCAATCAGGACAGATTTTCCTTCCCTCGGAATCTTCCTCTGCATCATCGGATATGTAGTTTTCACAGCTTACACAATACCACCCTGTATAAACACCTTTATAGATATCACCCTGTTTTAAAAGTTTTTCAAATATTTTTTGCACTCCCTTCTCATGAAAATCCATTGTGGTTCTAATAAAAAAATTATAATCTATGTTGAGCTCTCCCCATAGGGTCTTAAATCTTTCCACCACCTTATCCGCCAATTCTATCGGAGAGATATTTTTTTCCTTTGCTGATTTTTCAATTTTTTGTCCGTGCTCATCCGTACCTGTAAGATAAAATACCTCGTACCCCATTATTTTCTTAAATCTGCTAATCGCATCCCCGATTATGGTGGTGTAGGAATGCCCTATGTGGGGAACATCGTTAACATAGTATATGGGAGTTGTTATATAATATTTTTTCATCATCCTCTCCTTAATGTACTTTTAATAAGAGAGAGTGCTTCCTCTCTTGCTTTTATATCCGATCTGAAAATTCCTCTGACTGCCGAAGTTACAGTCAAAGATTTGGGTTTCTTTATACCCCTCATTGTCATACACATGTGTTCCGCTTCTATTACAACCATTACCCCATAAGGCTTGAGATGCTCATAAAGAGTATCAGCAATTTGGGTGGTTAATCTCTCCTGAAGTTGAAGTCTTTTTGAGAAAGCATCAACAACCCTTGCAATCTTACTTAAACCCACAATTCTTCCTTTTTTCGGAATATATGCAACATGGGCATATCCTGCAAAAGGCAACATATGA
>JALVQI010000020.1 GCA_027031485.1 Candidatus Aminicenantota bacterium | reverse complement strand
CCCCGCCACCACCCCCGCCCCCTGCAAAGAAAAAAGTAAAGAAGAAAAAAGAGCAAAAGAAAGAAGAGGTTAAAAAGAAAGAAATTAAGAATACAGGTTTTGTTGTTCCCATAGAGGTTCCTGAAGAAATACAAGAAGAAGATATTAATGATATTGGAATAGAAGGAGGAGTTGAAGGAGGAATAGAAGGAGGTGTTGCAGGAGGAGTTTTAGGAGGAGTTTTAGGAGGTGTTTTAACAGGCAATAATGATGAAGAAAATACTCCTTCAGTAAGGATTATTAAACCTCCTAAAATTATAAGAAAGGTAATTCCTACCTATCCTCAAATGGCAAGAACGGCAAGAGTAACAGGAATAGTTATTCTTGAATGTGAAACAGATATCAGAGGCAGAGTTAGAAAGGTCAGAGTCTTAAGAGGACATCCTCTTTTGAATCAGGCAGCTATCGAAGCTGTTAGAAAATGGCTTTTTGAGCCGATGATTATTGACGGAGTACCCAAACCCGTTAAGTTTACCTTAACGGTTACTTTTAAATTTAAATAAAAAAAATATTATGTAGGAGGTAATATAATGGGTCAATTTACATTAGTTGAAATGTGGCACAGTATGGGTCTTCTCGCCAAAACTGTTTTCCTTACACTTATTGCACTTTCAGTTTGGTCATTAGCTGTGGGAGTTGAGAGATTTTTGTATTACAAGAAGGTACAAAATCAATCAAGACTTTTTTTAAAAACAATTGAAAAATATTTATCTCAGGGAAAGCTTCAAGAAGCTATTGAACTTGCTAAAAACAAAAAATTTAAAGATTCTCATATCGCTCAGGTCTTGTATGCCGGTCTTCAGGAATTAACATCTCAAGATGATATGGGAGCTTCTTATGATGAAAAAATTGAGGCGGCAAAGAGAGCAATAGAGAGAGCCACAGCTCAGGGAACCCAGAGACTTAAAAGAGGAATGACTGTTTTGGCTACTGTCGGTGCAACAGCTCCTTTTATCGGTTTGTTTGGAACGGTTTTCGGAATTATTAATGCATTCCAGGGAATGGCTGTTACAGGATCCGGTGGTATCGGAGCAGTTGCAGCAGGTATTGCAGAAGCACTTGTTACTACGGGAACAGGAATCGGTGTCGCATTACCTGCAGTTTGGTTCTTCAATTTTTATATAGCCAGAATTGGTATTTTTACCGATGAAATGGCTAACGCCTCTTCCGAGCTCATTGACTATTTCGTGAAAAATTATAAGAAAGGAGAATAATTATGGGAGCCAAAGTTGGCGGAGGCTCAGAATTTAATTCTGAACCTAATGTTATCCCATTGACAGATATACTTTTAGTCCTTTTAATCATTTTTATGGTTATTACACCAATGCTGAAAAAGGGAGTTGATGTAAAACTTCCCGAAGCAAAATATGTAAAAAATGAGCCCGGAAAGGGGATTATTACAGTATCAGTAAAAAAGGATGGAACCGTTTATTATAATGCAACCCCTATTGATCTTGATAAATTAGAAGATAAGATAATGGAATATATTGAACAGAAGAATCAAAATAAAGTATTCTTCAAAGCTGATGAAGAAACCGATTATGGTAAAGTGGTGGACGTTATCAAGATTCTTAAAAATTCAGGTATTGAGATAGTAAGTATTATTACTGAAAAGAAGACCAAAACTCAGTAATTTTCAAGGAACAATAACTTTTAAAGATAGAGGTAGGGCTTCAACCTTAAAGGTTGAAGCCCATTTTCCTTTTTCACCGTCATAATGATATATTTGAGGGGAAAGGGTTTTAATTAATAATTTCTTAAATTTATAGGTCTTATAGTATTTGAATTTGTCAATTTTCTTATTGAAAAGTTTATTTAAATGGACAAATCCTAAAGGAAGTGGAAAATTTTCTATAATACATAGATCAAGGAGTTTATCAGAAGGATCAGCATGTGGAGCTATATATGCATTTCCTCCCCATTCTTTGAAGTTTGAAAAAGTAAGCAAAATGGCTTCCGGGATAATTTTCTTTGGTCCCCCGTCTATTTCAATTTCCACTAAAAAAGGTGGTATCGTTAGGTAGTTTATAATAGCGTATAAAACATAGGGGGGAATCCCTCTTCCGAGAGGTTTGTCATTAAAATCTTTGGATATCCAGGCATCAAGTCCGATTCCACCGATATTGAAAAAATAGTCTTCATTTAATTTCCCGGCATCTATTTCTTTTATTTTTTCATTTTTTATTATTTCTATTGCTTTGTGAATGTTTTTCGGGATCTTTAAACCCTTGGCCAGACCATTCCCCGAACCTCCCGGAATTATACCCAAAGGTTTTTTAGAGTAAAGTAAAGAACGACCGATTTCATTTATTGAACCATCTCCTCCGAATATGACAAATATATCATATTTGTCTATATTTTCTTTTGCTGTCTCCTTCGCATCTCCTTTAAATCTTGTGAAATGCAAATCAATATCGTATTTCTTAGAAAACTCTTTAAATATCAGATCTTTAAATTTTTCTTTTTTTATAGTACCAGCGTTGGGATTAGCAATAACTAAGAGTTTTTTTTTCATATAAATGAATAATTTTAATGATAAACAAAAATGGGGAAACTCCCATCTTCTATTATTTTCTCTGCTGTGGAGCCAAAGAAAAGTTCCTTTAATCCACTGTGTCCATAAGCTCCCATTATAATTAAAACATCACCTAATTCTTTTGCAGTTTGGTAAATAACATCAGCGGGATCACCGCTTTTTATGATCCTTTCCACATCAATCCCATAGAGTTCAAGATATGATTGTGCTTTTTTTAATAAATTAGTACCCTCTTCTATATTATCTGTCACATTTAAAAGATAAGCTTTCTTAGCAAAAGGTAGCATATGGCTTATATGGATATATTCCCTCATTGCCTTTGCCGCTTGGGTACTGCCATCGTAAGCTATGAGGAGTTTTGTGGGGAGATTTGGTTTTTCGGTTACTGCCATTACGGGAGCTACTGTTTCTTTCAGGAGATCTTTTAAAGTATCTCCCTCCACATCCGGATGTTCTAAGTGAAAATGAGTTTTTATACCTATTATTATCAAGTCAGAAGTCTTTGCTTCCTCAATAATCTCCTCTGCGGGATTCCCATCTTTTATAAAGGAAAGATATTTTATATTATTTTCCTTACAGAGTTTTTCAAAATTATTTATAAGCTCCTGAGCTCTTTTTTGAGCTAAAGTTATATTTTTTTCAACGGCTTTTTCAGCATAGTGAATCGCTCCTACGGGTGCTCCTCCGACTGAATCTTTTATATCTTCTGTGTTTACCACTGTTACTCCAACAAGAAGGCTTCCAAGTTCTTTTGCTCTTCTTATTGCAATCTGAAGAGCTGTTTTTGTATAATCCGACGGATCCAATCCTACAACTATTTTTTTACTCATTTTTTTCCTCCTCAAAAATTACTACTAAATATAATGCTTTTCAGCGAAAAAATCAAGTATGTGAAATTTTTTTGCTTATGGTGTGAGTTATTTTTCGAAAAACTCATCCCTTAAAATCCCCATAATGAGGAGATTTCTATATTCCCCGTTTTTAAAAGAATGGGATCTTAATCTGCCTTCAATCTGAAAACCTAATTTTTTATAAAGTTCTACAGCATTCTTGTTGAATTCATAAACTTCAAGAAACACTTTATAAATATTTAGTTTAATAAAAGCAAACTCGAGAGTTTTTTTTGTAGCACATTTACCGTATCCTTTTCCCCTGTATTTATCTTCGCCTATGAAAATACTGAATTCTGCTCTTTTATTAACAAAATGAAGGTTTTTTAAGGAAGCAACACCAATAGGAATTTTATCCTCTGTTTCTATGATAAAGTGAATGTTTTTCATTTCCGATGGAAAGGAAAAGTAGAGTTTCTTAATTTCCTCGTATGTTAAAGGAGTGCGAGCTCTTATATAATCATTCACATTTGGATTGTTTACCCAATTCTTTATAATTTTTAAATCATTTTCCTCAACTATTCTTAGGGAGCATTCAGCCATAATTTTCCTCCTGAAAAAAAGCATTTTGTTAATTATTATAGCATTTATGATTTTAGTGATAAACTTAAATTAATAGATAAAATAGAAAGTATGGTTAAGAAAAATCCAAATTAAAGGGAAAATGAATGGGAGAAAGTAGGAAAGAATGGTAGCATGTTAATTTAAATTATTTTGTTCTTATGATTTGAGTCTGAATCAAACTTTATAACAGGCTCTCTTCAAAAATTTATTACCTTAATATTGCTGATTTTTTGAACTGATATTGTAATTTTTCATTTGATTTTGTTATTTTTTGCTGTTTATTTCATTTTGGCTCTTTAAAATCATCAATATCTATTCTTGCTTCAAATTTATAAATAAAATATAATGTTATTAATTTAATTTGGTGAAAATGGAATGAAAAAGAGAAATTTATCAATCGCCATTCTTGCAGGAGGTAAGAGCAAAAGATTCGGAGAAGATAAACTCAAACTGGAATTTCAGGGGAAAACCTTTTTAGAGATAATTATTAGCAAAATTTCGTCAATGAGTGATGATTACTTTGTTGTTGGAAGAAGATTACCTTATATAAAATCCTGTGATGATTTTTTTGAAATAAAAGCTTCAATAGTTGGTATTTATTCGGCTCTAAAATGTTCAAAATATGATTATGTGCTTGTGCTTGCGGGGGATTTACCTTTGCTTTCTTCGGATCTTTTGAAATATTTGTCTTCTAAAATTTCAAAGGATTATGATATTATTGTGCCTGTTGTCAGAGGCTACTATGAGCCCCTTGTTGCTATTTATTCAAAAAAAATTATGAGCGAATTATTTAAAATGATTGATTCGGGAGACCTTAAAGTATCTAATCTTTATAAAAAGTTCAAAATACTTGAGATTAGTGAAGAAAAGCTCAAGGTTTATGATAAAAATCTCTATTCTTTTTTTAATGTGAACAACAGGGAAGATTACAAAATTTTGAAGGAGAAGTTTGAGTAAAAATTAAGAAAAGTTTATGGAAATCATTGTTAGATCATCTTTGAGTTTCTTCTTATTTTTGATTGATAAAAGCTCGTAAAGCTTTTTTATATTATAATTACTTTTGATGAAGTATTTTTTCACTCCTTCAATTCCTATTTCTTTTGAATTTATTTCAAATTCAGAAAGTCCGTCAGTAAAGAGAAGAATGGAATCACCTCTTTTTATCTCTATTTTCCCCCCTTTTCCTTCTACTTTATCAAACATCCCCAAAAAATAACTCCCTTCGTTGAGTTCCATTGTTTTACCGTTTTTTCTGAACAATAAACCCGGAAGATGACCGGCATTAAAATACTCAAATCTTTTTTTATCTTTGTTAATTTTTAAGATTATAAAAGTCATATACATTTCTGATTTTGTGATTGAAAGAAGCACAGAATTCAGTCTTTTTATAATGGATTTAAGATCTTTATTCTCGCCCTTTATAAGTGCTCTTACACTTGCTTGAGCAGAAGCCATAATAAGAGAGGCTGACAAACCCTTTCCGGAAACATCTCCTATTGTTACATAGTAATTTTTTTTATCCTCTAAAAAATCATAAAGATCTCCTCCAACTTCATATGAAGTACGGGTGTATGATTCTATTCTTATGTTTCCCCAATCCGGATGATTCTCAGGAAGCATTCTTAATTGGATTGTTTTGGCTATTGCAAGTTCCTTTCTAATTCTTTCCTTTTCAACAAAGCTCTGATACAGGTCAATATTATCGATTATTATATTAAGTTGCATCATAATCGTTTGAAGAAAATCTATATCTTCCGTATTGAGTTCTATACCTCCGATTTTTTTTCCGAGCAAAATTCCAATACCTTTTGTCTTATCTTTTCCTACAATATAATAAAGATTTTTCACTTCTGCCAATTCTTCACTATTACATTTAAGCATGGTGTTTTCATTGTTTTTCAGCTTCTTGGAAAGTATTTTTCTGATTGTTTCCTCTTTTTGAGGAATTCCTTTTTTCTCTATAATCTCTATATTATTTCTATTCTTTGTAAAAATAATCAATTTGTTTATTCCCAACTGTCCCATAATCAAATTTCTTGATAGATTGATAAGGCTTCTTTTATCAAAAGACCAATAGGAGGCAGAAGTAAGATCAAAGATAGAATCTATTTCCATTTTTTTCAGGAGTAATTTTTTATTAAGTTCCCGAATTTCCTTTTTAAATTTGTCTCTTTCTTCCAGTTTATTTATTAATTTGATTATTGTTTTCGGTATTTTTTCTTTGTTTTTTTTGTAGAAATCAAGATTATTCAGAATCTTTTCAATTATTTTAATTTCTTCTTCAGTAAATAGTAATTCCATCCTTTGTCTTTCCCGATCTTAAATTCATCTGTGAATTTTTTTATTATATAGAGACCGAAACCTCCTTTTTTCCTGTCCTTTAAAATTTTGTCAATATCTACCTTTAGACAATTTTCATCAATTTCGAACTCATCCCCCCTGTGTTTTAACATTATTGTCAGCGATTTATTTACAAACTCTAATTCTATATGTATTCTTTTTTCTTTGTTGTTGTGGTATGAATGTTTAATGATATTAGTTAAAGATTCCTCTGTTGCAATTGTGATTTTTGTTATCTCTTCCTCTTTGAAGCGATTTATTTTACAGAATTCCTCTATAAAGCTGAGAACAGGAGGAATAAAAATAGTATCTGCATTTATTTCTATTAATATTTTCATATATTAAAACTTTTAACTGCACTTTCTATGTTTTCAAAAAAGTTCATTATTTTAGGGAATCCGGTAATCTCAAAAATCTCTTTAATAATGGGATTGTTTTTAATATAGATTTTTATATCCCCCTTTTTTTCTCTTACTTCTTCAAGGTATCCAATAATAACACCGAGGCCAATACTGGATATATATTCAAGCTGTTGTAAATCAAGAACTATCCTCGGACTATTTGATATACAATTCTTAAGCTCTTCCTCAAAAATTGGGGCTGAATAAGCGTTTAAGCT
>JALVQI010000019.1 GCA_027031485.1 Candidatus Aminicenantota bacterium | reverse complement strand
AGAAGAAAATATGTAAAACTACCCTCAGGTTCGCCCCTATCTTCTACCACCTCGGCATAATCTCAAAGCACAAAGGTGAATATGATAAAGCCATTAAATATTTTAAAAAATCAATAAAAGCCGGAGGGCCTGAAAGCATATTCACAAAAAGATCAGAAGAGGAGATAAAGAGGATTGTGAATGGTGAATAGGAGTTTCTTGTGTTTAGTTCATTGTTTTTAATTTTTACGGGAAATCGTGAATCGGGAATTAATAAAATGATAACTTTCCAATCAAAATACTATGACTCAGAGAGCGGCTTTTATTACTATTACCATAGATACTATGATCCTCAAAGAGGAAGGATTATAACCGAAGATCCCTTAGGAATATCGGGAGGATTGAATCTTTACAGGTTTGTGAATAATAATCCTGTGAATTATGTGGATCCCTGGGGGCTTATAAATGTTTTAGATATAGTTAAAGACACTATTTCTATGTCATTGTATGATACTTTTTATCTAAGTTTTGGTTGGCTTACTGATATAGATAGCCCGTATAAATGCAGAAGAGAATGTGTAAGAGCATGCTGGAAGGAATTTGTATTTTGGAGAGTAGCAGATAAAATTATGGAGCCTTCTATAAAAGGAGAAATGGGAGTTATAAAACATAAAATTATCCAAAAATTTTTTAAAGAAAGCATAACAGGAAAATTGAGTTTAATAACTAAAACCTCCATTAAATTATTTCCTATTATTGAAAAATCGTTAGGGAAAGCATCTTTTTCATATGATGCTTATAAACTTGGTAAATGTTTAAGAAAATGCGGGAGGAAATAATGTGGAATATTGTTAATGAACTTCATAGTTCATTATTCTTTTTCGTTTCATTAATGATAATTATTGTTGGAACTGTTTTTATTTTAGGGAGCGGAAATGTAAGAAAGCGAAAATCAAAATATAAAGCAGGGTTTTTCAAAAAGATGGAAATAAAAATTGATCTTATTTTTACTATTTTTTTCATATTATTAATAATAACCTTCTCTTTTATTGTAAAAACATATATTCAAGAGAAAGCATTTTCATGGAATAGAGTGGAGTTTTATTTTATTTATGATTTAATATCATCAATATTAATATATCTCGGGATGGAATTAAAAATATTTATTAAATCTTCTATATTAAAATATAAGACAAAGAAAAAACATAAATGAATAAGGAGTAGAAGATGGTTTTGTCCAATAAAGAGAAAATAATCATAATTATCTTTAGTATTATTTTATTTCTAATATACGATCATATTCCCTATATCATATCCAATAATTTGTTTATAGTTGCTATCCTTATTCATATCCTTATAATTGCCTTTTTAATAAGGAAAATAGGCGGAGTGAATGCCTATTTATTAAAAGAAGGAAAATATAAAAAAGCTATTGAAAGATTATTAAAAGGGAATACCAGTTCTAAAGTTAGCCTTAGAAAAAAGTTCTGGATCGCTTCTTTGTATTATCTTCTTGGATATAATTCCAATGCAAAAAAGTATTATGAAGAACTTATGGAAGCTAATTATAAGTTTGGAGCAATGTATTATCTTCCTGTTCTTTTATTTGCCGATGAGAAAGAAATTTCAAAATCTTGGGAGCTTTTAGAGAAAGGAAGAAAATATGAACAAAAGTTTTTTATATTTTTTAAAAAAGCATTTATATTGAGGCAAAAGCTTGGCTATTTTTTCTCCAAAAAGAAAACGAAAAAGCGACTAAGCTTTATGAAGAACTTTTAAAAAATTATGAAAAAGATGGAGCCAATAAAATTAAATGTTGCAATTATCTCTCTAATATAATCTTCTACCATTTCGGCATAATCCTGAAACACAAAGGCGAATACGAAAAAGCCATCGAATATTTCAAAAAATCCATAAAAGCCGGAGGGCCTGAAAGCATATTTTCCAAAAGATCAGAAGAGGAGATAAGGAAGATTGTGAATGGTGAATTGTGAATGGTGAATCGGAGTTTCTTGTGTTTGGTTCATTGTTTTTAATTTTTACGGGAAATCGTGAATCGGGAATTAATTAAAATGATAACTTTCCAATCAAAATACTATGACTCGGAGAGCGGACTTTATTACTATTACCACAGATACTATGATCCTCTGAGAGGAAGATTTATAACAGAAGATCCCATAGGAATATCGGGAGGGCTTAATCTTTATAAAGCCTTTGGTAATAATCCGGTGAACTTTGTGGACCCTTGGGGGCATGCAAGACTTAGCCTTTTAGGAGGTTGTAAACTTGTTAAAAGGATAAAATTATTTACTATGA
>JALVQI010000018.1 GCA_027031485.1 Candidatus Aminicenantota bacterium | reverse complement strand
AACTTCAAAGATTTAAAGAGCAGGTTAAAGACAGAGAAGCAGGTGATGAGGAGGCGCATCTTATAGATTATGATTATATAAAGGCACTTCAATATGGAATGCCACCAGCAGCTGGAGAAGGAATTGGGATAGACAGGCTAACAATGGTAATAACAGGAACAAGGTCAATAAAGGAGGTTATTCTCTTTCCTCTTTTGAAACCTAAGTCTTAAAGATTACTTTAAAAAAAATACATATTTTATGAAAGATTTCAGGAAGTCTTGACAAAAGCCCTTTAGAAAATTATACTACCCACAATGAAGGTTATCATTGCATCAGAAGCAGGTTTTTGTTTTGGAGTTAAAAGAGCGATAAAAATTATAAACAATGAGATAGAAAAAGGAAACACTCCCCTTTATGTTTACGGAGAATTAATTCATAATAAGGTTGTTGTTGAAGATTTAGAGAAAAGAGGTGTTTATAGTATTGATTCGATAGATGAAGTGGAAGAGGGCTCAACTGTTATTATCAGAACACACGGAATTTCTCCGAAGGAAGAAGAAATATTAAAGAAAAAAAATGTAAAAATAGTTGACACAACATGTCCCTTGGTTAAAAAAGCGCAACTTCTTGTTGAGAGAATAAAAAAAGAGGGAAAGATTCCGATTATAATAGGGAAACCTGAACATCCTGAGGTAAAAGGAGAGATTGGGTATGGGGGCAAAGAAGCGATAGTTATAAGTAAAGGGGAAGATATTCCTCTGGACGGATTTAATAAAGAGATTGGAATAATAGCTCAAACGACTTTTAATCCGGAGAAATTTAAAAATATAGTGAAAATTATTAAAAAACACTCAACAAAAACAATTATTTATGATACAATCTGTTATACTACGGTAATGAGACAGAAGGACACAATAAAATTGGCGAAAGAATCGGATATGATGATAATTTTAGGTGGTAAACATAGTTCTAATACAAGAACTCTATACGAAATAGCAAAAAAGTATCAACCGAATACTTATCACATGGAAAGGGCAGAAAACTTTAATCCTGAAATTTTAGAGGGTGTTAATATTTTGGGGATTAGTACCGGAGCCTCCACACCGGACTATGAGATTGATGCCCTTGTTGATTTGATTAAAAATCACGATAATAATGTGGAAATTGAAAGAAGGGAAGGCTACAAATGGGAGATTTAAAAGAAGAAAAAATTATTGAAGAGGAGAAGAAAATGGAGAAAATGGAAGATTTGATTGATCAGTATGAATTAAAACAACTGAAAAGAAATGAGATTGTGGAAGGGAAAGTTATTAAGATTGGACAGAGTGATGTAATCGTTGATATTGGCTACAAGCAGGAAGGTTTTATCCCTATTGAAGAGTGCTATAATTATAAAGGCGAAATTCCATTTTCAGAGGGAAGTCTTGTTAAAGCTGTTGTAAAAAAGATTTCTTCAAAAGAGATAGTGCTTTCAAAAAAGGAAGCTGATGAAATTTTAGGTTGGCAGAAGGTTGAAAGAAGCTTTAGAACAGGAGAGACAATTCTTGCTCCTGTTATTAAAAAGATAAAGAGAGGATATTTGGTGAATATGGGAGTTGACCTTTTTCTTCCGGAATCTCAGGTGGATACAAAGCCTGTAACAAACCCAAAGGAAATAATCGGAAAAGAATTCAGATTTAAAGTTATAAAATTGGATGAAAGAAATAAAAGCGGAGTGGTTTCAAGAAGAAGCCTTCTTATAGAAGAGATGAAGGAAAAGAAGGATAAATTATTTTCTTCTTTAAAAGTCGGTGATGAAGTTGAAGCAACCGTAACAAAGATTAAAAAGGCGGGAGCTCTTGTTGAATTAAAATCATCACTTACCGCATTTGTTCCCAAAAGTGAAATTTCATGGGGTTATCTTCCCGATATAAGAAAAAAATTAAAAATAGGCAAAACATATAAATTTAAAGTGCTTGAAGTTGATAAAAGCAGAGAAAGAATAATTTTGAGTTATAAAGCTTTTCAGGAAGATCCCTGGAAATTAGCTCCTAAAAAATACAAGATAGGAACAAAAATTAGAGGAACAGTGATAGGTTTTAAGCAGGGTTATGCTATAGTTGAGTTAGAAGAAGGAGTTAATGCGAGATTGAGAGGTGAGGATGTTTATTGGGGGAAAAGGATTAAATCCCTTGATGCGATCTTTGAGATAGGAGACAGAGTTATAGGTAAAGTTATTGACATGATTCCTGAAAAGAGAATAATTTACATTGGAATAAAACAGTTGGAGCCTTCTCCATGGGAGAAATTTATTTCTCAGTACAAAGAAGGAGATATTGTTGAAGTTAAGGTTAAAAAATTAGCTGATAGTGGTGTCATAGTAAACATAATTCCCGAAATAGACGGTTTTATAAGAAAGGGAGACCTTGATTGGGGCTATGTTGAACATCCTTCAGAGGTTGTGAAAGAGGGCGATACTTTAAAAGCATTAATTTTATCAATTGAAGAGGAGACAGGCAGGATTTTGTTGGGAGTAAAGCAGCTTGAGGGGGATAAATGGTCAGAATTTTTCTCAAAATACAAAGAGCACGATCTTATCAAAACAAAGGTTAAGAAGATTCTTGATAATTTTGTGGTTGTAGAGCTTGAGGGTGGCCTTGAAGGAATTATTAGAAAAGGTGAAATCGCCAATAAGAAATTTGAAGAGATTTCAGAAGTTCTTTCAATAGGGGATGAAAAGGAAGCTATGATAAAGAGTATTGATAGGGAAAACAGAAAAATCATTTTGAGCTATAAAAAAGCAGAAAGAGAAAAAATGAAAAAAGAGATGGAGCAATTGAGAAAAGTTGGTGCTCCAGACCAAAAAACAACAATCGGTGATCTTATAAAAAAAGAGATTATGAAAAAGAATGACTAAAAAGGCTCTTATTGATCAAATAAGGAAAGAGCTTGGATATACCTATGGGGATACAAAAAAATATGTTGAGCTGTTTTTTTGTATACTGACCAAATATCTCAAGGAAGGAAACAGGGTTGAAATAAGGGGACTTGGTGTTTTTACCCCGACGATTTTTAAAAGAAATGGCAAATATTTTGTCCGTGTGAACTTTAAAACATCAAAAGTTATAATGAAAGCTCTCAATGGTGATTTATGAAATATCTTGTGACCCCATGGAGGGAAAAGTATATTAAAGAGGGTATAAATGATGATAAATGTTTTCTCTGCGAAGCAGCAAAAGCTGAAAAGCCTGAAGAAAGATTCATCCTTTATAAGGGAAAGCACTCTTTCATAATTTTAAACCTTTATCCTTACAACAATGGTCATATCCTAATAGCACCTCATAAGCATCTTGATTCCCCCGTTAAAGCAGGTAAAAAAATCATTGATGAAATGAATTTTTTTATGATTGAAACACTTAAGATTCTTGAAAGAGTTTATCATCCCCAGGGTTTTAACATAGGTATGAATCTTGGAAGGCCTGCCGGTGCCGGAGTACCTGACCATTTTCATTTGCACATAGTTCCAAGGTGGGAGGGAGATGCAAGTTTTATGCCCCTTTTCGGGGAAACCAAGGTGATGTTTGAAGGAATAGAAAAGACCTTTTCAAAATTAAAGGATGAGTTTGAAAAGATAAAAATCTAAAAACCAATATTAATCTTTTTGGGGGAAAAGTTTATCTTTCCATATTTCAAAGATATAATAAAAAGAGGGTAAGAATGTTAGTGTTAGAAATGTTGAGGTAGTAAGTCCGCCTAAAACAACCAAAGAGATTCCAGCCCACATAGAGGCTCTTCCTTCCGGAGGACCGAAAACTCCGGGGAAAATTAATGGTAAGCTCATGGGTAATAATCCGAAAATTGTTGTAAGAGCTGTCATTAAAATAGGTCTTAATCTGTCCCTTCCTGCCTGAATGACAGCTTCCCTTAATGCCTTCCCTTTTCTTCTTAGAATATTTGTGTGGTCAATTAATATGATACCATTGTTTACAACTATACCCATTAAAATTAAAAGCCCTAAAGAGGAAGTATTGTCAAAGGATACCCTTGTCAGATTAAAAGTTATGGCAACTCCGAAGAGAGCAAGAGGAACAGTAATTAAGATTATGAATGGTTGAATAAAAGATTCAAAAAGAGATGCCATTACAACATAGATAAGAAAAATTCCAAGATACAGTGACAAATTTGTGCTCTGTTGAGCCTCTCTGAATCTTCTCCAATCCTCCCCCATGTTCCATGTATAGCCGGGAGGAAATTTTATATTTGACATAACTTTTTTTACAAGTGCCCTGATTTTATACATCCCCTGAACATTTGTATTTGCTTCAACAGTAAAGATTGCTCTTTTGTTTTCTTTTATAATTGAAAGTGCCCCTTTTCCCACCTTGAATTTTGTAACAGCATAGACAGGAAGAGAACCTGAGGGAGATTCAACTGTGATATTTTTTAATTTTGATAATGTGAAGTTTTTATCTTTTTTTATTTGAAAAATAACATCAACCTCTTTATTTCCCCATCTGAATCTTGTAACAGGTCTTTCCGATAAAGCACTGGATATTGTTTGAGATACTCTCCGGGGAGAAACACTGAATGATCTGTCCTTTAAAACGCTGACTTTAACCTCTTTTTCTCCTCCTTCAACATTTGTTGTAACATCTGAAACACCCGGAATTTTCTTTAAAGCTATTTTAACCTTATCAGCCAGCTCCACAAGTGTTGAATAATCAGCTCCTGTCAGATTTATTGTAATTCCACCACCAAAACCTCCTCTGAAATGTCTTCTCCCTCTCAGAAAATCCACTCCCGGAACTTCTGGCAATAATTTTGTAAACTTTTTCTCAATCTCGGAGGTTGAAAGTTTTGATTCACTCTCATCTTTTAAATAAAGATTTATAGATCCAAAATATCTTCCTCTTCTTAAACGGCTTATTCCGTAGGAAAAAACATAGTGGACAATATCAAGCCGTTTTTTGTTTTTTTCTATGGTATTTTCTACCTTCTTAAAGAGAGCTTTCATCTCAGTGAGACTCATCTTCTCAGGCATCATAACAGTATATCCAACCTCTCTTTCCCTTGACCTTGGCATAAACCCTCTCGGGATTTGTCTGAAAAGCTGAATACTTATTATAAAAAGAAGGATTGCTCCAATTGCAACATAGTATTTTTTTGAGAGAGCAAAGCCTATGAATTTTTTATAGTGGTTTTCCATTATTATGATAAATTTTCTTCTCTCTCTTTCCTTTCCTTTCATCAATCGGGAGGCTGCAAGAGGGTTAAAACTCAATGAAACTAAAAGTGATGCAAAGAGTGCAAGAGTAATTGCAAGGCCAAAATCTTTTAACCATCTTCCGAAAGAGGAACCACCTACAAAAGTCAAAGAAGCGAAAACAATAACAGTGGTCATTGTTGAACCGAAAACAGCAGTTGCAACCTCTGAACTACCTATCCTTGCAGCATCATAGGGGGGATAATTAAAATCCTGTCTGTATCTGAATATATTTTCAAGAACAACAACTCCATTATCAACGAGCATCCCGACTGCCATCATTAAACCCGATAAAGAGATTATATTAATGGATAAATTCGTATGAAATAAAGTATTAAGTAAAAACATAAAAGCAAAAGTGAAAATAACAGATAATGGTATTGAGAGCGCTATTATCAGAGTTACTCTGAATCTCTGTAAAAACAGAAATAAAACTATAATAGCCAGAATTGAACCAATGATTCCAGCCTTTACCAATTCTTTCAAGCTTGCCAATATATCCTTTGATTGATCTCTGTAAATGAGGAGATTCAGATTTTTATATTGAGGGAGAGATAGAATTTTTTTAAGCTCTTTTTTAACTCTTCTTGAAATTTCAACAACATTTGCAAGGTCAGATTTATAAACTCTAAATGAGATTGCTTCACGACCATCTAAAATATAATAATCCTCTTTAGGAGGATAATCATAAACGATTTTTGCAACATCCTTGAGTTTTAACTTCCCACCCGCTACGGGAAGCTCTCTTAATTGTTCAATATTTTTTATCTCAGCCGGTATTCTTACCACCCACTTTTTACCATCCTCTTCAATATACCCTTCGGATGTACTCAAATTGGAGGAAAGAATCGTTTGCAAAAGATTAAAAATCCTTATATTAAGCTCATCAAGGATGGCTTGAGAAACATAAAGATATATTTTTTTGTCCGTTATCCCCGCAATATCTATATTAGCCACCCCTTCAATTCTTTCAAGCCTCGGTTTTATCACCTTTTCAGAAAGCTCTATAAGATCATCTCTGTTAATCTCTCCTGAAATTGAAAATCGCATGGTGGGAATATTTGATGTTTCCCATCGTCTTATATATATTTTTTTAAGATCAGAAGGAAGTTCATTCCTTATTGAATCAATCTTATCCCTTATTTCAAGGGATGCTATATCCATGTCTTTTGAACTTTCAAACTCTATCCTAATTAATGAAGCAGATGAGGATGATGTTGACCTGATCTTTTTTACTCCGTTTATTGTTGAGAGAACCTCTTCAAGAGGTTTTGTTATTTTTTGATTTATCTCTTCAGGTGAGGAGGATGGATAGGGAGCAAAGACATAGAGACTCGGGAAAGAGATATCGGGGAAAAGCTGAAGAGGAAGCTTTAAGGATGAAATGATACCTAATATTAAGAATATGATTATTATTACAATGATTGTTACAGGCCTTTTTAAAGAAAATTCGGGTAAATTCATTCTTTTCTATCCATAAAATCATAGATTAGAGGAATTAAAACAAGGGTTAAAAGAGTTCCGAACAAAAGACCGCCTATTAATGTTATGGCAAGTGGAATTCTGATTTCAAACCCTTCTCCGAAATCGACAGCCATAGGGATTAGACCTAAAATAGTTGTTAGTGTAGTCATCCATATGGGCCTGAATCTGACTTTTGCCGCTTTCTCTATGGCCTCTCTTTTGCTGAAGCCTTTGGCTCTTAATTTATTTACATAATCTATCAGAACAATCGCATTGTTCACCACTATTCCTGCCAATATAACCATTGCAATTAAGACGACTACATTCAAAGGCTGCATTGTTAAAACAAGAGCTATTGCAACACCTACGATTCCAAAAGGAATTGTAAATATTATTACAAATGGGTGTAGGAATGATTCAAACTGAGCTGCCATTACAAGATAAACCAAAAAAATTGAGAGAAGCATTGCAAAAAGCATGGATTTGTATGCAAGAGTTTTTTCCTCCGATTGCCCGGCAGGTTTGATCGTTATATCAGGTGGAATATCTATTTTAGAGAGTTCTTTGTTTATCCTGTTTATTGCCGAAGAAAGACTTACCCCTTTAAGCTGAGCGGAGATTTTTGCAGCCCTCTGCTGGTTTTCCCTGTAAATTTCGGATGGACCAAGTTCAAGCCTAATATTTGCAAGAGCTCTTAAAGGAATGGAGCTTCCATCCGCAATTTCTATATTTATATTCTTGAAATTTTCAAGGCTTGTATAATATTTTTTTGTAAGTCTTACCCTTATATCTATCTCTCTTTCTCTTTCATAAAATTTGGTAGAGACTCCACCCTCTATTTTTTTCTTAATTATATCAGCAACCTGCCCAACTGTTATTCCCAATTTGGCCAGCCTCTCTCTGTTTAAAAATATCTGAAGTTCAGGATTGCCTTCAAGGATTGAAGATCTTACATCCTCCAATCCCCTGATTTTCTTCATAATATCATAGACAATCTTTGCATACCTTTTTTGATTGTCAATATCATTTGTATAAACAAGGTATTCTATCGGAGCTTTAATTGAAAATAGCATGGGTTTCTGAACATTGTATTGAACAGAGGGATATCTTGATATTATACTTCTGATTTTTTCTTCAACTCTTTCCTCTTTTTTCCCTATAATCCCCTTTTTCAATTTAACAATCATCTCAGTAAGATTTTCCTTTTCCTGCTCAAATGTTGTCCCTTTCTCTCTTCCTTTTCCGGAGATTATATAAATATAATCTATTTGAGGAACACCTTTTATTAAATTCATTATTTCAAGGGATCTCTTTGCATTTTCCTTCACAGAGATTCCCGGCGGATAGATAATATCTATTCTGAGCTCACCCTGTGAGATCTCCGGAATAAGGTTTGCCCCGCTAAAATAAAAGTATAAAGATGATAATGAAAACAGAACCAAAGATACTATTAAAATAATTCTCTTTTTAGCGAAAATTTTCTGAAAATTTTTGGAATAATAGTTAAAAAAACCTTTAAAGCCTTTATCAAAAATATTAACACTTTTTAATAGAATCTTATTTTTTATTCCTTTATTGTATTTGAATCTCGGGAAAAGCATGGGAATAAGGGTTAATGAAACAAAAAGTGATGCTGTAAGCGAGAAAACAACCGAAAGCGCCTGATCTCTGAAAAGCTGCCCTGCAACACCCTTTATAAAGATGACTGGTAAGAAAACCGAGATTGTTGTGAGGGTTGAAGCTGTAACCGCTCCTGCAACTTCAACAGTTCCGCTGATGGTTGCATCATGAGGATTCATTCCCTCCTCCCTCTTTCTGTTAATTGCTTCAAGGACAACTATGGATGAGTCCAGAAGCATCCCTATTCCCAGTGCCAGCCCTCCCAGAGACATGATATTTAAAGAAACATGAAAAAGATAAAAGAGAAAGAATGAAATCATAATTGAGATCGGAATTGACAGAGAGATTATGATTGTTGAAGGAAAATTCTTTAAAAACAGGAAGAGAATTAAAATTGCAAGAATACCACCTATTAAGGCTGTGTTTAGAACCTCATCAATTGAGCTTCTGATAAAGTGGGATTGATCAACAAGAACCTTAAACTTTATATCCTTTCCTTCCTGAGCATAAAGCTTTTTCAACTTCTCTATTCTCATTCTAACCTGCTCCGCAACTTTTACAGTATTAGCTGAGGAGACTTTATAAATTGCTATTTCAATGTTTTCTTTCCCATTTATAAATGTTATTACCTTTCTATCTTTAGCTCCTCTGTAAACCTTTGCAATATCTTTAACCTTTATGGGAGCATTATCTCTGTATGTAATTATGATATTTCTTATATCATCAAGGTTTTTAAAAAGGCTTACTGTTCTTATTAAATATTGTGTCTCTCCCTCTTTTAATATTCCTGCGGATATATTAACATTTTCCTGAGCAAGTCTTTGTTCAATAAGGGAAATTGGTATCTTTAGAGTCTGGAGCTTTTTCTCATCAATATCAACATGAATTTCTTCTTCAATTCCTCCCGAAATTTTTGCGGCTGCGACACCTTCAAGAGTTTCAAACTCAGGTTTTATCTCCTTTTCTGCATAATATCTTAATTTTCCCGGTTCCATGGAACCTGAAAGTCCGATTCTCATAATAGGTTCAGAGGATGGGTCATATTTTAAAAGAACCGGCTTTGTTGCATCATCCGGAAGCCTGACCGCATCTATCTTTTCCCTCATATTCAAAGAGGCAAAGTTCATATTGGTTCCCCATGCAAATTCCACAATTATCTCTGAAACTCCCGGTCTTGAGTAAGATGTTATCTTCACAACATTTGAAACAACTCCCACTGCCTCTTCAAGAGGTTTTGTAATAAGGTTTTCTATTTCCTGAGGGGAAGCTCCCGAAAGCTCGGTTTTAACTGTGATTGTAGGATAATTTAATTCGGGTAAAAGATTAACGGGAAGCTGTGAGTATGAAATGAAACCAAAAACAATTATTGCTACAGCCAAGACTGTTAATGTTACAGGGTGGGTTACTGAGTATTTTACTAATTTCATAATACCTTAACCCTTGCTCCGTCTTTAATATTTTCCATACCCTGAACAACAACTATTTCTCCCTCCCTTAGACCTTCCAAAACTTCATAATCCTTTTCTAACTCGGTTCCAAGCTTTATCTTCTTTGATTTTACAACTCCGCCTCTTTTGAGTGTGAACACATAGGGTTCTCCGTTTCTGTAGAAGATAGCTTTTTTAGGTACTATTATTGCATCCTTCTTTTTACTGATAATTATATTGCAGGTTACAAGCATACCTGGCCTGAGTTTTAATGATTTATCTCTAATGCTTATTGTGACTCTGAATGTTCCGGATTGAGGGTCAATTCTCGGGTTTATTATTTTAACTTTACCTTTAAACAAATCAGGGTAAACCTCGGATTTTACATTAACATCCATCCCCGTTTTGATCTTTACAATATCCTTTTCGGGAACATATACCCTTGCAAGGAGGGGATCAAAATCCTCAACAGTGTAAAGCTCTGTACCTGGTGAAACTCTCATTCCCTGATCTATCTTCCTTGAAGTAATCCATCCTTCAATAGGACTTTTTATCTTTGTATAAGATAGCTGAAGCTCAAGGGCTTTGAATTTTTCTTTCTCAATATCAAGCTGCTGTTTTGCTCTTTCATAGGAAAGCTGAGCTGATCTATAGTTTAACTTTGCAGCAGAAAAATCCTTTTCCGATATTATCTTTTCTTTATAAAGACTCTGAGACCTTTTAAAATTAGCCTCCTCATCCTCCATCTTTATTTTGGCATCCTTTAAGTTTATTTCCGCCTGTCTGACTGAAAGTTTTGCCTGTTCATAACTGTTTCTTATATCCTTATCATCAATAAGAGCTAAGATCTCTCCCTTTTTGACAAAGCTTCCCTCATCTTTTATAATCCTTGAAATAATCCCGTCAACCCTTGAATAGATAGGAACCTTTTTCTCAGGTTCAAGAGTTGTGTTAAAGGTCAGATAGTTTAAAATGGGAGCTTTCTTTATTCTCTTTATTTTAACCAGCGGAAGATTTGCACCACCTCCGCCTTCTCTTAGAGCTTTCATCATTTGAAAAAATTTCCGCCTTTGTTCAGGTGTAAGCTTTTTAAAGTCTTCTCTTGATTTGATACCGAATTTTTTCATTATATCTTCTCTTGTCAGTTTCTTCTTTTTAGAGACTTCCTGTTTTTGCACTTTTTTTGTGTTTCGCTTTGATTTTTCCTTTTTACAGAAGCTAAAGGAAAAAATAATGAATAAAAGTAAAAAAAACCATACAGACGATTTTCTTATTTTCATAACAGCTCTCCGGAAATTTTATTAATATTTAATATACGAAGAAAAAAGGTTTTTTCCTTCTTTTTAAAAAAGATTAATAAGATTTTATTATGATGATATTTATTTCACTATTAACAGCCATCCTTTTTCAGATTGTATGGGAATTGGCTCTCCTATCTTAAAATATTTCTCTTTTTGAAAATTTTTTATCGGAGGAGCATAAATGGCCGCCTCTTCTTTTTTAATTCCGAGGCTTTTCCAGTTAATTTTAAGCTTTATCTTGAGATCCTTTTTACTCCAGCTCGCAAGGGCTATCATAGCCCTGTTTTTTCTTTTGTAAACTGTAGCTAATACATATTTATTATCGGTTTTTACAGGACATCTCTTTGACCAATAACCTATCATCTCACTATTTTCTATCCCAAACTCATCCCACACTTTCCAGAGGGGTCTCGGATCTCCTGCCCAGGGAAGTCTTGCTGTCATTCCATAAATCATTCCACGGTAAGGATTTCCTCCCCCCTGAAGCATTTCTCCCATGAGTCCGAATGGTATTCCCGAAATTTCTATAAGCCAGTAATCAGGTTTTGAATCATAGTTAAAGTATTCTCCGAACCATAATCTGTCTATATACGGGAAGTGTTCAAGATACAAATTTGCACTGCTTGCAAAACCATCACGCGGATTATATTGATTTGCCGAATGAACATCAATTATTGCCTCTTTGCCATTTAATTCAAACACTCTTTTTATCCTTTTCATAATACTTCTATCAAATGCAATGTCATCGATATAAAGTCCGTCTATTCCCACATTTTTTACAAGCCAATTCAATCCCTCAATATAATAATTATGCCATCTTGAAACTCCATTGTTTATGATTGCAGCATCCTCATACTTTGGAACATACCAGCCGGCAATATAGTTATCTCCGAAATGTTCAACCAACCATGAAGGCCCTCCTCCCTTACCGGGAGAAAATGTTTCGTCTCCAAAAGATTTAAGAGCAAAAATTTCAGGGGAATGATTTGAAAGTTCTCTTACAGTATAATAAATCTTAACTTTCATTCCCATTTTGTGAGCCTTATCTATGTAAGCTTTCATCTTTTTAGGTCTTAAGAAAGGATAATTTATAAATGGATTTATCTCTGTTGCGTGATGAACATTGACAATATTTGCTCCGGTCTTTTTTATTTCTTCAAGGGGTTTAAATGAATGAAAGTATCTGTTTTTCCAGTGCTGTTTTGTGTTTATTGTTTTAAACGGGGTAATCAAAAGGGAAAAGTAAAAATGTAGGGTTTGCCCCTTATCAAGCCTTCTTTTTCCACTGTAAAATCTTGCTCTGACACTATTTTCCGTCCTTTTGAGAAAAAAGCCTCCCTTTCCCGAATTAAACCAGGAAATCGGCATATTAAGAGGCTTCATATGGTAAAAGTTTGTATTTAAAGGTCTTATATAGTTTTTACCTCTTACGGAGATTTGAATCCCTGCATTGACATCACCTATCCATACAGAATCCTGATTTTTCTCTTTATTCCACTTCCACGAAAAATTTTCAGGAATTATTCCTCCTTTAAAACCCAAACCCATCATATATTTAGCTCTATCTTTTTCAAAGGGTAATTCAAGGAAAATATCTTCAATATCAGAATCTTTAATCCCTCTTATTTTGACTTTATAACCAACAAAACCATCGTACTCAGCTCTTCCGTAAATTTCCATCTCAAAGGAATCACTTTTACCCAAAACTTTCCATTCTACAAAACCAGCCTCATTTTTAGTCCACAAAAGTTTGCCAAACTTAATCTTGTAATTTTTATTTTTAACAACAGCTAAAACGACGGGCTCTTTTAAAAGTTCCTCTCCCTTTTTATTTATTTTGGTTAAAGTATCATCAAAATAGCTCTTTATTGAGACTGGAAATCCATTTCTTCCTATTTTTATCTCTCTTCCTGAAATTTTAATTTTGTTACCATCTAATTTAACAGGAGTGAAAGGTTTTACGGGTTTATTGTCTTCTCCCAGAGTAGAGTTTAACCATCTTAATCTTGTAAGTTTAAATGGTTCATCATCTCCTCTGTTTTTTATCTCTTTATTCATAACAGAAAGATTTATCTTCACCTGTTGCTCTTCAGCATTAAAAGGTTTAATTTTAATAAATCCTGTATAAACTCCCTCTTTAATGCTTTTATTCAGATCTATTCCGAACCATAGGGGTAATACCTTTCCTTTTTTTACATAAACTCTCTTATAAAACTTTTTTCCTTTAAGATTTATTCCCTCTGCATTAAAACAGGTTATTCTTTCGGAAGGTATTGAACCAGAATTCCCCTTTAAAGGTGAAAACTTAACTTTAATATTGGTTAAATCCTTTGAAAAGGGGAAAACTCCGATCTGAAATGTCAGATATTCACCTTTTATAGCTTTAAGAGAGATTGTCTCCAAAGGTCCTTTCTTTACCCATCTGTATGGAATGGTATCAAACATTCTTATTATATTCTCTCTCTTCTCAGGAAAAAGAAGATATAATTTATTCCTATATTTCCCGATTAAGTCTTTAATTTCTTTCGGAGAAGCTATTTTTTCCATATCTGTGAATTTGTTGAAAGGATCGGATGATTCTAAAGATAAAAATTTTACCCTGGGTAGCTTCTTGATTTCGTTCTCACTCAAACTTGAGTACTTTTTAAACCATTCAGTCATAACTGGTTTTTTGTATTTTAAATACTCTGTTTTAGGATAATTTTTTGAACCTCTGTATCTATAGGGTAAATAGTAAATATAGTATTTTGCCGGAACCGAGTGAGGCTTAAAAATGATTTCTCCGAAGACAGGGTTAATATTAACCCTTACGATCTCATTTATCCTTTTTCCTATCAAAGAATCAACAATTATTATCTCTTTATTCTCAGGATTTTTATCCCTTCTCCTCCACTCTATCTTAGCCAAAACAGCATCGGATTTTTTTGAAACAAAAACAACAGCTCTGTGATTCCCATATTTAAGGTTGTCCCAGCTTTTTTGAATCCCTTCTGAAAAAAGAGTGGCAAAAAGCAATAAAAAAAACAAAGAATAGACAGTCCTTTTCCTCATTATAAACCTCTCATTAATAATTTAATATGATTAATTATATACACTCTCGAAAAAATGTCAAAATATTGAATATTGAATTTTTTTATTTTACCCCTTTCTATATATATTTTCGAAGGTGTACTGACTGTGTTTTTATTAAAATAAAACTTATCTCTCCTTCTTACTCTGACTTATATATATGAAATGATTTATTGTAACAATATATGTCTTTTTTAAATTGTAACTTCAACGAAAAAAAGGGGTTGACTTCTGTTGATTTTAATTGTAAAATAATTAGTTAGCACTAACTAACTTTAGGAAAAAAAAGATGAATGTGAGTAAAAAGGAAAAAATTCTTGAAACCGCAATTAAAATCATAGATGAGGAGGGGTTTTCTGCTCTCTCTATGAAAAGGGTTGGAGAATTAGTTGGTATTACAGAACCTGCTGTATACAGATATTTTAAAAGTAAAGAAAATCTTATAAATGAAATATTCACAAAGATAATATCAATACACAAAAGTATAACTAAAAAATACAGTGATACTGAAGACGAGCTTTTAAAAATAGAGGAAATATTGACCTCACAACTTGAATATTATGAAAAAAACAGAGAGATAACAGCTATAATATTTTCGCTGGATGCCTTTTCATATTCTCCTACAATTAAAGAGAATATCACAAAAATTATGAAAGAGAGGGAATTTTTAATGGTATCTTTAATTAGAAAGGCCCAGGGGAAGGGAATTATAAAAAAGATAAATCCTCATCATATAACAAAAATGATAGCAGGCTCTATTATGCTTTTGGTTGTGAGCTGGAGAACTGAGAATTATTCTTTTTCTCTTATAAAAAGAGGAAAAGAATTAATTGACTCAATAAAATCCATAATAAAGGAAGAAGAGAGTGCTTGATAGAAGATATTTTGAGAATTTGGGAGAAAAAGGAATCAATTTTTTTACTACTATTTATGAAATTTTTATACTTTTCATAGAATCACTTGCAGCTATCCCCAAGATCTGGTTTTACAGAAGACAATTAGTGGAACAACTCTATAATTTTTCGGCAAAAACTCTACCTATCGCAGCAATAATTTCTGTTTTTGTGGGATTGGGTTCCACGGTGCAGGGAACATACCAATCGTCAAGTTTAATACCAAGATATGTTGTTGTGAATGTTATATTTAAAAGCACAGTTATTGAACTTTCTCCTGTTATTTTGGCTCTCGTTCTCGCAGGGAAATTGGGGGCATCCCTTGCAGCGGAAATAGGAAGTATGAGAATTTCCGAGCAGATAGAAGCTCTTGAAACCATGTCATTGGATCCGGTTGGTTTTCTTGTTATGCCAAGAGTCATTGCGGGACTTGTAATGCTACCTGTAATAACAATCTTTGCAAACTTTTTGGCGATTTTCAGCTCCTTTTTTGTTTCGACAGCAATAAGCCAATGGGTTACGGCCCATGAGTTTGTAAATGGTTTGAAGATGGATTACAAAAGTTTTGAAATTATTTTCGGATGTATTATTAAGCCGGCTGTTTACGGTTTTTTTATTTCATTAATTGGCAGCTATTTTGGATTGAAAACCAAAGGAGGAGCCAAAGGAGTGGGAGAATCCTCAACTCTTGCTGTTGTGGTATCTGCCATTATGATTGTAATTTTTGATTATTATCTTGGAGAATTATTACTATGATTAGTGTCAGAGGATTAAGAAAGAGATTTGAGGATAAAGAGGTTTTGAAAGGAATAGATATTGATATTTTTGATAATGAAACAATTGTTATATTGGGTCCCAGCGGGCAGGGGAAAACAGTGATGATCAAAAGTATGATACGCTTGATGGAACCGGATGCGGGAGAAATTTATTTTGATGATGAAAATATCAGAGAATACAATAAAAGGGAATTGGAGGATTTCAGAAAAAAGATAGCATATGTTTTTCAAAATAGCGCTCTTTTTGATTTTCTTGATGTAAGAGAAAACTTGGCTCTTTTTTTAAGAATGCATAAAAAGATGCATGAAGAAAAAATTGAACATAAAATAGTGGAAGCACTTTCTTTCGTTGGATTGAATAGGGATGTTCTTGACAAATATCCGGAAGAGCTAAGCGGAGGGATGAAAAAGAGGGTAGCAATAGCAAGAGCAATGATAAAAGAGCCAAAGTATATCTTTTATGATGAGCCAACAACAGGACTTGACAAGAAGAATGCGGAACTGGTAAGCAATCTTATAAAAGTTCTGAAACAAAAAATTTCATCAACATCTATAATTGTCACCCATGACATAGAATTAATGGAGAATGTTTCGGATAGGGTGGCACTTTTAAAGGATGGAAAAGTCTTCTTTGTCGGGAAAAAAGAGGAAATTTCTGATGAAACATTTGAATATTTATATTCAATAGGAGATACATATGAAATATAAAAAAATGAGCTTTATATCAGGTGTTGTAATATTTTTTAGCTTTATAATGATTCTTGTTGCTATTTTATGGTTAGCGGACAAAAGAATCTTTTTTACAAATGATTATAAGATCTTTGTCAAATTTTCAAATGTAGTCGGATTAAGAGATCATTCTCAGGTATACATGAGAGGTTACAGAGTTGGTTGGACAAAAGGTGTGAAATTTGAAAAAGATGGTGTTTTGATAAGAGTTGATGTTAAGAAAAAATACAAAATTCCCACAGATTCAAGGTTTGAAATAAATACTCTTAATTTTATGGGCGAAAAAGCAATAACAATAACTCCGGGAAATTCAAATAAATATCTTAAGCCGGGTGATATAGTGAAAGGGACAAACAAGGATTTGATGATACAGGCAAAGGAAATATTAACTACAATTCAAAGTAAAATAAAGTATGGTAATTTGGAAAAGAAAGCGGAAAAACTTTCAAAATCACTGGATTTACTTTATGCGGCTCTGACAAAAATAAACACAAAAATCGATAAAATTAATATTGATTCTTATAATAGTCAGATAAAAAGGATAGGAGATGCGGGGAAAGAACTTTCTTTATTTTTAGATGATACTAAAAAGGAAATAAAGACAACCACGGAAAAAGGGAGAGAATCATTGGAAAAGCTTAATAAATTGTTAACTTCATTGGATTCACTTTTAAAAAAGATGGATAGTATTTCGGCAAAGATTGACAATGGGGAAGGTAGTGTCGGAAAATTAATTCAAGACAAAAAATACATAGAGAATCTTAATAGGACAATAGAGGAATTGAAAACTCTTATTTCCGATATAAGGAAAAATCCGAAAAAATATGTTAAACTATCTTTATTTTAGGAGGTTGCTATGGGAAAGGATAAAGTAAGAGTGGCAATTATCGGTGTGGGTAATTGTGCCTCATCTTTAGTTCAGGGAGTTGAGTATTATAAGAATGCCAAGGATGATGAATTTGTTCCCGGTTTAATGCATGTTAATTTAGGGGGCTATCACATATCTGACATTGAATTTGTTGCAGCCTTTGATATCAACGAGACAAAAGTGGGAAAAGATTTATCTGAAGCTATTTTTGCCCATCCGAACAATACAACAAAGTTCTCTGATGTTCCCAGGTTAGGAGTGAAAGTTCTCAGAGGAATGACACATGATGGTATCGGGAAGTATCTTGCCAATGTTATAAAAAAAGCGCCCGGTTCTACTGTTAATGTTGCAAAGGTAATCAAAGATTCCGGTGCGGATGTTGTTATAAACTATCTTCCGGTAGGGTCTGAGATGGCAACAAAATGGTATGTTGAGCAGATTCTTGAAGGTGGTGCCGGAATGGTTAATGCGATTCCTGTTTTCATTGCCAGAGAAAAATACTGGCAGGACAGATTTAAAGAATATGGTCTACCCATAATCGGAGATGATATTAAATCCCAGGTCGGAGCTACAATCCTTCACAGAACTCTTGTTAATCTTTTCCTTGACAGAGGGATGATAATAGATAGAACCTATCAGTTGAATGTCGGAGGGAACACGGATTTTCTAAATATGTTGGAGAGAGAAAGGCTTGATTCAAAGAAGATTTCAAAAACAAATGCCGTAACATCTCAATTAAAGAACAGAGGAATTGAGCTTGCTCCCGAAAATGTCCATGTCGGTCCGTCAGACTATGTGCCATGGTTAAAAGACAATAAAGTCTGTTATTTAAGAATTGAAGGAAAACATTTCGGGGATGTTCCGATGAATTTAGAATGCAGACTTTCGGTTGAAGATTCTCCGAACTCTGCAGGAATAATCATAGATGCGATAAGATTAATTAAACTGGCTAAAGATAATGGAATTTCCGGTACACTTGAAGGTCCGGCAGCTTTCCTTATGAAATCACCTCCTATTCAGTATGATGATCACACTGCTAAACAGCTTACGGAAGATTTTATAAAAAAATACGGTAAAAAAAATAAATAATTTACTATTCAGGGAGGTTAATACCTCCCTGAATAATAACGGAGATTTAATTGAGTCTGATTAAGAATAATATTTTTTATAAATTTATCAATAAAATTTTAATTATAATAAGGGAAATACTCCTTAAATTTTTTGCCGAAACATTAAAGGCAAAACCGGATTATCTCACAATAACAGGGATTCTCATTTCAATCGTAAGTGCCTATCTATATGCTAAGGGATACTTTGTAGCAGCAGGTTTTGTCCTCTGGGCATCAGGCCTTTTTGATGTATTTGATGGCCTTGTTGCCAAAAGATATAACAGAGGAAGTAAATTCGGTTCTCTTTTGGATTCTGCCTCGGATAGATATGTTGAGATTTTCCAGCTCATAGGTTTGATTTACTATTTTAACAGAATAGGAATTTACTCTTTTTCATATATTGCTCTGTTTTATATATTGGGCTCAGTCCTAACTTCATACATAAGAGCGAAAATTGAGAGTCTTGGAGAAGAGTGCAAGGTTGGATTTATTCAAAGATTGGAAAGACTCTTTGCTTTTGTGGTCTTTTCTCTTCTTTCTTTTATTGACAAAAGAATTCTTTTCTGGGGTGTTTTTGCAATAGCAATAGGGGCAAACATAACAGCTATTCAGAGATTAATTTACGGGAAAAAAGTTCTCAAGGATTAACAAACTCTCTTTCTTTTTCAATCAGACGATACTATTAGAAATATAGTACTTTAAAATATGATGAAAATACACTCAAATAATTTTATAATAATTTTATCAAAAAGACTTGACAATTTCCGAAAAATGGACTATATTATTAGTGGAAATTTTAAATAGGAGGTGAGAAAATGACAATAACAAAATGGAGTCCATTGGCAAATTTAATGAGCTTAACAGATAGGTTAAACAGATTGTTTGATGAAGGTTTGTGGAGTGAGCTGGAGGGTGAATCCATGCCTCTTGCAAAGTGGCAACCTGCTACAGATATTTATGAAACAAAAGATAGTTTCAAGTTCAATGTTGAACTTCCTGGGTTCAAAAAGGATGATGTCTCAGTTGAAGTGAAGGATAATGTCTTAATCATAAAAGGTGAGAAGAAGATGGATAATGAGGTTAAGAAAGAAAATTATCACAGAATAGAAAGATTTTACGGTAGTTTCCAGAGAAGCTTCCAGTTACCTCAGAATATTGAACCCAACAAGATAAAAGCAAAGATGGACAATGGTGTTCTTGAGATCACTATCCCAAAGAGTGAAAAAGCCAAAGCGAAGACAATTCCCGTGGAAGTTAAGTAGCATCTGAAAAATATAAGGAAAAGGCCCCTCTTTCCGGAGGGGCTTTTTTTATTTATAGGCATTATTTTTAATAAAAAATTCTCTGAAAATATGGTTTAACAAATGGCAAAGTTCAATAAAAACTTTAATATTAGTGATTGTTTCTTTACAAGTGATTTATAACTTTTGATTTTCTCTTAAATTTCGGCTTC
>JALVQI010000017.1 GCA_027031485.1 Candidatus Aminicenantota bacterium | reverse complement strand
GTTTTAAAATGATTTTGACCTGGTAGGAAAATTTTAATAATATAAAATATTATAATAATAAACAGAAAAAGGATTTAATCATAAAAAATATATATAGGAGGTTAGTATGTTAAGAGGAACAAATTCCCGATCCTTCGGGAAAAAGAGTATCGAAAACTCCCGATCTATCGGGAAGCCCTTTGTCAGAGGGGTTTTAGTTGTTTTGGTTTTTATGTTTATTTCAGGAGTGTTTTCTTATGCTGCAAATGTTAAGTATCATGATCTCGGAAGAGATCCGATGAGGGTGAAAGTCAAGAAGATAATACCTTTCGATGTTAGATCTACTATAAAATCCTATGAAATCCTTAGTGATTTTTTAGGATGGACACATGATGGCAGATACATAATGATGAAAAAAAATGGAAGTGGTATGACTTCAGTATATACAAAAAACGGGAAACATGTAATTGATATCAAAGGATTTTACAGAGATTCATCAAAAAATAGTCAAAGGATAATTACATTGAAGGGAAATGATGAATATTTAATATACGATACAAAAAATTGGAATATAATAAAACAATTCAAAAAAGGTCATTCGGACAAGGTGATTTTTTATGAAAATCCTGATTTCCTAATATTATTGGAAAATTATCTGTTGGATTCCGGGAAAAGTGGCTATGAATCAAAAATAATAAAGTATAATATATTTTCAGGGGATAAAGATGTATTATATAAACAAAAAAATTGCGGAAGAATACAAACTATTGTATATGTTCCGAAAGAAAAAATTCTTTTCCGAAAATATGATTGTAAGAAAAGTATGAAAAATAAAAATCTTGTTTATGTTTTGGATATTATAACAAAGAAACTTAAAAATTCGTGGAAAGGCTATCTTGAAGATTCTAATATTTATGAATTATTTAATAATAAGAAAATATATGAGAGTTATGATAGTAGGTTAATTGATTTAAACAACCTGAAGACAATATATATTATAAAGTATGATAAAAATGTAAACATAGACAAAAATTTACTAATTTATAAGAACTATAGAACAGATTTATGGTCAAGTAGCTTTTTCCCTAATGGTAAATTATTATTGTGCAATTATGGAACTTTTAGAAGACCTGCCGGCGATGGAGATTATCCTCTTGATGCTTTTATTTTTATATGCAATTATAAAAATAATAGAGCGGTTTTGAAGTTAAAAAACCCGACTGTATTACCTGATAAAACACAGTGTGTTTCTCCTGAAGGAGATAGGTTTGTAGCTATTGAAGATTATAAAAGATTTGTAATAGCTGTCCTCGAAAGGAGATGAAATATGAAGAGATTCATGATTAGAACATTAATTATAATGTTATTTTTTATTATTTTAATAAAAAGTTTAAAGCCCGAATCTAATGAATGTAATTTTGTTAAATGCATAATAGGAATTCTAAAACTTAATAATGAAGTTATTGTTGTTCTTGATCCTGGACATGTATCTAGAAAAGTAAGGCCTGGGGCTGTAAATAATAATTTTATTTTTCCTCCTGTTATAAATTCTCCTATAGAAATTTATGAAGCTTATTTTACTCATGAATTAGGAGAATCTCTAAAAAAAATGTTAAAAGACAAATATGGATTAAATAAAGTTTTTATAACTTATGAGGAAGATAAAAGAATACTAAAACCTGTTAAAAAGCTTTCAACTGCTTTGAAATATCGAGACAATGTGACTAAAAATAAAATGAAAGAGTTAGAGAATTTGAAAAGCGACAAATGTTTTCCTAATCCAACTGGAATTTTTTTATCTCTTCATCTTAATTCATCAGAATCGCCTCCAACAAAATCTGGAACTCAACAATATTTTAATTATATTTATTCTGGTAACTTTGAAGCAAATAATTTAGATTTAATAGGACCTAATAATCTACCCGAGAATCTTTCAAATGCTTTAGTAAGTGATATCGGATTTAATAATAGAGGCACAACGAGAGAAGACTTTTATGTTCTATCACATTCTATTAAAGATTATGGTGAGAATGGAGTTTTAATTTACCATGCATTAAGTGAAACATGTTTTATTAATGTTAACTCAGATATGTGGAAATATATATCTAACTTTGATTCTATTACAGAAGTATATTCTTCTGTAATAATAAAATATCAAATAAAAAGAATTATAGAACAGTTAAAAGTTTGTAAAAATCCTATATTCGTGAAGCCGGACAATCCTGACGATAATTATAGTTATGCCGTAGCAAATTATAAAGATAAGGATATTCCGTATATAAGCACAAAAGCCAAGATAGTAATGCCAATTGAATTTATAAAC
>JALVQI010000016.1 GCA_027031485.1 Candidatus Aminicenantota bacterium | reverse complement strand
ATCAAAGACTATATTGAAAAAACCTTTGCAAGAAAAGGTGAAAAAATAGTTAAGATGAACTGGGAAGCTGTTGATAGAGCAAGTGATGCACTTTCAGAGGTTAAAGTACCCAGCTCTCTTGATGAAGTTGATAAATATTATGAGCCCAAGAGGCTTATTCCTGATGATGCCGATGATTTTGCAAAGAATGTTATTGAAAAGGTAATGCATCTTAAAGGAGATGAAATACCTGTCTCCCATATGTCTTTTGATGGTACTGTCCCTACAGGAACAGCTGCTCTTGAGAAGAGAGGTATAGCTCCCGAGGTACCCAAATGGATTCCTGATAATTGTATCCAGTGTAACCTCTGTGCCCTTGTCTGTCCCCATGCCGCAATAAGGGTAAAACAGTTTGACCCTGAAGCTTTAAAGGATGCTCCTCCTACCTTTAAGACTATAAAATCAAGAACAAAGAATAATAGAAACCTTGAATATAGAGTTCAGGTTTATATAGAAGATTGTACTGGCTGCGGTGATTGTGTTGAGGTTTGTCCTACAAAGGAAAAATCTCTCGTATTCAGCCCAATTGAGGAAGAGAGAAAAGCAGGTGAAAATGAGAATGAAAGATTTTTTGAAGAGCAACCTGATATACTTGATGGTGTCTCCCTTACAACATATATAGGTTCTCAGTTTAAAACACCGCTCTTTGAATTCTCCGGTGCCTGCGCAGGTTGCGGAGAGACTCCTTACATAAAACTTGCGACTCAGCTTTTCGGGGAAAGAATGATTATTGCCAATGCAACCGGATGTTCTTCAATATACGGAGGAACATTCCCGACAATTCCTTATACCACCAATAAGTTAGGCCAGGGACCTGCCTGGGCAAACTCACTTTTTGAGGATAATGCTGAATATGGATTTGGTATGAGATTGGCTATTGATTCCAATAGAAAACAGCTCAAAACAAATATGGAAAAATTACTCACAATGGGAATAAGTGATGCTTTAGGTGATGCTTTAAAGAAAAGCCTTGAACTCTGGGAGGAAACAGATAATGAAGCTCAAGAGGCAGCAAGAAAGGTAAAAGAACTTTTAAAAGAAGAATTAAAGAAAGCCACGAAAGAACAGGAGCCTGTTTTAAGAAAGGTAATTGAACTTCAGGATTATATAGTTGATAGATCAGTGTGGAGTATAGGAGGAGATGGTTGGGCCTATGATATAGGTTACGGAGGATTGGACCATGTCCTTGCCGCAAATAGAAACATTAATGTCTTAGTACTTGATACTGAAGTTTATTCAAATACGGGAGGACAATCTTCAAAGGCAACCCAGTTTGCGGCAACCGCTAAATTTGCAACCTCTGGTAAGAGAACTCCTAAAAAGGATCTCGGTCTAATAAGCATGAGCTACGGATACATATATGTTGCATCCATTTCTCTCGGAGCAAACCCTGCTCAGGCTGTTAAGGCTTTTGTTGAAGCGGAAAGATACAAGGGTCCTTCTATTATAATTGCATATTCCCCATGTATAGCCCACGGCTTTGATATGAGATTTACCGTAGATGAGGAGAAAAAGGCTGTTCAGTCCGGATACTGGCCTCTTTACAGGTTCAATCCTGAATTAAAGAAAGAGGGGAAAAATCCGTTCATCTATGAATCAAAGGATCCCAAGGTTGATATGATGGAATTTCTTATGAATGAGGTTAGATATACTGCTCTTAAGAGACAGTTTCCGGAAATAGCTGATGAGCTTTACAAACAGGCTATTGAATACAGAAAGGAGAAACACGAATTTTACAAAAAATTCAAGAAGGTTTTTGAGGAAGATTAAAAAATAGAAAAGAAAACGGAGAGGGGTGGATATTAAAAGCCACCCCTTTTTTTAAATTTGGTAATTTTATTATGAACAGTGAAGAACCCTATTAATAAAAGAATTTAATTTTAATCAATAAATTCAAATAAAAAGGTAGGGGGTATCTTTTTTTAAAATATTTTCTTTTCCCACTTGACGATTTTAAAGAAAATGCCTATATTCTCGTTAGACTTTGATGTGGGGAAAGGAAATAAAACGCGCGGTTAAAAAAATTCTGAAAAAAGGAGATGTGTATCACTATTTGATACATATCGGGGGATATAATGGGGGTGGAGATTTTAAGGAGGTAGCACGGCGAACGGAAAATGCTCCCGTGAGCAGATAAGCTTTAATTTTACTCTTAAAGATTCGAAATTAAAAACTATAGTAACCGGTAAAATTTCGGAACGAGGAAAAAAAGTATGGTGGAGTTTTCTATTTATGGTGTTTAAAAACTTCAAAATAGAGATTCCAGGGGGCTGTTTGTTTGTCGGGCTTTGTTTTACCTGAAAAATTTAATCGGGGAGGGATAATCCCTTCCCAATTTAAAAATTTACAGGAGGTGTACTGTGGAAAAATTTATCGCAGATTATTTTAATCAAATTAAAATCGGAGAAGCGGCAAGTTTTGACGGGTTTCAGGTATTTCCACTATTTTCTGATTTGGACTATGCGATTGAGTATCTGATGATGAGAGAAGCTATGAATAAAGGAGTTTTAAAGGTTGAGGAAGTCTCATCATCAGGCTCGGTTCCAGAGCTTTCGGCAACAAATAGCTCTGATCTTCCGATTCTGCTTTTAGGCGGAGAAGAGCTCGAAGGTGCGAAGCAGAACAGAATTTTAAACCTTTCAATACTGCTCCCTCCGAACAAGAAAACTCTGATACCAGTAAGCTGCGTTGAGAGAGGAAGATGGTCTTATAAAAGTGAAGATTTTAAGGAATCCGGAAATATTTCTTTTAAAGAGATGAGAGTAAAAAATGTGGAAGAGCTTTATGACAAGGAATCATTTAGACTTAATCAGAGTAGAGTCTGGGAAGATGTTGACTACTTTATGGATGAAATGAAACAGCATAGTCCCACAGATGCAATGAAAGATGTTTATGAAGCAAAGGGAAAAGAGATATCAGATTATTATGATAAGATAACACTTCATGAAGATCAGACAGGAATATTTGTTGTTTCAAAGGGAGAGATTTTGGGTTTCGATATCATAGGAAGAGCGGATAAGTTTTCAGTTGTATTTGATAAGCTATTAAAGAGCTATATTATGGAGGATATTCGAAAGAAAAAGAAAAATTACTCTGAAATTACAAAAGAAGATGTGAGGAAATTTTTTGACAAAATTGTCAAATCAAGGGAAAAGAGAATTGATGGAGTCGGGCTTGGTTATGATTATAGATACAAAGGGGATAAAGTTGTAGGTTCTGTTCTTGCCTATAAAGACGAAGTTATCCATGCTGTGTTCTTTGCCAGAGAAAATAAAAAAGAAAGGAAAAAACAAAATGAATCAGATGAATACTTCAGAACATTCGGAGATCGTCTTGATAGTTTTGATTCTGATGATTTTTAATTCTGAAAATTCAAATAATAACAGAGGGGCGGAGGCTAAATCCGCCTCACTAAAAAAAATATAAAAAACGGAGGAAAAAATGAAAAAAAGCATTGTTTTATTTCTTTTAATTATTATGATATTTTCGGCAAAGCCTTTAATCTCTGATGATGATTATCTTGTTCAGCAGATAAAGATTAGTTATGAGCCGATTTCTATCTATGACCCTGTTACGGGAAAATATTTAGGATGCATTAATTGCTCAAAATTTGATCCCAACTCAATTTACAATACCTTTGGAAGGTACGGAAGTGAGTATTCTTCTGACAGTATCTGGAATAAGTTCGGATTGTATGGCTCCCCGTATTCTCTGAATTCTCCATGGAATCCATTTACAACAACACCGCCGATTATCAAAGATAGTTCAAAAACAAACATAGGATTTTTAACAACAAACTCTTTTCTCTTCCTTCCCACGCTTAATCCGAATAGATTGAAAAAGAGCTCATTTGATGACAGTCTTATCTTTGAGTTCAAAGACTCTCTTGAAGAAAAAGACTTCAGGGATAATGATTCTGATGATTGATAAGAGATAGATAAAAAGGGAGCAATAATCCGAGCACACTCCCTCACACACTTTTCTTCAATCTCTATGTGGCTATTGTCTGTATTCTCTCAATCGCATTCCTTGATCCTATGGTAATAATCCTTATCTATTTGCCGGTTGTGGTGATAGAGAAGATAAAGTCTCTGATATCCCCGAGAAATAAAAATAATTGCAAAATTTGTGAAATAAAAGAAGAATTTGAGGCAGAAAAAAGGGGAAGGTTATAAAGTTTCTCCGAATCTTTCTCCGATCATCAACAAATTTCAGATAATTCTTCTATAAACATAAAAACTCAAAATATCAACAATACCGTATGGTAAACTTTTTATTTTCACTCCCTCCTTGTTTTTTTATATTTTTTTCTTCCTACGATTTTGAGTAAATTGGTAAAAAACGAAAGCTTGACAATACCTTTTTTTTGATATTAAATTAGAAAAATGAGGGAAAATTAGATGCTTATAAAAGGTATAAAAAGTACTATTTCAAAATTTATATTAATCTTTTTGATTATTGAGTTTTTGTTATTTTCAATTGTCTCATTTTTTGTAAATTACAGCCGGATTAAAAATGAAAAATTAAAAATTGCCTATCACCACATAGTTACAAGGGGAGCAAAAAAAATCAAAGGGTTTATTGTTTTGGATTTAAACAAAAAAAATGTTTTGGAAATAAATAAATTTAATATTAAACCTAACAACAAAAAGCATGGAATTTTTTTAAGAAACATGAACTTATATTTTTACTTTTTTGCGTCAAAAGAAAAAAAGATTATCCTTTATAAAACTTCTCTCATTGCATTTACTATAAAACTTCTTTTTCTCCCTTTTGTGTTTACAATATTAAGTTTCCTATCTTTTTACTTTTTCTTTAAATTTTTTAAATTTGACAGATATTACGGAGATATTTCCAGTGGTATTAATTCTCTGAAAAAAAGTATTGGGAAAATAATAAAAGGGGATTCGCCTGATAAAGTAATGATGAGAACCCTTTTAATCAAAGATTTTGAAGAGATTTCCGAAAAACTCTTAAGACTTCATAAAAATATTCTGGAAAAAGAAAGAGCAAGGAAATTATCCTTTCAAATGTGGAAAAAGGCTTTAGACAAATTTCCCCTTCTTTTAATTTTTGTGGATAAAGACAACAAGATTGTTTCATTTAACGAACCTGCAAGAAAGTTTTTCAGCCCTGCTTTCAAAGAGTTTTCTCATCTTGATTCAACAGAGCTTTCGGTTCTTTCTTCCAATGTTAAACAGGTTTTTAAACATTCAAAAAGTTTTTTTCTAAGGGATTTTAATTTGCAGGGGAGAAATGGAGAGCTAAGAATATTTGATATAAATTTGGTTCCTCTTGAAATTGAAGAAAATAGGGGTGTTTTAATAATAGCTCAGGACAAAAATGATCTTCGTGAAGCTCAGTTTATCCTAAAAAACTTTATGAATTTAGAGGATAAGGCCGTAATCATAACATCCGAGGAATTTAAAATTGAAAGTTTTAATAAAGAGAGTTTAAAGCTTTTTGAAGTGAAGGAAAATAGTTTTAAAGAAAAAAACTTATCAGAATTTTTTATTAATTTTGATTCTTTTAAAGAAAAAGCAGGAAGCTCAGATAATAAAACCTTTAACCTATCCACAACAAACGGGAAAAAAGTAAACATCATTTTTTCTGTAGCAAAAGCAAGAACAGGAGATAAAAAAAACATATTTTTCATCGAGGATATATCCCGTGAGATTTCTTTAAAAGAAGAACTAAGTTTGAAGAAAATCCTAATCGCTATTGTTTCGGAAATAGTTTCCCTTGCAAGAGGACAGAGAACCCTAACAAGGGTATTATCAAATATTGCCGGTCTTCTTAATTTTGAATATGTTTATCTCTATAGGACTCAAGATGGAAAAACTTTTGAGAATGAGAGAAAAATAGAAGTTAGTAAGAAGTCTGATTCAAAGGAGGACTCTTCTTTGAAAGGAAAAATAAATTTTCTGAATTTCCCGATTTTAAAAAGAGCTCTTATGGAGAACAGGCTTATTTTTTACAATGAAGATTCTTTGGATAGTAGAGTGTTAGCTTTTATGAGAAAGAGGGGAATTAAGGGAATAATGGCTTTTCCCGTTTATTATGGTTCTGAGATTTTTAAGTTCATACTATTTGTTAATTATTCTCAGGATATCAGATATACAGAAAGGGAACAGATTCAAATTGATGAAACTCTGAAATTGTTAAATCTATATTTCACTATTAAGTATTATAAGGAAGAATGGAATAGAAGACTTTCCTCTTTGCTCTCTGTGTACGAAAAATTAGATGATCCTCTTTACATAATTGATCCTTCCACTTTTGAAATCGTATACAAAAACAAAGGATTTGAAAAAGCCTTCGGCAGAGATACGGAGGGGAAAAAATGCTATGAGATCATATATGGGGAAAACAAGCCCTGTTATCATTGCATTTTAAGAAGCGGAAAAATTGATGAAGAAGATTTCGAAAAAAAATTACATGACTTTAATGGAAATTATTATCAATTAGAGCAGAGGAAAGTTGAATTATCAAAAGAGAAGAAATTAATAATAAATTTCATGAAAAATGTAACAGAGAAATATCTTTTTAGAAAGAGAGCGGAGCAGGTTCAAAAAAAGGAATTGTTGGGTGATTTAGTCGGAGGTATTGCCCACGATATGAACAATATACTTTCCGGGATGTCAGGATATTTTGAATTGCTTGAAATAAGTTCCTCCAAAGAGAAAAAAGATGAATATATTGCCAAAATAAAAGGGATTCTGAATAAAGCTCATAAACTTGTTTTCCAAACCCTTAATTTTTCAAGAGAGAAAAGAGATGTTTTTGAGATAGATATAATCAACAAAGTTATCGATGACGCGCTTTTAATTGTGAATCCTTCCCTACCTTCTAATATAGAAATATTAAGGGAAGATGAAGGAGAATTCTTTGTTAATGGGAATTTTAATCAGCTTTCTCAGGTCTTTTTAAATTTGATAACAAATGCAAGGGATGCTCTTGCAGAAAAAGAATCCGGAAAGATCTGGATTAAAATAGGTGTGGAAAGTATTGGTTCCGGTGATGCAAAGAAATTTGATGTTCAGAATAAAAAATTTGTAGTGGTATCAGTAAAAGACAATGGTGAAGGCATAGAAAAGAAAAATCTGGAAAAAATATTTGATCCGTTTTTTTCAACAAAAGAAAAGGATAAGGTTAAAGGGAGCGGTATAGGGCTATATATAACAAAAAAAATTGTCAATGCCCATGGAGGATTTGTTAAAGTTAATTCCATCCGGGGAAAGGGGACAACTTTTTTTATATATCTTCCTCTTTACGAAGGAAAAAAGGTAGAAATAAAGAGGAAAGAAGAGAGTATCTTACCATCAGAGTTAGAGACAAGTCTGAGCGGTAAAGTACTCATATTATCCGAAGGCGGAGTTTTTTTAGAGTCTCTGGAAAACTTGCTTGAATTTCTTGGTTTTGAAACATACATTACCACAACCTTTGAAGATACAAAAGAGGTAGTGAAGAAGGAAAACCCTGAATTCTTTTTTATTGATTTTGATATTACCGGACAGGAGGAGAAAGATTTTTTTAAGCTTTTAGCCTTCGTAGAAAAACATGTAAAAAAAATTGTGTTTATTGAGAGCATTGAAAACAAAGATTTAGGGGAAAATGTCAAAAAGAGGTATGATTCAATCTTACTATCAAAACCCTTCTCAATTTACAGTTTATATAATATTTTAAAAAACTTTAAGCAATAGGGATATAAAATTTTCACTTGCTAAAAAATACTTTTTGTGGTAGATATAGTTAAGATTTGGTGTGAAATGAAATTTGAAATATATATAGCTTCAAGATATCTTTTTTCCAGAAAAAAGCAGAGATTTGTCTCTTTTATCACTTTCGTTTCTGTTTTGGGGATAACCATCGGTGTAACAGCTCTTATTGTGGCTCTCTCTTTGATCAATGGTTTTCAAAAAGATGTCAGGGATAAACTTTTTCAGACAAGCTATCATATAATGATATTAAAAAGTTTTTCAAAAAATATAAGAAATTACAAAAGCATTGTTAAAGAAATAGGTAAATTAAAAGGGATTAAAAGCGAAACTCCCGTTCTTTACACAAATGTTCTTTTAAAGTATGGGGCAGAAACAACTGGTGGAATTATTAAGGGAATTCCTGAAGAATTAATAGGGAAAGAATGGTCAAAATTTATTGAAGAGGGGAAAATTGGTAAAGATGAAAACAGTGTATACATCGGCAAAGAAATAGCAGATAAGTTAGGTGTGGGGGTAGATGACAGAATAAGGGTCTTTTTCCCGTCTTTTAATCTATCACCTTTCGGAGCTCTTCCAAAATCAAAATATCTAAAGGTGGGAGGAATTATAAAAACAGGTCTTTATGAGTTTGACTCTGTTTCAATTCTTATCGAGCTAAAGAAATTACAAAAGATTTTAAAAAGCGGCGATTCTGTAAATTATATTGGGGTTAAAATAGAAAAAATATTTGAAGCTGAAAATTTAAAAAAGAGGATAGAAAAAATTTTAGGACCCGCTTTTTATATTGTAACATGGCAGGAGTTAAACAAACCTCTCTTTTCCGCTTTAAAACTTGAAAAAACGGTTATGTTTTTTACTATTGCTCTTATAGTATTCGTAGCTGCTCTTAATATTATTGCAACTTTGATTCTTCTTGTTATTGAAAAGGTAAAGGATATAGGGATATTATCATCTCTTGGCGCAACACCTGATAATATAAGAAATATATTTTTCTATCAGGGAAGCATAATCGGAATACTCGGCACATTTTCAGGGCTAATCCTCGGTCTGTTTATTGTTTTCATATCAAATACATTCAAATTGATAAGAGTACCCGAAGAGATATATCATGTGGGGTTTATCACTTTCAGACCTCAGCTTGATGACATATTAATAATAGTAGTGGCATCCCTGCTTATAACTTTTTTAACAACAATTTATCCTTCTAAAAAAGCCGCTGAAATTGAGCCTGCCGAAGCATTGAGAGAAGAATGATAGAGGTAAAAGAGCTAAAGAAAACATACTCTTCTCCGGACGGGGAGCTTGTTGTTCTGGATGGAGTAAATCTAAGGATTAGAGAAAAAAGCTCTGTTGTGGTAATGGGAGCTTCAGGCTCAGGTAAAACAACATTATTAAATATAATTGCAGGTCTTGATAAACCGAAATCCGGAGAGGTTTTGTTTAACGGAGAAAACATATTCACTCTTTCATTAAAAGAGAGAGCCTTTTACAGAAATAAGAATATCGGAATGATTTTTCAGTTTTTTAATCTTTTGAATGAATTTACGGCTCTTGAAAATATTGCCATCCCTTTAATTATCGGAGGAGAAAACAGAAGAGAGAGCTTCAAAAAGGCAGAGAAAATGTTAAAAAAGTTCGGTTTGTATGATCGAAAAGAACACAGGCCCTACCAACTTTCAGGCGGAGAGCAGCAGAGAGTTGCCATTGCAAGGGCACTCATAAAAAAACCAAGGCTACTTCTTCTTGATGAGCCTACCGGAAATCTTGACTGGAAAAGTGCTAGAGAAACGATGTCTTTTATAAAAGAAAGAATTAAAGAAGAAAGCATTACAGCTGTTCTTGTAACCCACAGTTATGAAATTGCCAGGGATTTCGGAGAAGTTTATAAACTAAAGGAGGGAAAATTAATAAAAATCTCCGTTGACAAATTGGTTTAATAGCCTATATTTAAAACAATGACACAGAAAAGATTTAGATACTATGATATTGTAAATGTACATCCCACACCCTTTTCAGATGAAGATGTAGAGCTTATAAAAAAAGCTTTTGTTTATGGAGCGAAGAGACATAAAGGCCAGACCCGTCATTCGGGTGAACCCTATTTTTCCCACCCTGTAGCGGTTGCAGGAATACTTTCAGAAATGGACCTTGATAGCGAAACTATAGTGGCAGCCATTCTGCACGATGTTGTTGAGGATACGGCTCATTCCCCCGATGAGCTTATAAAAGTTCAGGAGGAGATAAAGGAGCTGTTCGGGGAAACTGTTCTTAAAATTGTATTGGGTGTTACCAAGATAAGTAAGTTTAAAAAGGAGATTTCAAAGGAGGACAGAGAAAGAGAATATTATAGAAATATGATATTCGGAATGGTCAGAGATCCGAGAGTAATACTTGTTAAGATGGCAGATAGACTACACAATATGAGGACTCTTTTTTACATTCCTTCAGAAGAAAAAAGAAAAAGAATTGCAAGAGAAACCCTTGAAATTTACGCTCCCCTTGCCCATAGATTGGGGATGGGTAAAATTAAGTCAGAACTTGAGGATTTGTCATTCAGGTATCTATATCCCGAAGAGTATAACAGGATAGAGGAAAAGCTCTTAAAAAGAAAGGAGGTTCTGGAAGAACAGCTAAAAGAGATGGAAGAAAAGGTCAAAAAGATCTTAACAAAAAATGGGATGAAAGTAGAAATAAAAAGCAGGATAAAAAAGCCCTACAGTATATATAAAAAGATTAAGGATAAAGGTGTTACGATAGATGAAATCTTTGATCTTTTAGCATTAAGGGTTATTACGGAAACCGAAAAAGAATGCTCGGAAGTTGCCGCCATAATAAAAAAGTATTGGGTTCATATTCCCACAAGGTATAGAGATTTTATATCCAACCCAAAACCAAATAATTACAGAGCAATTCACCTGACGGTTATAGAACAGGGAAGATCCATCGAAATCCAGATCAGGTCAAAGGAAATGGATAGTATAGCGGAAAAAGGAATTGCAGCTCACTACTATTATAAAGATGGTAAGGTGGATGATGAAAACATTAAAAGATTAATTCTTTATTTGAGAGATGCAATTGAATCGGGCCCCACAAAGGAGGTTGTCAATAAGTTAAAAGATGAACTCAAACAGGAGTTTATTACGGTTATTACTCCGAAGGGAGATTTCATAACAATACCCAAGGATTTTACCGTTCTTGACTTTGCCTATCTAATACACAGTAAATTAGGACATCACTTTAAAAGGGCTCTTGTGAATAATTCTATTGTGAATGCTAACAGAGTTTTAAAAGATTGGGATTATGTAAAAATAGAGTCCGATCCCGAAGCACATCCCAAAAAGGAGTGGCTTCATTTTGTAAAAAGTCATAAGGCAAGAGTTCATATCAGAGATTATTTGAACAAAATAAAAGATGAAGAAAGAGTTGAGATAGGAAAGAAGCTTATTGAAATATTTTTAAAAAAAACAGATATAGGCCCGGAGGATTTTACCAAAAGGCTTAAAGGATCAGAGTTTTTAAAAAATAGGGGGATCACCGATATTGAAGACTTTTATCGAAAAGTTTCAACAGGGGCTATAAAAATAAATGAACAATTTTTTTATGATCTTTTCCCGGAGAAAAAAAAGAAGAAAAAGGGTTTCAGCTTTCCGGTTCTTGGAAGCTTAAAAAAGGCTGAAAACAGTAACAAAAGAATAAAAATATACCCGGACAACAAGCTGGTCTTTTTAGGCGGATGCTGTAACCCCATAAAGGGAGAGCCTATAATAGGATATCTTACAAAAGAAAATGTTATCAGAGTTCATTCACAAAGTTGCAGGCTTCTGAAAAATGAGATTCTTCATCCCTCAAGGATAATAGAAGTCGATTGGGATAAGGATTATAATGAAAAGTTCATAGTAAAAGTAAAAATAATTTCCGCTGATGTTTTCGGAGTTTTATTCAAAATTTCGAGTGTATTCCATAATGAAAAAATAAATATTTTGAAGTTAAATTCAAAATCAGATAATACCGGCAATGCCGTTATAATCATAGACTTTTATGTAAACGACATATTCCAATTGAGAAAAATTATAAAATCCATCGGAAAAATCAAAGAAGTTATTGATGTGGAGAGGATAAGATAATTTAATTAAGATAATTTTATAGGCAAAGGATAGGCTTATTTTCCCCGAATTTATTTGATATAATTGTTTTCTTAAACTTAAGGAGGTAGCTCTATGTTCTTGAGAAAAGCAAAAGTCTTTGCCATCTTTCTATCTTTTTTAGGCTTAATAAGTATCCTTGTTTATCCCGAAAATTACGGAGAGAGTAAAACTGCTTATAATCAATACCCTCTTCCCTGTTACCATAAAATTAAAAGAATGAAAAAAAAGAAAGAGATTAAATTTTACGATTTCAAACATACCTCATTTTTTTTCTATGATATTGAGGCAAAGTTCAGAGAAGACCAGTTTAAACCTTTTGTTGTTAATAATGTTTTCTTTAATGGAAAAGAGATTAAAAAATACAGAGTTTTGAATAATGGACAGCATAATCTTTTGAAAAAAGCTTTCGGGAATGTCCCCCTGTCCGTAATTTTTTACTCAAATTGGAGACCTTATGAAAAAGCTGATATTGAAGTTGTCGGAAAAACTATTTTAGGGGAAAAGATATCTCTTAAAGTTTCTCAAAAAACTCCTTCAAGAAGAGCTCAGGGAACCCTGTTTTACAGAGGTTTTATTCCTTTCGGAAGGCCCATATCTGTTTTTCCTTACTTTCATATAAGAGCAACCTTTTTCCCGAAACAGTACAAACCATTTAAAATAGAAAAAGTGATAGTGAACGGAAGGCATGTGAAGAATTACAGGTTAATGGATTCACTTTATTATTTTTTGTCTTTCACATCTTATGGGAAATTAGAAGGAATAAGGAATACTGAAGTTTACAATAACAAAATAGACAGTGACAATGGTTTTATGATGGATATTCCATTAACATGGAAAAAGGGTGAAAGACTTCTTCTGAAGGTTATAGGAATTACTAAAGATGGCAAAACTCAAATACTAACCCTAAGATCAAATAAAGCTCCGTGGGGAACTAATTTTGCTAAAAAGAACTATAAATATGTTTCAATAATCGTATCTGAAAAGGCAGGAATAAAAAGAGTAAAAGAGCCTGTTGAAATTTCCTTATCATTAAAAAAGAAAGAGCTTGTCTCACCTTCAAATTTAAGACTTGTTACCTACTATCGCTTTGGGCGTGACTATGAAAATGGTAAGTTTGTACAGATTCCCTTTAAAGTTGTTAGTTTTGAAAAAAATAATAATTCAGAATATTCCGATTTAAAAATAGTATTTCCGGTGAACATTGAAGCTTTTGAAAAAAGAGTATTTGTTCTTTATTATGGGAAGGGAGTTTTTAATAAAAATGAAGAAATTATTGATTTTCAAATCAGTAAAAAAGCTATAAAAACGAAAAACTTTAATTGTGTGTTTTCAGAGGATGGTACTTTAAATAAAATCATCCTAAAGAATGGGACAAAATTTGAAATAAGAAACAGGGAGAGTTTCAGCGGAGTTGAAAATCCGTTTTTCAAAAGTGAGAAGATATATAACACAGGTTTACTGAAATTTAAGGATAAATCAGAAACTTATAGCTCAACCTGTAAATTCTTTTACGAAAAGCCCTATATAATTGAGGAAGAAAATAGAACTATTAAAGAGGATGGATTTGTTAATTATATTCCAATCGATTATTTTGGTTTGAATCTCAGTGGTTTTGATGAACTACTCTGGAGAAATATTCCCGGAAAGATTCAATCAATTGATTTGACTGAAAAAAGAGAGATAGGAGGTATAATTCTTTCTCTTGATGAAAATTCAAGATGGGTGGCTTTCGTTAACAGAAAAGAGAAAGTAATGATTGCAAAAATTTTATTGGACACAAAAAGCTTTTCCTGCGACTTAAAAAGTGAAGGAACATATAAATTCTTTAATTACATAATTTTAAAAAATCAAAAGATAGCTCAAATGAGAGGAGTGGGATATCCTCTCTCTAAAAAATCCATTTTTTTAAGAAAGGGAGATATTTTTACAACTAAATATGCTCTTTTGATTATAAAGTACAATAATCTTGAGGAGGCAAAAGAAAAGATAGAGAAAACAGACAGGCTTTTAAGAAATCCTTTGAAAGCTGAGCTGTTCTATCCTCCTCAGGATGGTTCCGAAGCATATCCATTGGTTTATCTTCAAGGAGGTAAAAAATGAAAAAGATTCTAACAGGCTTTTATATTCTTGCTTTTATTGTCACCCTGTCTTCCGGTCCTTTAAAAGTCATAGATAGAACACAAAAGGGTGTTTTTGTGGGAAACCTCTTTCAACCTGATAATATAAGATTTAATCCAAAAACCCTTAAAAAACTTTCTTTTTTCTCTCCGACAGGAGAAAGACCTGTTTATGAGATTGCCATACCTTTTGGAGATCTTAAAGGTGCTTATAATGCTTATGTTGATACAATAAAAATAAACGGAAGAGAGTTCACAAGCGGAGCATACTATATCTTTGTTAACGGAGAAGCTCAGGTTTATACTCACAGGAGAAAAAAATCTCTTGTAAAAGAGGGAAAGGATTTAAGGAATATAGTTATTCTCATTAGATCTTTATGGCACAATAGAGAGAAAGTAAAAGTTGAAGTTTCTGTGAAATATAGGACTAAGAATGGTAGAAAAGCAGAGGAGAAGAGAGTTTTCACGGGATTAACTCCCGCAAAGGGAGGGATGCCAGATTGGACAGTTGATTATGAATCTTTTTCACTTTCTGAGGAGGCAGGGCTTGACAGAGTAAAGGAGCCTTTTACTGTCTCTTTAAGTGTTATTCCTTCTGAACTTCTTGCTCCACACGATGAAAGTGAACTGAAAAAGGAAGTTAGAATTTTCAGAATTGGAGAAAATGGGGAATTGGAGGAAATTCCCTTTCAGATATTTGATCTAAAATCAGTAAATCCCCCAAAATATGTCAGAGGGTATGGGAGCTGGTATCTTCACACTCCGGCAATAAATGCAAAAATATTCTTTTATGCCAATGTAAAAGCTCATCAGAAGGTTCCCTACATTATAACATATGGCTCTATCCCGAAATCCGAAAAACCCGAAATCTCAACACCACTTAAAATAAAAAAATTGGAGAGACAGGGTTTTATTATTTCAAACAGATTTTACACAGCCTATCTTGATAAAAGATCCGGACAGATAAAAAAGATTTTTCTTAAAGGTAAAGAAAAAAATATTATGTTTAAGGAAAGCATAGGAAGAGCACTTCAATATAATCCGGGAGTCCTTGCTGAAGATGAAGTCTGGTCGCAAACATATAGATGGAATCCTCCGGATTTTACAAAAATCATAACAAAGGGAAAAATGCTCTTCAAAATAACAAGGTACGGTAGATTAAATGAGCAAGTTTATGCATATGTGACCTATGATTTTTATTCAGACGCTCCCTATATAGGAATCAGTACTGTAACAGAGGTAAAGCATGATTGTGCTTTATCTCAGTTAAGAACATCAGAGATATTATTGGATTCTAACCTTGTAACTCACTATGTCTGGAAATCGAGAAATGGAAATATAAATATTATCCCAACCCTTCAGAGAGCAGGCCTTCTGGATAGTGCTGCCTCCTTTATTGATGCGGAACTTCCCTGGATTGCAATGGTAAACAAACCCAAGGGATATGGAATTTCAACTGTATGGTATAAAATAGCAGCCTTCAACAAGTACTCTGGTATCAGGCCTGTATACAGGCCCCAATTTATACTTTACTCTCATATTGAATCTTCTGTTCCGTTGACATATTTTACAAGGACATGGATAATTCCTTTTGCCTACAAGGGAACAAGGCCTGATGTTTTGACAAAAAGGGGAAGCACTTTTTTTGACAGAGGTGTCATCTTTCCATTCTTCTTTTCACCCAATAAAAATGATTTTTACAAGGTCGAAAATTTAAATAAAAAATTAAGAGTTCCGTTATTACTAAAAGCAGGTAATTAAGTAAAAAAATGAAGAAAAGATTTTTTTTACTATTCTTGAGTGTGATTATTTTAATTCCACTCCATGGGGAAAAAGCTGTGGAAATAAAAGCTGTAAGAATAGAAAATCCTCCCCGTATTGATGGTAAACTTGATGATATGGCATGGCAGAAAGCTCTCTCTTACACAAAATTCAGGATGGTTGAGCCGAAAGCCAATTCAGAACCTTCCGAAAAGACAGAATTAAAGATTGTCTATGGTGATAAAAATATTTACTTTGGAATAATGTGCTATGATTCCGAACCCGGCAGAATTATTGCTAACACTATGGAATTTGATGATAAAACCAATGAACACCCACCTGAGAAAGGAGATGTTAATGTAAATGAAGATCTCATCAAAATATTAATTGACCCATTTAAAAATAAAAGAACTGCCTATGTCTTCTTTATAAATCCAAAAGGTGCAAGAAGCGATGGGTTGGCCAATGATAAATCCTATTCATTAAATTGGGATGGAATATGGGAGGGAAAAGCAAAGATTCTTAAAAATGGATGGAGTGCAGAGATAAAGATTCCCTTTAAAACACTACTTTTCAATCCAAAGCTTCACAGCTGGGGAATAAATGTGGAGAGGGTAATTGCAAGAAAGTGGGAGATTATAAGATTATCAGGGTTTAGCCATGATCTTTTGTTTTACAATCCGGCGATTGCAGCAAATATGGAAGGTATAAAAGATATTAAGCAGGGAAAAGGCCTGACAATAAAACCTTATATCAGTCTTGATACTGAAAGAGATTTATCGATTAATCCTGAAAGGGAATATGGATACACAGGCGGATTTGATCTGTATAAAAATTTCACCCCAAATCTTGTGGGTGTCTTCAGCTATAATACAGATTTTGCAGAAACAGAAGTAGATGACAGAAGAATAAATGTGAGCAGATTTCCCCTCTTTTTTCCTGAAAAAAGGGGATTTTTTTTAGAAGGTTCTGATATCTTTAAGTTCGGATCAACCATAGGTCCAACCTTAATTCCATTTTTTAGTAGAAAAATTGGGCTATCGGAGGGAAAGCAAATTCCCGTGCTTTTCGGAACAAAGCTTTTTGGAAGGATAAAAGATACGAATATTGCAGTGCTTGATGTGAAAACAAGGGATTTTGAGGATAATCCCTCCAAAAATTTTATTGCTGGAAGAGTATATCAGAATATTTTTGAACAGAGCAAAATTGGAATTATATTTACGGATGGTGACCCGAATTCCACGGATTTAAACCGTCTTTTAGGTTTTGATTTTGTTTATTCAACATCAAAATTTTTAAAAAACAAAAATTTAGAAATGGGACTCTGGTGGCTCTATAACTGGAATAAACTTGAAGGAGATCACAAATCCTATGGTCTTAAAATTGATTATCCCAATGATCTTATAGCCTCACAATTTACCTACCTCTATTTAGGAGAAGGTTTTTCTCCAGGCCTGGCTTTTATGTTAAGAGAACAGAGGAAATTTCTTTCTTATACATTTAATTATAAGCCCCGACCTCAAAAGGGGATTGCTGGAAAATACGCAAGACAGCTTTTCTTCACATTTAATACTGTTTTTTACTTTATGCTTGATGGCCAAATTGAATCATGGACTACAACAATTACTCCCTTGAATATTAATTTCAAAGGTGGAGAAAAGTTCATGTTCAGTATAGAAAACTATGTTGATCATCTTTTTTCTGATTTTAATATGACTGAGGATATTACAATCCCCTCTGCTAAGTATCATTTTGTTCACTATAGATTTGAGTATGATACAGCTCCCTATAAAAAACTCTATCTTAAATTTGCATGCAAAACCGGCAAATACTACACAGGAAAAATAGATGTTGTGGTTACAAGTTTGCATTACAGGATTGATGGTACTTTAAATTTAAGCCTTTTTCTTGATTATGTTAACACTAATTTAAAGGAGGGAAATTTTAAAGGAATTGTTTACAGAGCTAAGGCTGATATCTTTTTCTCTCCCGATATAGCACTCTTAAACTATTTTCAGTATGACAATGTATCAAAAAACTTAGGAGCAAATATCCGTTTTAGCTGGAGAATATCTCCCGGAAATAAACTCTATTTCACTCTCAATAAAAATTGGGGTAAAAGCTGGGATCCTGCCGAAAGATTCATCTCGCAGTATGATAAATTTGTTTTTAAAGTTGTACTGAGCATACGACCTTAATCAATCTCCATGGGGAGTCAGATTCGGTAAAGGTTCATTATCCTTTAAAAATCTTTTAAACCAGAGTTTTGTATTGTAAAACACCTCTTTGCCGAATTCTGAAAGAGCATGGTCTCCTCCTTCAAACATAATTAATCTAAAGGGCTGCTTTACTCTTAAAAATTCATTGGCAAGTTTTAAGCTCATCTGTGGAATAACTCTCCAGTCAGCTGTTCCATGAAGCATTAAAATGGGAGTTGTCTTTGAAATTTTATCAGCCCAGTATACTGCGGATCTCTCCTTCAAAAGCTCTTCTCTTGTTTTTTTATTGTAGCCGGGAATATTCTCTTTATAAACATCTTCCATTTCAGGCCTGCTTTCCATCATCATAAAAAGGTCGGATAAGCCTCCTCCCACAACGGCAGCTTTGATTATATTTGTCTTTTTGAGAACGAGATATGTCATCATACCACCTCTGCTCCACCCGAAAATACCTATCTTTGAACTATCAGCCTTTTTTATTCCCTTTACAAGAGGAATAAGGTTTAAAATATCATTAACATCTTTTCCGCCGAACTCCTCTTTTCCTTCTCCTCCCATATTTCCCCTGTATTGACTTGCGACAACAACATATCCCCAGCTTGAAATCCTTGCTATTATATTTAAGACTTTGTAGGGAGTTATGGCTCCGAAATTTTTATTTCCCCCTCTGTTATATATAACCACAGGAAAGAGTCCATCCTCTTTCGGAATTGAAAGGAACCCTTTAACTTTCAAACCATCACTCAAATATGTTATCGCATACACATTTACCTTTTTTATAAAACCAAGATTTGCATTTACCTTTCTCCTCTTTTTTATTGAAAAAGCTATCCGCTTCAAATTCACTTCTCTCTTTTTCACAATTTCTCCATTGTATGAAAAAGAAAAACTAAAAAGTAAGAAAACAGATAAAACCGGATAAAAAAACTTTTTCATTCTCCCTCCTTCAGAAGCTTTTCTCTATCTATAATTTTCCCATTATGAATCAAAAGAAAAATATCCTTTAAATTACTAAGGTTATTTAATGGATTTTTGTTTAAGATTAAGATATCGGCTGCAAAACCTTCTTTAAGTTTTCCTGTTTTCCATCTGAAAACATCCGAAAAGTTTGATGTTGCCGCTGATATTACCTCACAATTAGATAGTCCTATTTTTTTCAGTGATTGAAGCTCATAGTGAAGAAAAATTCCCGGCATGCTTCCCCAGACATCTGTCCCGCTTCCTGAAAGATAGTGAGCCCCTGCTTTATAATAGGCTTTTTCAAGCTCATACTCCTTTAAAGCAATATCAGTGTAAGCTTTTTGATGTTCCTTATCATAATTATGTTTTCCTGTCTTTTTATCCGCCGGATTGTTAATATCTTTCGGATTTAAAATTAAGCTTATCCTTTCTTTCCATGGATTTTTATGCCCCGGAATGTCAAGGTATAAGAGACCGAAGGTAGGAATTAAAATAGGGTGTTTAGCCCCGAATTTTTTAATTTTTTCCATTATGTTTTTATCTTTCAAATTAAGTTTTGAAAGCCATTTATAATATTTCCACTTGGGACTATTAAGGTCATCGCTAAAAGGCTCTTTAGCCACACTCTCCCTCATTTTTTCATCAGCTAAAAAAAGAGAATATCTTGTTGTATGAACAAATGCATCAACCCCATAATCTATTGCTTTAAGATAATCGGTAAAGCCTAACTCCCTTATTGTTGAAAGCCCCAGACTATGAGCTTTTTTAACGGCAAATTTTAACTGCTCCGGAGAGAGCTTATACATTAAGAGTGCAACTTTATAATCTTCACTTTTAAATTTAAAGAGGGTTTCTACAATCTTTTTGTTCGTTATCTTTTCGTCTCCCAGCCCTTCCAATTTATAGAGTGTAGGGGATGGATTGGCTTTATCATAGAGTATTCCTCTTCTTCCCCCTCCCACTGCTATTATTGACGTTATTCCACTGTAAAGATAGGCATTTGCATAATTTTGATTGTTTATTGCCGCAAAACCATCAATAAGCCCGGGAACTGCAAATTTACCCTTCAAATCCAGGATTTTTGAATTTTCCGGAATTTTTA
>JALVQI010000015.1 GCA_027031485.1 Candidatus Aminicenantota bacterium | reverse complement strand
AAGCTCCTCTTTCTCCTCTTTGTCCAATAATTTAATTTCTTCCACAAGATCAGAAAATTTCTTTGTTTCTTTCATTTTTTTCCCTCCAATATTATTATAGCATTTTTTTAAGATATGGCAAGATAGCATTGAGCATTGAGCTTTGAGCGTTGAGCCATGAACTAAATTGTGAATTGTTAATTGTAAATTGAAATTGTTAGTATTTAATTAATTACTGTTAATTTTTTAAATTAAATATAATTAACCGTAGGGGGAATTCCCCATAATAACATTGAACTTGAGCTGCTCTTGAGTGTTATTTTAGCAAACTATAAACAAACTTCTTTTATCATACCTCTTTTCTTTTTTCAAAAATGTAAATGGGATAGTAATAAATATTCTCCGGATTCTTTTAAAAAAACCTAATTCAAAAAATCTCATTCAGTTGAGCGATTAATTCTCTTATTTTAGGATTCGTGTTTCTATAGCTAACTATTTTCACATCCAGAGGAGTGTTTTTAAATTTTATAACAGCTTTTTTTATTGTATCTGATATCCATTCAATATTATTACCAAAAGCTCCTCCTCCGAGTAAAGTTAAATACAATTTTTTGTTGCCTCTTTTCGCATAATTTATCAATCCGGCATAAAAGGTGGCTTCATAGCTTGCTTCCAATATGAATCTTGCAAAATCTTCCCAATATTCAGAATCCACTTCAGAGTATGCAACAGGTAATGCGGAACAATAGGCTTGAGATACAATCTGTTTCTTATCCGCTATCGTCACCTCAGTATCCCACTGAATACCGATTTTTAATTTTCCCTTTAATCTTTCGTATTCTTCGGTTTTTAAATTATTTATAAATTCAGAAATTGCCCTCAATCCTTCAATATCAGAAAACACATATCCGTTTTGGAACCGCCAAAGGGATAATTCCTCATTTTTCATCTCCTTGCTCAAGTCTTCCAAACAATTTATCTGATTATCCTTTGTTTGTCCCAACTGATTACCTATTTTCACAAAATAGTTTCTATATATGGTACCTGCACCGCAGGCGATCGCACATGCAGGTCCCTGTGTAAAATCATACTCATAAATTCCTACTCCCATCTCAGGAGTAATCTCAGGACCAGTCATCTCCAACAAATTAAATTGAGAGGCCACTTGAAAAAGTGCTCCCCTATTCTCTACCTTTTTATGTAAATTCCTAACATCCTCCACAATATCAGAAAGAGAGAGTTTTTCATCAAAGGATTCAATATCCGGAGCCTTTCTTTTTAAATCCTCCAAAGATAGGATTTCAAGATGTCCGTATTGATAGGTTTCACCATTGATCTTAGAAATCATCTTTTGTCCTTCAATGATTATATTGTTTCTTACCTGCTCCGGATTCTCTTCCTTAAATCCCATCAAATCTTCAAACCACATTTTTCCTCTCCCTTTAATCTCTTTTCAGGATATAATTATCTCATACAACAAAGACCTCATCAAATTCTCCCTTTTTTCTTATTTTAATAATGTATATTCTTGGTGTTGGTTTACCCCCGATACACCATGGGTTTTGCCAGCAGCGGAGAGTTAGTGGGCTGGTAAGCTTTTTTTATCTCTTTTTATATTTATCAAATATTCGTATAAACTCTTCCAAACTTAACTCTAAATCTTCTCTTATTATTTTTCTTAAAAGACCCTTCGGAAGGTTTTTATTACTATGAATAGGAACAGTTGTTACTCGTCCATCCTCAGCCTTTAATCTTACATGCGATCCTCTTGTTCTTATAATATTAAAACCTATGGATTGTAAAAATTTTACAAAATCTTTACCTTTGATTACCGGAAGCTTGGACATTTGGTGTTAACTCTATTTCTCTGAAACCGACAAATTTATTCAAAGATTCATGATCCACTTCTTCGAGGCACATAGCAATAACCTCTTTTATATTCTCCATCGCTTCATCAATAGTTTCTCCATATGAATGACACCCTTTAAACAATGGGCAACTAACTATATAATATCCATCTTCATCAAGTTCAATAATTATAGGTAAATGTAATTTTTCCATTTTTTCCCTCCAATATTATTATAGCATTTTTTTTATATTCGGCAAGTTTTCATTTTTGTTAAAATAAGAATCTTAACACTTCAACTTTTTATCTTAGTTAATATATATCCCCTCTTATGTTTATATCTATCACTCTAATAATCTCTTTATCTAATTTAAAATTATCCTGGATTTTCCGACTCTTAATCTATAAAGATTTTTTATCTTTTTACCTTTCATCTTTTTTATATCTCCTTCCTCAGGTAATTTTTCTATTGATTCAAAAATTTTAGTCTGAATCTCTTT
>JALVQI010000014.1 GCA_027031485.1 Candidatus Aminicenantota bacterium | reverse complement strand
CACTGGCTTGCCTCCTTTGCAATTTATGCACTGTCATCTAAATAAAGAATTAGAAGACCTTTGTTTTTGACTCTTTACCTAAAAACGGTTAGGAAAATAAAAAAGAGAAGATGAAACAAAATAGTATATTCTCGGCATAAGTTTTTTATTGGCATTTTCAGTTAAAAAACAGTAGAGTAGGTATGTGGCAATTTTAATGTCTTTTTTCAAAGAGGAGAGATTAGTTTTAATCTTAGATTATTTTATCAAAGATTATTGTTTTTCTCTCAAAGATTCTTCTCTTAAGAGAAAACCACTGATTATCTGCTGCCAAAAAAGCCTGTGGAACCTTTCAAATTTATATATGAAAACTCCAAAAATTATTAAATAGGAAAGATAGATAACAATATATTTATAAGGACCTAAAATAAGAAAGAGTATTGCATAGAAAAAAGATGTTATCGCAACAGACAAAGCCATCTCATTAAAAGATAAAAAAACAAAAGCTGTTGAATATGTTGAGGGTTGCCTTTGATCAACATATGAAATTATAAATCTTGTTATCTTTTCAAAGTTATCATTTTCTTTTTTATTATTTCCCCCATTTTCATTTTGGCTTTCAATAATATTATGAATATGTATATGATAAAGCTTAAAGAATCTACTTTTGATAATTTCGCGAACCTCTTTCGGTAAATACTTTTCTATTTCAGACCACTTATTATTATAAGATTCATCAATTATAAAGCTGGAAAGAGTTAATAAAAACTGACCTATAAAATAAATTAGAAAAAGAAGAAACAGAAAAGAAAGTAAATTAAAACCTTTAATTGATTTTAGAAAAGTGGATATAAAGGTCTGAGGAGATTTTTTAGGATATAAAACATAATACGCAAAAAAAGAAGAAAGTAAGTTCCTGAAAATAAGTATCCGTAAATATCATAATATGTATACTTCGGGAAAATTGAAAACTCAGTTGTATTCATAGAATATTTTATCATAAGTTTTTGAAAATTATAATAACCCCCTCTACGTAGTTGTGATAGTAACAATAATAATTGTGAGACTAATATAAATACAGATAAAAATAATTGTGGTTCATGTGGTAATTCTTGTGCTTCTGGACAAACATGTGTAAATGGAGTTTGTAAATCATCAGGAGAAGTAGATAATGATAATTGTATTAAAGAAGATTTACCTTGTAGTAAAAATAGTGATTGCTGTGAAGGTTTAAGTTGTGTTGATGCTACAAGTGAGTATTCTGATAATGACCCATTTTTTACTAAAAATCCAAAATTAAGATTTAGTAAAATATGTAAAAAATATATTTATAATGTATATAATAGAGCAGGAGATTGTCCTTCTGATTATATTATACCAGGATGGGATATTGAAAAGAATATCTGTGAAGATAGTTGTGGTCATATGGATGCAGATAGTTTTAGAAAGGAATGGGATTTTAATCAAAAGAAATGGATAACAGTTCAAAATAATAAAGAAACACTTTCTTCTTGTTTAGCAAGACCTGGTTATATTTACAATGATGAAAAAAATCTTATTAAGGTAGATGAAAAATTAAGTCCTACAAAATTAAGAAAATATTTTGTAGATGGTTGTTGGAGTTGTAAAGATAGGTCACCATATAAAGATTATACTTGCCCAGGGAATTTAAAAGTTAAAATTGAAAAATTATATCCTCAGTTTGGTCGTAGTAGTGATGTAGCATATTGTCCAACTTCATGTAAAACAGATAATGATTGTAGTATTGGTTATTGTTCCTCTGGTCATTGCTGTCCTAAAGGTACTAGTTGGAATAGTAATTTAAAAACATGTAAAGGATCCAATCGATGCTCTGATAGAATAGCCCTGAGCCCATAGCATTGAGCTTTGAGCTGATTTTGAAAGTTAGTTGTATCAACTATTAGTAAATTTTTTTATTTAAAAACAAATTAAATAAAGAAAATTATTGATTGCAAAGGGCAATTCATGAATTGCCCCTACAGATATTTATTGCGATTTGCAATTTTTCAAATTAAAAAAATCAAAATAAAAAAAATTAATCACAAAAAATCAACCACATTCCTTGTGATAGCTCAAAGCACTTATTAGCCTTGAGCATTGAGCTAATTTTGAAGATAAATTGTATAAAGTTATCAGTAAATTTCTTTTTAATTAAAACAAATAAAAGAAAAAAGATAATTGCTAACAAGCTATTAGTCACATTCCTTGTAAATAGCTCAATGCTCAACGCTCAATGCTCAGAGCTATCGTGTGCTCAACGCTCAACGCTCAATGCTATTTTATTTTTCTTATTTCATATAAATGACCATAAGGTCCATCTAAAACTATCCTAGATCC
>JALVQI010000013.1 GCA_027031485.1 Candidatus Aminicenantota bacterium | reverse complement strand
CCTATCGAGGGAATTTTATCATAATTTTCTCTGAAAAACTTATGTATTTCGGAAACCGAGTTTCTATTGTGAAGAACAGAGTTAAAATTCACTCTCTCCTTAAAATACTCGGGATATCTCTCTTTTAGCTCATTTACATTTTTCACAACCACATCAAAGGATTCTCTTCCGCTCTCAAAAACTCTGTACGAGTTATTTTTTTTATTACCGTCAAGACTTATCAAAAGATTAAATTCATTTTCCGCAAGAAAATCCTCATATTTGTTTAAAAGCACTCCGTTTGTTGTCATTGAGAATGTAAATCTATTATGTTTTATTTCCATATTATTAATAAATTCCACAATTTCTTTTATAAATCCGAAATTCATAAGAGGTTCTCCCCCGTAAAAGCTTATGTAAATATTATTTCCGTGAGAAATATTATAAGAAGAATTCCACAATTTTTGCATATATTTTAAAAAGGTTTTGGCTTTTTTTATCGAAAGGTCCAGTCTTTCCCTTTTATCATAATCATCATAAAATTCCCCGTATCCGCAATATTTACATTTAAGATTGCATTTTTCGGTTATCTCGAATGTTATCTGTTTCGTATTTGCAAGGCTTCTTTTAACACCTTCCGGTGTAAGTCTTGAATCAAAGGTTCTTTTTGTAAATCTTTCATCCGAAAATAAGCCGTGCTCTTTTAAAAATTCAATTTTCCTCAGATAATACCTTGCTTCCTCTTTATTTATATTCTTACTCATATTCTCTTTATTTATTGAACTTCCATTATCAATCATTTTTTCAACCCTTTTAAAATCAAACCCATTATCTTCCAGAAGTTCATATACATAAAACATCTGAGCCGGAATTATTATGAATTTTTTCATCAAACTATCGTAAAGATAATTGTTTCCGGATTCGGTCCGAAATACAAAATACATTATTACCTCCTTATCAAACTTTTAATACCGATTAAATGCTTACAAAGTAAGAAGTGGGAACGAAGAAGTGAGAAGTGAGAAGTGGGAAGTGAGAAGTAGGAAGTATGAACTGAGAAGTGGGAAATTGCACATTGAGGCAGCAATAACTCCCCCCATCTTTTAAAACCGGATATACGGAGAAAATGTTTCCTAAACAATTTTTACATTTAACTTCTTCTTTCATTAGTTTTGACAACGCTCGATGCCGCATGCTGAGAAGGGGCGGGAGCTTAACCGGCTCCGCTTTTCCATACAAAACAAGCTAATAATAAAATCATATAAACAGATAAAAAACATTTTCCGTGCCTTACAAATCAGAAAAATCGGGGAGGGGTACCTCCGCCCCGTTAATTTTAACTCAGTTATCTTTTTTTAGGACTATGCAAGCCACGGGCATCATTTGCCTTTCCATTATTGGTACAAGAAGAGCCACCCGGTTCGCCAGCATACCAGCATGCACAACTACAATTTGGAGTTACATAGGAATCACAACCACCAACAAGCTTTTTCATACTGTTCTTAGCAAGTTTTGTTAGCTTTAATTTTTTGTTCATCATTTCCTCCTGATTTTATTTTATTCCGCGGAATTCTCATTATTTTGCTTTCATCCTTCTTAAATTAAAATCTTCATCATTTATAAATGGATAGTATATGAATCCTTTGTCAAAAAAAAGTGCTCTTTCAAAATCTCTTGATTTTAAGGGTTTGGTTATATCAAACTCAGAAAAGCATAAATAATTACCCTCATGGGAATACACATCAAACTTTACCCTTCTCACCTTATTATAATTATAAAAATTAAACACAAGTATGTTTCCTTCATGATCAATCTTGATATTCTCATAATAAGGAGGATATTCGGGTAAAATATCCATATGATACATTTTTTTTATCACTCTTTTATATATCGGATATCTTTTGGCATTCTCTTCCATTATTTTATAAAAAGAATTTTTATCCTCTTTTGTTACTTTCCTTCTCTTACTCTTTATTTTAAATTTTTTAATCAGTTTTCCCGTCTTATCATATATGTTAATATTATTGGAATTATTATAGCCTACCAAAAGATTTCCGTTTTTCAGTCTTTTAATAAAAACATCCCCATAGTATTCCATTGCGGCAACATTTAGATCTCTGTGTTTGTGAGAAAATTTTATCAAAAGTTTTCTTCCTTTTGTTTTTATATTCTTAAAAAGAACAAAATAATTATCATAATTATTGGTAGTTTTTGATAAATACACGAAAGTTCCTTCCTTTAATGCGACAACATCATAAACCGGTTCTTTGGTTTTTATAATTTTTACAAAATTACCGTTCAAATCAAATACACTTATCCTCCTCGTTGTCGCATACTCTCCTACAAGTAGATATTTATTATCAAGTATTGATAATTTTCCCGGATAATAAAGATCCCCAGGTCCTCTTCCCTTCCTTCCGATTTTTTTTATAAACTTTCCGGTTTTATCAAATTTATACACACAATGGCATGCTTTATTCCCCAAGCCCGTTGCAAAAAAACTTCCATCCTCCGTAAACGCCATATCCAATATCCCTTGAGGAAAATATATATCCCATTCTGTTCCTTTACCGAAGGTTGGATCTGGGACAAGTTTCAGTTTCCCGCTTTTGTAAATATCAAGCAAACTTGCTGAAAGCGAAAGTGATAAAATCAGAATAAAAATCAGAAACAAAGCACTCTTTTTCATGAAAACCTCCTATTTGATATTTAACTTCTTTTCAAATACCCTGTACATATAAGACAAATTTTTCGTGAAAATGATAAAATCATATAAACAGATAAAAAACATTTTCCATATCTTACATATCAGAAACAAATGGGGCGGGGTATCTCCGCCCCGTTATAATTTGTTAATTCATTTACATAGACTTCAAATCAACAGTTAAGATAATCTACTTTCTACCTTTTTGGGGGAGAAGACAAACCATCAACCCAATTATAATTGTAATTGTTAAGTTCCGATGAGCCCCCGGGAGTTCCTGCCCAGTAGCAACCACAAAAACAACCTTCGTTTCTTATTGAACCACCTTTGATTTTTTCAATTTTACTCAACTTTGTTAATTTTAATTTTTTCTTCATTAATTTTCCTCCTGTTTTATTTTACCGGCCGGTTTATTTAATTTTATCTCCTATGATAGTTTCTCCCTTATTAATTCAAAAGAATCGTCTTTATCCTTTACGGAAGCAAAAATATAATTCTTAAAAAACCAGATACGCTTAACTCTCGAATCAAATCTTTCAGGTTGAAAAATATTGAAAGATAATTTTGTTTTTGCTAATAATTTCCCTTCGTATGAAAATACTCTAACTATCGGTGTATCAAGAAAATAGTGCCCTTCATAGGATAAAATCAGGATATTTCCTTCGCTGTCCATTACCAAATTAACAAATAACGGGAAAATACCGGAAAACAGACTTTTATAATAACCGTTAAATTTATGTGTTTTATAATAGCTAATATATTCTTTTCCGTATTTATTGATTTGATATTTTTTTTCTTCCCTCCAATATCTTTTGATTTTGCTATTATCGATTTTAATTGAAGGCAAGTCTAATAAAATCCCTTTTATTTTACCCCTTTTTGGTGAATATAAAAACAATTCGTTTTTGTAATTGTTTGCGATAATTAATTCCCCTTTTTTTGATTTTCTTATGAAAATTCTATCTTGCAAGGAAGGTTCTATGAGAGTTGTTTCAGGGGTTTTTACTATTCTTACCCTCCCTTTTAAAGTTTTAATTAACTTTCTTGTTTTTGATTTGATATCAAGTATGAATACCGAACTTTTAAGATTATTTTTCCCTGTGTATCTTTCAGAAAGGCAAGCTATTTTATAATTTTCTAACCCCACCACATCAAAAACCGGTTCTTTGGTTTTTATAATTTTTACAAAATTCCCGTTCATATCAAATATACTTATTCTCCTTACCCGAGGATTCTCCAAGATAATAAGATACTTATTATCAAGTATTGATAATTTTCCCGGATAATAAAGATCCCCAGGTCCTCTTCCTTTTCTTCCTATCTTCTTTATGAATTTACCATTTTTATCAAACTTATACACACAATGACACGCTTTATTTCCCAAGCCCGTTGCAAAAAAGCTTCCGTCCTTTGTAAAAGCTATATCCAGTATCCCCTGCGGAAAATATATATCCCATTCTGTTCCTTTACCGAAATTAGGGTCAGGAATAAGTTTTAATTTCCCGCTTTTGTAAATATCAAGCAAACTTGCTGAAAGCGAAAGTGATAAAATTGTAATAAAAATCATAAACAAAGCACTCTTTTTCATGAAAACCTCCTATTTGATATTTAACTTCTTTTCAAATACCCTGTACATATAAGACAAATTTTTCGTGAAAATGATAAAATCATATAAACAGATAAAAAACATTTTCCATATCTTACATATCAGAAACAAATGGGGCGGGGTACCTCCGCCCCGTTTGTTAAGGTTAGTTTCAATAGATGATACTATTTCTTATGACAGCAATGCACATAACAAGTATGATTACCATGATCAGGAAGACTAACATTTGCACTTGAATTATCGGTACTTGATGAACCACCACAATTAACATATCCACATCCACATACACAAGTTATAACTTCTCCATCACTTCCTTTTACTCTTTTTAATTCTTTTCTTGTAAGCTTTGTTAATTTAAGTTTTTTCATGATTTTTCCTCCTTATATTATTTTGTCTGCACAGACTTATTTTTTTAATTTTCTACATCAATTTTGTTCTTTTTAGTGAAAATTCATTATCTTTATTATGAGTTTCATAATATAAATATTGATTATGAAACCACTTCGGGATGAAAAAATCAGTCTTATTTATTTTTTCAAAATCAATACTCCCATCACCAAGATACTTCCCTTTTGTATTATATATCTTAAATCTTAATATCTTTTCCAATTCAATATCGCCATTTTCTTTGTTATATTTATACTTCCTACTATTCTCAAAAACCAACACATTCCCCACTGGATCCAAACTAAGATTCATGAAATACGGTGTATATTCGGGAATAAGAAGCCCTTCTTTGTATTGCTTTTTCAAGTACTCAACTCCACCCTGAATCTTTCTCATCTTTTTCTCAACATATTTATAAAATACCTCAGCTATATCACCGGTGAGTCTTACTCTTTTAGTATCCACTTTAACCCTTCTTAATTCCTTACCATCCATTGAAAGAAAATGAATATAAGGCTCCCCGGAAAATCCACATATAAATGATTTACTATCAATCCTTATTAGATACACATTCTTCATGAATATTGAAAAATTTATCCCAACAGAACCCTTAGGTTTTATATATGAAAAAGTTAAAATCTTTTTCTCTTTTTTTGAATCAAGCTCTTTCAGAATAATATCATAATAAATAACAACTGATTTTTTGTTATTGCTTTCATTCCTTCCCAACAAAACTAATAATCTCTTATTTGAAAGAGCAACAACATCAAAAGGCATTTCTTTTGTTCTTATTATTTTTACAAAATTCCCGTTCAAATCAAATACGCTGATTCTTCTTATTAAAGCATACTCTGTTACAAGAAGATACTTATTATCAAGAATAGACAAACTATTCGGATGATAAAGATCTCCCGGTCCTCTTCCCTTCCTTCCGAATTTTTTTATAAATTCTCCGTTCTTATCAAACTTATAAACGCAATGTCCGTTTCCCGTTGCAAAAAAACTTCCATCCTCTGCAAAAGCTATATCCAATATCCCTTGCGGAAAATATATATCCCAAGCAGTTCCTTTTCCAAAATTAGGATCTGGGACAAGTTTCAGTTTTCCACTCTTATAAATATCAAGCAAACTTGCTGAAAGCTTTAGTGATAAAATTGTAATAAAAATCAGAAACAAAGCACTTTTCTTCATAAATTCCTCCTATTTAATATTTAACTTCTTCTCAAATACCCTGTACATATAAGACAAATTTTTCGTGAAAATGATAAAATTATATAAACAGATAAAAAACATTTTCCATATCTTACAAATCAGAAACAAATGGGGCGGGGCGCCTCCGCCCCGTTTGTTAAGGTTAGTTTCAATAGATGATACTATTTCTTATGACAGCAACCTACAACACACTTACTATTTTTACCTTCATCACAATTTGCAACCCCATTATCATGGGAACTTGAACCTCCACATTGAACATAAGCACATGCACAAATACATGAAACCCATTCACCACCTCTAATTTTACAGGTTTCTTTTCTTGTAAGTTTTGTTAATTTGAGTTTTTTCTTCATTTTTTACCTCCTATTCTATTTTATTAGCGCGCTTTCTTCTATCTAATAATAACTCTCTTTAAGACTCCTTGATCATTATATTTATCATCAAAATAATAGATATATCTTCTATAGAACCAAAATTCATTACTTGATAACACTTTACCTTCAAAACTCTTGGGATCGACAGATATCCTTCTTACATATTTAAACTCTTTGTTCCATATATCAAAAGAAACTTTATTTTTTATATAATGATTCTCCTTCACATTATCATAACCATAAATTAATTCCCCAAAAATAAGAATATTTCCTTCTGAATCTATTTTAATCTTTCTGTAACAGGGTTTATAATCAGGAAAAAGTGTCCCGTTCTTATATAATTTTTTTAATGTTTTTAAATAAATAGGAAACATATGTCTATCTTTGAATGTCTTTTTTAATGACCTGTAAATAGTCTCTTTTTCTCTTTCTGACATCTTTTCCCTTTTATATTCCGTATTAATTAAGTTTAAAAGTTTTCCCTCTTTTGAATAAATGTAAAATTTATTTATCCCTGAAAATCCGCAAAGTAAATTATCTCTAAAAGTTCTAATAATATATAAGTGGTTTTTAGTCTCGGGTATGCTTATAACTATCCCATTTATCTTTTTTGTTTTATTTTCAAATTCCTTTATCTTATTTTTTTTATTTGTATTCATATTTAAGAGATAAACAGAGTAACTCTCGATATTACATGATTTTAATGATTTATTATTTAATGTATATATGGCAATAATATTGTTTTTTAACCCAACTACATCAAAAACAGATTCTCTTGTTCTTATTATCTTTATAAAATTACCCTTTAAATCAAACACACTGATTCTTCTGCTTGATGCATACTCCCCTACAAGAAGATACTTATTATCAAGTATTGATAAATCTCCGGGAGCATATAAATCTCCAGGGCCTCTTCCTTTTCTTCCTATCTTCTTTATGAATTTACCATTTTTATCAAACTTATACACACAATGACACGCTTTATTTCCCAAGCCCGTTGCAAAAAAGCTTCCGTCCTTTGTAAAAGCTATATCCA
>JALVQI010000012.1 GCA_027031485.1 Candidatus Aminicenantota bacterium | reverse complement strand
TTAAGAATAATTCTAAACTAATTTTTGAGTGGGTTTAAACTTTTTGTATTTCTGTAGATTTGTGGAATAGAGTAAGAATGATAAAAAATAAATCCTACCGGTTTATGGGCAGGAGTATTTGTGCAAATTTAATACAATTTATGTGACTTGTCAAATTAATCTTTTATAATAGATTAAGCTAACTTATTCACTATCAGAAAATTTTTATAAAAAAAATCAAATTTTAAATTAAATTCCTATTCAGGATACCGGAATCTTTTCAATTCTACGCTGATGCCTTCCGCCCTCAAAAGAAGTTTCCAAAAACACCTTGACATATTCCAAAGCTTGATATTTTGAAATGAAACGAGCCGGAAGACTGAGCACATTCGCATTATTATGCAATCTGGCCAATTCCACCAATTCTCTACTCCAGCAAAGTGCAGCTCTTACCCCTTGATGTTTATTTGCAGTAATGGCCGCTCCGTTTCCGCTTCCGCAGAGTATGATTCCAAAATCCACTTCTTTATTTTCTACGGCAAAGGCTACCGGATGAATAAAATCCGGATAATCCACACTTTGATCGGTATCCGTTCCAAAATTTACTACTTCAATCCCCTCTTGGGTAAGCATATCTATAATAGCAAATTTATACTCGGTACCTGCATGATCGTTTCCTATAGCAATTTTCATAAATCTTTTTTTGCAAAGATAACAAATAAAAAAACCTGACTGAAAACAGTCCGGTTTTTTTAGGTTGGATTAACAGAACAAAGTAAGAGGATTTATCTATCCATCATTTTCGCCATATTCTTCATCATTTTATAAGAGGCTCTAATTTCTTGTTCACTCATTTGTGAAGCTTCTGGGTCGTTTTGCTTCAACATTTTTTTATAATCTTCATAGCTCATTTTGGCCATTTGTTTTGCATTCTTTCTCATCTCTTGGTTTTCCGCTTCATATTCTTTATCAGAGAGATATGATTCTTCTTTTTGAATGGGATAATTAGGCAATTCAAAATATTTATCCGGTACATCCGTATTAAATTTGGCTTCTGTAGCCTCTTGAACCGTATGAATTCCCATCACATTCATATCAATTTTTAAAGGAATCCCTTTATAAATCCACTGTTTTCCTCCGGGAATCTCCCATATATCACAAGTATAAGACTGAACTTTACCCGTACCTATTTTTTTACCACCTATTGATTCGAGCATTTTTTCTCCTACTTCTTCTGCATCTCCGTTGTTAAAGTTTTTGACCATTTCCATGGCGGGATCCCTTCGTAAATAAATGATTTTATTCTTTGTATCCACCGTATAGCTCTTTCCATTATCAAACTTGTCTATACTATGAACTTCATTCACTTCTGTTTTTTTATGGCCAAAAACATTGATCTTGGTAACTTGTTTAGAATCTTCTTTTTTTAATTCTTTAGCTCCCCAATCTTTAAAATAAAGTTCTTTTTTTCCGGAACCAGAAACCTCACTTCCCATTACTTTTCCTTGAATATTTATTTTGTACTTGACAATTCCGGATTTCACATTATACCTTTTAATTTTATTTTCTTGTGAAGCTTTGTCAGAATCTCTGCTCTCTTCTTTTGCCCCACTATTATTGGAACAAGCCAAAAAAAGGATGCTGGCGAGTGTAAAAAGGGATATTAGTATTTTTTTCATCTTTTCAATTTTTTATGAGTTTCTTTTGTGTAAAGGTAGAAATCCAAGCAAGAAGAGACTACACTCATTGAGATGATTATTCTCACCCAAAAGGGTGATTTCTATAAAAATTGCCTTAAAAGAAAAGGGGAAATGCTGAGCATTTCCCCTTTTCTTAAGTAATCATAAAAATTATTTTTTCAATAAATCTCTGATTTCAGTCAATAAAACTTCTTCATTAGTAGGCTTGGGAGGTTCTGCAGGAGCCTCTTCTTCTTTTTTCTTCATATTATTATAAATCTTCACAATCAAGAACATTACTAAACCTACAATCAATAAATTGATAATAGTATCAATCCATTCACCATACATAATGGCATTTTCAGGTCGGACAATCTTATCTCCTTCTTTTATCGCTTCATCAAGAACTACCTTCCATTCTTTAAAACTAATTCCTCCGGTGAAATGACTCACAAAAGGCATCACAATCATACTTACAAAACCTTTCACTACCAATCCGATAGCTCCGGCCATGATTACTGCTACGGCAAACTCAATTACATTACCGCCCATAATAAACTTCTTAAATTCTTTAATCATACTCATAGTTGATATTTTTTTTGGTTATTTCTTTACAAATATACTAATAATAAATTAATTTAAGTATTATTTTTTGAATCCCGTAGATTATTAAGAAATGCATTTAAACTATTTTTTTATACCTAATTTAGTG
>JALVQI010000011.1 GCA_027031485.1 Candidatus Aminicenantota bacterium | reverse complement strand
TGATAATCTGACCAAAGATGATTTTATTTTATATGAAAATGGGAAAAAGGTAAAAATATTGGGAGTTGATATTGTAAAAAAAAGATTTGGAGCTGAAGAGAGGGAGTCATCTTCTTCTCAAAAGTACCAACCAAGATTTTTTATTCTGACTTTTAAGATAGTAGACTATGGTCCCTATTTAAAAAAGGGTATTGACTATATTTTTGATAATATTATAAAAAAAGAGGATAAGCTTATGTTCATGAGTGAACATCACTATTTTGTAGAAGATCATATTAAGGATAAGGAACTTATCAAGAAAAAAATTATAAAAATTTTAAAAAAAGAGAGTGTCTTATCAAGAATGAGACTTAACAGATTACTCTCAAATTTAAAATCATTAACCCATGCCGTCAGTGAATATATTTCCTCTCAAAATTCGGGAAACAAATCATCCTATCAACAGAATAGGGAATTTGAGAGGCTTGTCCTAATCGTTCAGAGGTTTTTAACACTTTTGAGAGAGTACAAAGAGAGATATCTCACCCCTGAGATAGATAGATTCTATTATTTCTCCGAATACTTAAACGGAATAAAAATGAAAAAATGGATTTTAAACTTTTATCAATATGAAAAGATACCAATTCCCATTCAGATTAAAAGTTTTATGAATAATTTCATCGGGGAAGGCCTCAAACCTTATAATGAAATGAAAGCACTGGAAATGATAACAGAGCTTCAGAAAGAACTGGACAGACCCGCTAATTTCCCAACAGACGAAGTGGCAAAGCTATTTTACCGGGGAGATACAACATTTTATACAATTATTTTGGATAAACCCAAAGACACTTTGAATAAAGATTTTTATTATAGGAATGTGTACACTGACCTTGAAAAGACTCTTAAAAATATAAGCTTTTCCACCGGAGGGGATGTTGTTCTGTCAAACAATGTTATTTCAGCAGTGAACAAATTCAGAGAAAAAGAGGATATTCTCTATATGATAAACTACATACCGACTGTTAAAAATCCTAAGATAAAGGTAAAAATGAAAAATTCTGAATATAAGGTTAAGTATGATCCCAATCAGTTTTCAGACTATATAAGGAATTATTTAAAGAGAAAGAAAAAGGAGAATCCCGATATTTTAATTTATGATTTTAAATATGAAAAAAATATTTTAAGTTTTTCAATAAAAGATTTTAAAATAGGAGAAAGGGAAAAAGCAGGCAGAGTTCTGGTAGTGTTGAAGATTACGGATGAGAAGGGTAAAACCGTCTATAATTCTGAAAAAACATTAAAGAGCAACAATTCAGAAATAAAAGTTAAAATAAAAATTAAAAATCTAAACAAAGGAATATATTATCTTTATCTTGATGCCTATGACCTTCTTACAAAAAAGGTGGTAAGCAGATTTGAAGTTCTTGAAATTAATTGATTAAGAGGAAAGCTCCTTTAATTTTTCAAGAACATTTTCAACATGACCTGCGACCTTAACCTTAGGCCACACAAAAGCAATTTTTCCCTCAGGGGATATAAGAAAGGTGCTTCTTACGACTCCGTAATACTCCCTTCCGTACATCTTTTTTAACTGCCAGGCTCCGTATGCTTCAAGAACTTTATGTTCAGGATCGCTCAAGAGTGTGATTTTAAGGTCTTTCTTTTCAATAAAATTCCTATGACTTTTTGTTGAATCAGGGCTCACGCCTAAAATAATAGCTCCCATTTTCTCAAATTCTTTTTTCATCTCAGTAAACCCGATGGCTTCTTTTGTGCATCCCGAGGTATTATCCTTCGGGTAAAAATAGAGAACAACCCATTTTCCCCTATAATCTTTTAAACAAACCTCCTTGTCATTCTGATCGGGAAGACAAAAATCCGGAGCTTTTTCACCCTCTTTTACTGCCATTTTTTACCTCCTAATAGGTTAATTTACAACCATCCAAAATAATTTCACCCTCTTTGATAACATATCTCAGAAAATTCTTGGATGGTTCATAGAATATATCTATATATGAAGGAGTATCAAAGATTAAAATATCCATTTTTTTACCTGGCATCAATGAGCCTACCTCTTTATCCATTCCTATCGCATAGGCTGAGTTTATCGTAGCTGCTGTTATGGCCTCTTCCATAGAAAAATTTTCAAGAAATACAGCAAGTTTTGCAATGAATAGCATATTGTTTATGTGAGAGCTTCCGGGATTATAATCAGAGCCGAGGGAAACAATAACTCCCTTTTCTATCATTTCTCTTATAGGTGGCTTTTTATCCTCTCTCAGGAAAAAGAAAACACCGGGTAGTATTACGGCGGCCGTATCACTTTGAGAGAGAGCCTCTATTCCTTTTTCAGAGATTCTTACAAGATGCTCGGCTGACCTTGCCCCGAATTCAACCGCAAGCTCGGCACCACCTAAGTTTGTGAATTCATCAGCATGAAGTTTTAGCTCAAAGCCATTTTCCTTTGCCGCTTTGAGCATTAATCGGGTTTCCTCTTTTCCGTAAACTCCCTCTTCAATAAAAGCATCAAAATACTTTGCAAGGCCCTTTTTTGCAATTTCAGGTATATATTCATTTATGAGTTTATTAAGATAATCATCTTTTTTCGTATCCGGTGGGACATCGTGTCCTCCCAAATATGTTGGGATAATGTCAACAGGATGTATTTCATTTAAAACTCTTATTGCTTCCAATTGCTTAATTTCTGTTTCAAGGTCAAGACCGTATCCGCTTTTTGCTTCAATGGTTGTTGCTCCGCCTTTTACAGATTCATCGAGTCTGTTTTGAGAGATTGAAATTAGTTCTTTCAAGGAAATTTCCCTTGTGGCTTTTACGGTGGATTTTATTCCCATTCCCCTTTTCTGAAGCTCCATATAGGGAACTCCGTCAAGCTTCATCTTAAATTCCTCGGCTCTGTTTCCTCCGAAAGGAAGATGGGTATGGGAATCCACAAGACCCGGCATACATACCTTTCCCTCCGCATCAATGATTTTTGCATTCTCTTCCACTTCATAATCTTTAAGCATATCTTCGGTTCCGATAAATGAAATTCTCCCACCTGAAGAGCCTATATAGCCATTTTTTATTATTTTAAGATCATTCATATCCTCTCCCCTTTTAGGAGAATCTCCGAATAAAGTTATAAGCTCACTGCAATTTTTCACAAGAAAATCTATTTTCATTTACTCCTCCTCATTTTTTAATTTTATAAAAACATTTTATCAAAGTTAAATTTTCAGGACAAGCTCCCGCACCATCTTTTTGGGTTAGTGTTGCTCTGTTGAAGTTTTCTTCTTACAATGTTTTCTAATTAATACATTTTTTCATTTACCCTTGGAAAGATGGTGCGGGGCTCACTAAGCTCATTTCCTTTCCTATAGACTAATATTTAAACTTTGTAATTCTAAAGTATAGGATGATAATACAGCTTTAAACATAAGATGTTTGATTAGCATTGAACGTTGAGCTTTGAGCCACGAGCTTATTCTTATGCGGAGATAAAAAAGTTTAAAAGACAGTAATATATTTCTTATATAAATCTCTATTTCGGTAAGATTTTTTTCGACTTGGATGAAAATTTGAAAGCTTTTGATAAATATTGTATTATGTAAAATAATTCAAAACAAGGAGGTTACATGAAAAAGAGTTTAAAGGTAATTTTTATTCCAATTATGAGTTTTATATTCTCCTTAGGTTTATTTTCCAATGGACTGAATCTTAACAGTGTTGGAACAAAAGCTGCTACAATGGGAGGAGCTTTCATAGGTCTGGCGAATGACTATAGCGCTGTTTTCTGGAATCCTGCCGGATTGTCGCAAATGAAGAATCAAAACTTTGCTGTTTACGGTTCTTTTATTATACCGAAAGCCACATATCAATTTCCTCAAATGGGTATTGATATCCAGACAATTAACAACACTTATCCTTCAGGAGCCTTAGGATATTTTAAACCTATATCTGATAATTTAGTCGTAGGTTTCCTTGTTTATGTTCCAGCTGGCTCAGGAGCTGAGTGGAAAGGGGAAGATCTTTTGATTTTGGCAAATGGACAAAATCTTGAGTGGAAATCAATGATCGGTATGGTTACCTTTTCTCCGGCTATTGCATATAAAATAAGTGATATGGTTTCAATAGGAGCAACTTTAAACTTTAATTATGGAATGTTGGGTTTTAATATGCCGGGGATCGGACAATACTCTGAGAATTTAAAAGGTACGGGGATAGGAGCAACCTTAGGTCTCATGGTCAAACCGTCAGAAAAGGTGAGTTTTGGTTTAAGCTTTAAAACTCCAGTTAAAATCACTGCAACAGGTGAGGCAAAGATGGAAGGAGCTCCATACCTTAGTGTCCCGACTCTTACTGCTACTACAGAGGCAACAAGAGAAATTACATGGCCAATGTGGTTTGGTGCGGGTATTGCTATTAACCCGATGGATAATTTAACTGTTACGGCTGATATTCAATATACAAATTGGAAAAAATTAGATGAAATTGATGTTAATTATGATAATCAATTCTGGAATCTATTATTCAGAGATTTGTATAATTTCCATTTAAACTGGGAAGATGTCATACAATACAGATTTGGGTTTGAATATGGTTTAAATGATACCCTTGCTATTAGGGGAGGATTTTATTATGACCCCTCTCCAGCACCGGCGGACACATTAAATATCCTGTTACCTGAGGTTTCCTATAATGCTGTAACTGTTGGATTAGGATATAAGTCGGGAAATTTAAGGATAGATTTCGGTTTTGAATATTTGATGGGGAAAAAAGTGGAATGTCCACTTTCCACTGAATATGGTATGCCCGGAATTCACAATGTAAAAATAATGGTACCTAATTTTGCGATAAGTTATTACTTCTGATAATATGAAAGAAGGTCGGGACTTTCCCGACCTTTATTTTTAAAAAATTTATCTTTGAGAAACAGAGAGCTAAGAATTTTTATTGTTGCATAAAAAGAAACAGTATGGTATATTATTACTATGAACTCAACTAATAATATTGGAAAGAGAATTAAAATTATTAGAAAAAGGAAAAATCTTACTCTTGAGGAAATAGCAAAAAGAACCAAATTTTCAAAGAGTTATCTTTCGAGATTGGAGAGAGCGAAAAATCCTCCACCTATTTCCACCCTTCAGATAATAGCCAATGCTCTCGGAATTGATATGGAGGAGTTTTTCAAGAAGGATGGAATTATTGATGAAGGAGTTGGTTCTCTCGATTTGATGAAAAAGAAGGAAAGAGAAAAAGAAAGCGAGAGGAATAATCTTACATTTAAAACATTGGTTAAAAGTTATAAAAACAAATATATGGCTCCATTTTTAATGGAGATTGACGAAGGAAGAACTTCCCTCTACAGCCATGATAGTGAGGAATTCGTTTATATTGTTAGCGGTAAAGTGTTATTTCATTATGATGGAAAAACATTTAATCTGGAAGAGGGGGATAGTATATATTTTGATTCAAGAAAAAAGCATTGCTTCGAGGTAAAGAGGGGAAAAGCGGTTTTAATCTCAGTTAATTTTAATTACAGAAGATTTTAAAAAGATAAGATCTTTGTAAAAAAATTAAGTCTTTAGCAGAAAAAGAGGGTTAAAAATTTTACTTATTTTGATAAAAATTTTCCGTGATTCAATATATCTCTTTCGGAAAAATTATTTTTGACGCAAAGGGGTTTTTTGCAAACAAAAATGTTTTATAGTATAATTAATTTATATGAGAAAGGAGGTTTTTATGAAAAGAGTAATTATAAGTGTGATTGTATTTTCTTTTATTGCATCTTTTATGTTTTCAGCTGCATATACAGGTAAAGGTAAATTGAAAGGTTTTGTATATGATGAAAATGGAAAGCCCCTCGAAGGAGTTACCGTTAAATTGTTTAGTTTGAGAGCTGCATCGGGTTTTAGTGTTAAAACGGATTCGAAAGGTGAATGGAAAGCCATGTGGATAAGAAGCGGGACATGGTATATTGATTTTGAAAAACCGGGATATGAACCCAAGAAGATTTCGGTGAATGTCAAAACATACACGAAAAATCCGATAATTGAGATAAAACTGAAGAAATTGGCTGGAGTTAATGTCAATGAAGAGGCTCTGAAAAAGATAGAAAAGGGAAATAGACTGTTTGCTCAGAAAAAGTACAAAGAAGCCATAGCTTTGTTTGAATCTGTATTAAAAGATATGCCCAAGCTAACCCTTATCTACAGAAATATTGGAAATTGTTATTTTGCAATGGAGAAATATGATAAAGCCATAGAAAATTATAAAAAAGCAATACAGGAAAAAGGAGATAATACTGAAATTTTTGTGGCTATTGGTAATGCTTATATTAACAAAGGGGAAAATGAGAAAGCTCTTGAGTGGTATCAAAAAGCTGATGTTTCGAAAATCAAAGACTATAATGTCTTGTACAATATAGGTGTTATTTTTTACAATAATTTTAAGTATGATAAGGCTGCGGAGTTTTTTAAAATGGCAGTGGATCACAATCCTGAATTTGCAGATGGGTGGTATCAACTTGGTATGACCTATGTTGCTTTAAATAAAGTAAAGGAAGCAATAGAAACCCTCCAGAAATATCTATCCCTTGCTCCGAATTCCGACAAAGCTCCAACTGTTAAATCAATTATAGATGCTTTGAAGAAGGGAGGAAATTGATACCTTAAGGTTTTTTATGTAAGCTTTGAAAATATTAATTCCTTTTAAGAGGAGAGGAGGGAGAGTGAAAAAAATATTAATTGTTCTTTTTATTGTTGTAGAGCTATTTTTAGCCGCCTGTTATCTTCCTAAGAAGGTTAAACTTGACCCTTACAGTGATTCTTTTTATAAAAAAGCTCGATTGCTTATGACAAAGCAGGAGGAGGAAGTTTTTCTGAATTTACCTGATGAAAAATCAAGAAGAGCTTTTATAAAGGAGTTCTGGGAGATAAGAGACCCCAATCCATATACGGAGGTAAATGAATACAAAGAGGAGATAGAAAAAAGATTTGAATATGCTTCAAGATTTTTCAAAGAAGCGGGAAGACCTGGATGGGATACTGACAGAGGTAGAATTTATATACTTTTAGGCCCTCCGGATAGTGTAAGGGATTATCCTATGCTTTCAGGTTATTATAAGGGAGTTCAGATTTGGCTGTACGGAAATTATAGATTGGGACTTCAATTTGTGGATAAAGAGGGAGACGGAAGATATGAACTTATCACTTATTCAACAGAGCTTTTGGATGCTATCGAGATGGCAAAATATACTCTTATGGGAGGAAGTGATGTAAAAGTTATTGTTAAACCAATTAATTTTAAATTCAAATATTTCCCGGAAAATAATAGTGTGGAGATAAAGATTCCTCTGAAAAAGCTTTTGTTAAAAGAAAAAGATGGAAAGGAGTTGGTGAGGATAAGAGTGGAGTTCATTCTTTACTATCCTGACAAAACTTTTGAAAAATTTATCAGAGAAAAAGAGACTAAATATTCCAAAGAAGAAATTTTAAAAATGAAATATGTTTCTTTCGTTTTTCCACTTAAAATAAAAAGAAAGGGCAAAGTTCACATAGATACGATATTAACAGATTTGAATAGTGGTTTTAGAGGAAGAAAAATTTTCAAGGTAAAAATTTAAATTTATTTTTTTTAAGATCTTATGATAAAATCTTCCCTGTTTTAAGGAGAATTTATGCTTTCGAATGATCTGAATTTTATTACAAAAAAAAGCGGGAAAAGTGAAAACAAAGTCAAAGCTGTTATTTCTTTGTTGGAAAATGGTATGACTGTTCCCTTTATTGCTCGATACAGAAAGGAAGTAAGCGGAGGGCTTAATGAAGTTGATATTCAGGAAATAAAAGATCTTTTAGAGTTTGTAAAAGAGTTAAACAGTAGAAAAAGAACAATTTTGAATACAATAAAGGAACAGGGAAAGCTAACCGTTGATTTAAAGAAAAAAATTGAAAATTGCTATTCGAAAAATGAGTTGGAAGATCTTTATCTGCCTTTTAAACCAAAGAAAAAAACAAAGGCTGCAATTGCAAAGGAAAAAGGTTTGTTACCGCTTGCTGAAATGATTTTAAATGAAAAAAAGCTGGGAAGTGCTGAGGAAGTTGCAACATTATTTATTTCGGAAGCGAAAAAGAGCTTTAATATAAAAGAAGCAATTGAAGGAGCTGGTTATATCATAGCTGAAAGATTTGCAGAAAATTCAGAGCTGAGAAAATTTGTTAGAAAAAAAATGTTTGAAGAAGGTAAACTATCTGTTAAGGTAACAAAGGAATGGAAGAATAAAAGGAGCAAATTTGAACAATACTATGATTATAACGAGTTGGTAAACTCTTTGCCTTCTCATAGGATATTGGCTATAAGAAGAGGGGAAAAAGAAAAAGTCTTAAAATCCTCTGTTCTCCTTGATTTAGAAAAAATTAAGTTAAAAGTGTTTTCTATTTTTTATGATAATAAACATCCCAGAAAAAAAGTCCTTGACGATTATCTGAAGGATGCTTTAAAGAGGCTGGTTTTCCCCTCTATTGAGCTTGAAGTTAGAAGAGACTTGAAAAAGAGAGCGGATGTTGAGGCAATTGAAGTTTTTGCAAAAAATCTTGAACAGCTTCTTCTCTCTCCACCTGCGGGAGAATTGGTGGTAATGGGTGTTGATCCCGGATATAGAACGGGATGTAAAATAGTTGTTCTGGATGAAACAGGAAAAGTTCTGAAATATGACACAATATATCCTACAAAACCAAATGAGAAAATAATGGAAGCAAAAGAAAAGGTTGTTTCTTTAAAAGAAGAGTTTAACATAAAAGCAATAGCTATCGGGAATGGTACTGCTTCAAGAGAGACTTATGAGTTTTTTAAAAAGGTATTTAATGATTCAGACTTGATAATAAGCATTGTGAACGAAGCCGGTGCATCGGTCTATTCTGCATCTGAAATTGCAAGAGAAGAATTTCCGGAATATGATGTCACTGTGAGAGGTGCAATCTCCATAGGGAGGAGATTTCAGGATCCTCTTGCCGAACTTGTAAAAATCGAACCAAAATCAATTGGAGTTGGTCAATATCAACATGATGTTAACCAAACTCTTTTGAAAAAGAGACTTGATAATACTGTTTTTTCTGTCGTAAACAGGGTGGGTGTTGATTTGAATACAGCCTCGTATCATCTTTTAAAGTATGTTTCGGGGATAAATGATTCTCTTGCTAAAAGTATTGTTGAGTACAGGAATAAAAATGGAAGGTTTTACAAAAGAGAAGACCTCATGAATGTAAAAGGAATGGGAGAGAAGGTTTTTCAGCAGAGCGCAGGTTTTTTGCGAATAAGAGATGGCTCTAATGTTTTAGATTCAACAGGCATTCATCCGGAAACATATTTTATTGTAGAGAAGATAGCAGATTATCTGGGAGTGAAAGAGAATTTGTTGGTTAGAAATAAAAAATTAATAGAAAAAATTGACCCTAATCTATTTATTACAGAGGAGTTTGGACTTCCTACCATAATTGATATTATAAAAGAATTGGAAAATCCCGGGAGAGATCCAAGAAAAGTATTTAATGTTTTTGAATACACGGAGGGTGTGAAGAGTTTTGAGGATGTTGAAGAAGGAATGGTTTTAAGAGGTGTTATTACGAATATAACTAATTTTGGGGCTTTTGTTGACATTGGGGTGCATCAGGATGGCCTCATACACATTTCTGAGATTTCCCATGATTTTGTTAAAAATCCCGAGGACATGGTTTCTGTGGGAGAAAAGGTGGAAGTAAAAGTATTATCAGTTGATAAAGATTTAAAGCGAATTTCATTGAGTTTAAAAGCTCTTGAAAACAAACCAGATAGGATTGAAAGAAGAGGAAAAAAAGATCTTCTTTCCTCTTTAAAGAAAAAATGGGGAGCAAAATAACAAAAAATTATTGTTATATGTTTGACAATAGTTAAAAAGAGGCGTATAATAATAAATGAAAGCAGTAATAAGACTTGGGCAATATGTCGAAATTTTGGAGAGGCTTTCTCCTGATAAAGAGTATATTTCATCCCAGGAGCTCGCAGAGCTGAGTGGTGTTACATCTTCGACTGTGAGACAGGATTTTTTTTACTTTCCGTGTTTAAAGGGAAAAACAAAAAAAGGGTATAAGGTCGAAGAGTTAAAAGAAAACATTATTAAGATTTTAGGTCTGGAAAAACCTAAAAAAATTATCATTATCGGAGCAGGAAAGATAGGTACGGCTCTCTCTCAGTATAAGGATTTTAAAAAATTGAACATTCAATTTCTTGCTTTTTTTGATATTAAAGATTCTTTAATTGGTAAGAAAAGAAACAATATCCCTATTTATCATTTGGACAGTCTGGAATCTTTTATAAAGAAAAACCCTGATGTTGAAATAGCTACAATTGCAGTTCCTGAAAGTTCCGCTCAGCAGGTTGTGGATAAGGTTATAAAGGCGGGAATAAAGGCTATCTGGAATTTTTCCCCTATAATAATAAAAGTTCCGGAAGATGTTTTAATAGAATATGAATTTGTGGGGACAAGTCTTTATAATTTAATTTATCTTATGAAGTTATCCAGAGAAAAATAGAACAAGTGCCCAGGTAAAAAATTTGTTTTAATTGGAGGTAGAAAGAGAGATGTTTAGGATATTGGTTATCAATCCGGGCTCGACTTCAACAAAAATAGCAGTTTTTGATGATGATAAAGAAGTTTTTAAAAAAAATATAAGCCACCCTGTGGAAGAACTCTCAAAGTTTGAAAAGATTATTGACCAATATGAATTCAGGAAAGAGGTTATAAAAAAGGCTCTATCTAATGCACAGTATGATTTAAAACGGTTTTCTGCCATTGTGGGAAGAGGAGGTCTTTTAAAACCTATCCCAAGCGGTACGTATCTTGTCAATGAGCTTATGATTGAAACCTTAAAGAAAGGAGAGTACGGAGAGCACGCTTCAAATCTTGGTGCGATTCTTGCAAAAACTTTGGCATCTCCTTATAATCTTCCCTCCTATATCGTTGATCCTGTCGTAGTTGATGAAATGGAGGATATTGCAAGATTGAGTGGATTACCTCAGTTAAGAAGAAAAAGCATTTTCCATGCCTTGAATCAAAAGGCTGTTGCAAGAAGAGCGGCTACTGAGCTTGGAAAAACTTATGAAGAGTGTAACTTTATAGTAGCACATCTTGGCGGAGGAATTTCTGTTGGTGTTCACAGAAGGGGAAAAGTAGTTGATGTTAACAATGCCCTGAATGGAGACGGTCCATTCACTCCTGAAAGGAGCGGAGGGCTCCCCGCATGGGATCTTGTTAAGCTTTCTCTTTCAGGACAGTATACTAAGAAAGAGATAAAAAAGATGATCACAGGCAAAGGCGGGGTTGTAGCTTATCTTGGAACCAATGATATGAGAGAGGTTGAGAAAAAAGTAAAAGAGGGCGATAAAGGATATAAACTTGTATTTGAGGCCATGGCCTATCAAGTAGCGAAAGAGATAGCCTCTCTTTCAGCTGTCTTATCGGGAATTGTTGATGCAATTATATTAACAGGAGGTCTCGCATATTCTGAAATTTTTACCCGGTGGATAAAGGAAAGGGTGAATTTTATATCAAAAGTCTTAGTATATGGGGGAGAGGATGAAATGAAAGCACTTGCTTTGGGGGCATTGAGGGTACTTAAAGGTGAAGAAAAGGTTAAATTTTATAAATAGTTTTTAGGAGGAATAAATGCAGGAAATAAAAAGATTGACAGACCTTGAAAAGGCTTTAAAGGGTAGAAGAAAAAAGAGATTGGCGGTTGCCTATGCTCAGGATCCAAACACAATAATGGCTGTTCATAGAGCGGTGGATGAAGGACATGTTGAGGGTATTTTGGTGGGGGATAAAGAAAAAATCCTTTCCTTGTGCAAGGAAAAAGGGATTGATTCTTCAATTTTTTCCATAGTTCATGAACCAGATGAAAAAAAATCCGGCTTAAAAGCCGTAGAGCTTGTTCACAATGGAGAAGCTGACATAGTAATGAAGGGACTGATAAGTACTATTTATTATATGAAAGCAATCTTAAACAAGGAAAAAGGACTTTTACCCAAAGGAAGTACTTTGACTCATATTGCTGTTCTGGATATTCCAACTTATGATAAACTTCTTATTGTTTCTGATGTGGCTATTATTCCGGAACCAACCTTACAGCAAAAGGTGGATATGACAAAGTATTGCATAGATGCCGCCCATAAATTGGGAGTGGAAAAGCCAAAGGTAGCTATCATAGCGGCAAATGAGAAAGTATCAGAGAAAATGCCTCCTACAATGGATGCAGCTATTATCTCGAAGATGGCGGAAAGAGGGCAGATAAAGGGAGCTATCGTAGACGGCCCTCTTGCTCTTGATGTTGCTATTTCAAAGGAAGCATGTGAAATAAAGGGGTTAAAAACACCGGTAGAGGGGTTTGCGGATATTCTGATTTTTCCGAATATTGAAACGGGAAATGTATTTTATAAATCAACAACAATATTGGCCAAAGGTTTACTTGCCGGAATTGTTGTCGGAGCGAAAGCTCCTGTGGTTTTGACTTCCAGAGCTGATTCAGATGATTCAAAATATTATTCTATACTTTTGGGGGCTGTCTTAGCTAACGAATAGTTTGATTTTTAAAAAGCTTAAAAGAAAAACCTTTTATCACATTTTGAAGGTAGTTTTTTTTGTTTTTTAAAAAGGCGGCGACCGGATTTGAACCGGTGAATCGCGGTTTTGCAGACCGCTGCCTTACCGCTTGGCTACGCCGCCGTATTAAAAAGATGGAGCGGGAGACGGGATTTGAACCCGCGACCCCAACCTTGGCAAGGTTATGCTCTACCGCTGAGCTACTCCCGCAAAAATTTACTAATTAATATCAAATCATTCAAATTTTGTCAATATTTTTGAAAAAACCTTTTATATGTGAATCTATTTTCTGTAAATTTGAATTTATTACAAATTTACTTTTGCTATGCTATAATAATTTAATATTTAGGAGGAAGGCTATAATGGAAAGAAATTTTATTAATTTTTTTGTTGAAAGTGTTAAATCAAATATCGAGCAATTTTCTTCTCTGAAACCCGAGCTTAAAGGGGAGAGGAAAGGGGTTTCCAAGGATAAGGATGTTTATATTTCTGCTATTATAGGTTTGATAGGTGAAGTTCAGGGAACAGTTACGATTAGTTTTAAGAAAGAACTTGGATTGAAAATAGCCTCTTCAATGCTAATGGAAGAAAAAACGGAGATTGATTACGATGCAAGAGATGCAATAGGAGAGATAGCAAATCTTATTATTGGCCAGGCGAGAAATAGGATTGTAGAACAGGGATTTGATACTAAAATAACTCCTCCAACTATAATAGAAGGGTATAAACACGAAGTCTTTTATAAACCGGGCCTTGATATTGAAGAGCTGGAATTTGAAGATAATGAAGAAAATATTTTTTATTTGACAATAGGTCTTAAAATTAGCCGGAAAAAGGATAGTTTCATAGGTTTAATTATGGCGGGAGGTATAGGAACTCGTATGAAATCAAAAACAAACAAGCTGTTACATAAGATTCTGGGAAGAGAGGTAATCAGATTTCCTGTGGAGGTATTTAAAGAAGCGGAAGCAAAAAGAATTATTTTAATTACGGGAGAACATAATCAGAAGCTCCTTAAAAATCTCTTTAAAGAAAGTGTGGAATACGCTTTACAGAAAGAACCACTTGGAACTGGGGATGCTGTGAAATCAGCCATACCTCTTCTAAGGAATTATAAAGGAGATGTTTTAGTAACAGTAGGAGATAATCCCTATCTTGATACGGAGACAGTAAAAGAATTTTTTAATTTTCACAAACAGGGAGACTATGATGTCTCAATAATAACAACTGATTTTGATAATCCTCCTCCCTACGGAAGAATAGTGAAGGATGAAAACGGAAAATTTATAAAACTTGTCGAAGAGATTGTAGCTACTGAGGAAGAGTTGAAAATTAAGGAGGTAAGCTCTTCGATTTTTCTTTTTAAGTGGGATAAAATTCTTCCCTATTTACAAAAGATTGATAACAATAATCCGAAGGGTGAATATTTCTTGCCTGATGCAATAAATTTCCTTGCGGCTGACGGCGGTAAAGTCGGTATATTTTGGACTGAGAAAAGGGAGATAACAAAAGGAATAAATACAAGAGAAGAGCTAATTGAAGCTATCTCTTATTATAATAGAAAGAATATCAGTAATTATGTAAAAGATGGCATAACATTTGTTTCACCTGAAAATACTTTTGTGGAATTTGGCGTAGAGATAGGCAATGATTCAATCATTTATCCTTTTAATTATCTAAGATCCGGATTAAAAATAAAGGAAGGTTCAATCATTCCTCCCTTTTATTTTTTAAATATCTAATTTAAGGAGGATAATATGAAAGCTGTTCTTGTTTTTTCATTCAGTGGAGAAAGTATCCCGGAAAAAAGAATGGAAAATCTTTTTTATTCAGCGAAAAAGGGAAGTAAGTTTAAGAATAAAAAGGGTGATTATTTGATTGCAAAAGATGAGAGTAGATGGATTATTTTTTACTCTTTGGGGAAAAGGAAAAAAGTGGATATTTTTATTTTAAGGGAAGCTATTTTAAAGGTGAGAGAGATAGTTAGAACTTTAAGAATAAGAAAGATTAAGGTTTTTGAAAAAAATCTGAGAAAACTTCCTCTTGATTTTAATTTTGAAATTTCTCTTTTTTCTTCTCTTTTAAATTATCATTTTGAAAGGAAAAAGGAGAAAAAAAAGGAAAAAGATGAGGTTATTTTTGTTTTTAGAAAAAAGAATAAAACTGTTGATGAGTACTTATCGGCAATAAATTTTGTAAGAGATCTCATAAATGCGGGAGCAGATGAGATTAATCCTGAAAGTTTGGAAAAGATTGTTAAGGATGAGTTCAGGGAGTTTAAAGTAAGGGTTTACAAAGGAAAAGAATTGAGCAATAAAGGTTTTGGAGGTATTCTTGCTGTTGGAAAAGGTGGTGCTTATGAACCTCGTCTTATAAAGATTGAATATTTACCGGAAAAATATAATAAAACTGTTGCTCTTGTAGGAAAAGCGGTTACCTTTGACTCCGGAGGCCTTAATGTTAAACCTTATTCTGCTATGGAAGATATGAAAATTGATATGAGTGGTGGAGCAGTGGTTTTAGGCGTAATTAAACTTGCTTCAAAACTTAGGTTACCGGTTAGAATAAAAGGTTATATTCCCACAGTAGAGAATATGCCGGGCCCGGGGTCCTATAAACAGGGAGACATTGTAAAAATTTATAATGGAAAAACAGTTGAGATAAGACATACTGATGCGGAAGGGAGATTGATTTTGGCTGATGCTCTTTCTCTGGCCGAGGAGGAGGGAGCGGATCTGATAATTGATTATGCAACCCTTACAGGTGCCTGTATAACTGCTCTCGGAACAAAGATTGCCGCAATTTTGGGGACAGATAAGAAAGCTTTGAAAAGAATGTTTGATGTAAGCTGGAACATACAGGAGCCTTTATGGGAACTTCCACTCCCTGCTTTTTATGAAAAAGATGTAAAGTCTGAGATAGCTGATGTGAAAAACACAGGGTATGGAACAGGGGGAGGTACAATAAAGGCAGCTCTGTTTTTAAAGGAATTTATTGAAAAAACAGGATGGCTTCACCTTGACATTGCAGGACCTGTTTACTTTGACAAAGGAAAATTTTTCGGTTTGAAAGGAGCCACAGGATTTGGTGTAAGACTTACTGTGGAATTTTTAAAAGCTTTTTGAAATGGACAAACGAGGGGAAGAAAAAATATATGTTATTGGTCATAAAAACCCTGACAGTGATTCAATTTGTTCAGCAATAGGGTATGCTGATTACAAAAACAAGATAGATAAATACAATATCTATATTCCTGCAAAAGCTGGAAATTTAAACAGTGAAACCAGATTTATTCTTAAAAAGTTTAATATAAAGGAACCTGAAACAATAGAAAACCTCAAACCCACGGTTTCCGATTTTAATTTAAACTCTCCGGTTGTTTCCTCAGATGAATCCTCTTTGAAAGAAGTTGTTGATCTTATGAAAAAATATGAGATTAGACTTGTTCCTCTTTTAAACAGGGAAGGAAAACCTATCGGAATAGTTCCTCAATCCGCCATTGCCAGAGGTTTTGTTGAGAGAATCGGGAGGATAGATCTAAGGGAAACCCCGGTGGAAGTAAATACTCTATCCACAGTTCTTAAGGGAAAAATTTTATCCATAGGGAAAAAAATAATAGACGGAAAGGTCTATATTGGGGCAAACAGTAAAGAGAGGATTATAAAGAAAATAAAAAAAGGAGATATCCTTCTGATAGGGGATAGGCTTGATATTGTTTCTGAAATTCTGGACAAAGAGCCGGGAGCTATCATTTTAACCGGTTCCCCGTATGTCCCTCTGAATCTTATAAAGAATGCTTCTGAAAAGAAAATAACACTTATATCCACACCTTTTGACACCTATTCGACATCGAAAATGATTGATCTTTCAATCCCCGCTAAAAAATATATGAGAACGGATTTTGAAAAGGTTTTTCTTTATGATCCTGTGGAAGAGGTGAAAGAAAAAATCTTGCATTCACGCTATAGGGGGGTTCTTGTGATAGATTTTTCGGGGAGATTGGTAGGAATCCTGACAAGAACAGATCTTATTAATTTTAAGAGAAAAAAAGTGATTCTTGTTGATCATAATGAATTTAGTCAGGCAGTGGAAGGAATAGAAGAGGCGGATATAATTGAGGTAATAGATCACCATAGGATAGGAGATGTTTCTACTCTGAAACCAATTCTCTTTCATGTGGAACCGATTGGAAGCACTTCCACGCTGGTGGCTGAATTTTATCTAAAAAGAAAAATAAAGATTCCGGAAAATATTGCGGGTATTCTTTTGGGTGGTATACTTTCCGATACAATGAATTTAACAATCTCTACGACCACGAAAAGAGACAGAAGAATAGTAAAATACCTGTCTAATTTGTTGAAGATAAATTCTGATAATTTTGCTAAGGAAATAATTGAGGCAAACAATGATTTCCGGAAGTTAAATGCGGATGAAATAATAAAAAGAGATTTTAAAATCTTTACAATCGGAAACAGTAAAATAGGTGTTGGACAGATAATAAGCGGAGATTTTGCTCCTCTTTATGCGAAGAAGAATGAGATTTTTAAAGAAATGAAGCTTTTAAAAGAAAAAGGTGAATTTGCGATTATTTGTTTGATGTTATCCAATCCTTTCAGAGGTTTTTCTGAAATATGGACATGGGGAGATAAAGAAATTATTAAAAAAGCTTTTTTAGTGGAGGAAAAAGAGGAAAATGTTTTCATCCTCAATGGTGTTCTTTCAAGAAAAAAAGATTTTATTGTAAAGATAGGTGAAACAATAATTGACGGGAGGAAAAAGTGAAGAAAATATTAAAAGAATTTTTATTATTTTTTATTTTTATTTCCATTTTTTCTTTCTTTTCCTGCAACAAGAAAGAAGGAGAAAAAGGTTTTCATAAAAAGCCTTTATCCCCGGAGCTTCAACAATGGCGGAAAAATTTACTTGAAAAAAGAGCTAAGGAGGATGAAGAGTTTAAGAAATCTCCTACTTCTCCGATAGCAGGACTTGACAGGTTAACAGCATCGCCGGAAAAGGCAAATTATGTTTTGTTCGAAAACGGTCATTTTAAGCTTTCCGAAAGGGGAAAAGATAGCGCCCTGATATCTGTTTTTAAAAGAGCAAACAAATGGTATCTGGAAATTTTTGATAATAATTTTGTATGTGAAAGTAAAGGGAAAAGAATTGAATCAGGCAGTTCTCTTGAAGGAGATCTGGAATGTAAGTATGATAGATATTCATTTCTTATTTATCCTCTTGATTCAAGTTTGGTTCTGGTCTCCTTTGATCCGGAGAAAAAGGAGGTAAAGGAGTTTAAACACAGGTTTTACTATCCTCCGAACCCTGATTATAGGGTGAAAGCAAAACTTGTGAGATTGAGCGATAAGGAAAAGGTAAAAATGATTACGAGCCAGAATCTTATTAAAACTTTTTATAGATATGCAAGAATTGATTTTGAAATAAAAGGTAAAAAAGAGCATCTTTTTGCTTATAAAAAAGATCTTTCCCAAAAACCAGGTCAGGCCTATCTCTTTATTCCTTTCAAAGATAAAACAAATGGAAAAACCACCTATGGAGCCGGAAGATTTCTTGAGATAAAAGAACCTGTGGGTGATAGTTTTATCCTTGATTTTAATGAAGCTTTTAACCCTCTGTGTAATTATTCACATGTCTGGAATTGTTCATATCCTCCTTCAGAGAATATACTTGATATTCCTATTGAAGCGGGAGAGAAAATATACCCGAGTCACCACTAAATAAAAATACCTCAAGAAACTTTTATTTGACCTTTGTGGTATAATCTTCTTTTCAGGAGGAAAAGAATGAGAAAAAAAATCTTTACTTTTGTTATTTTTGTTTTATTAATATCAATTTTTTTTAACCTTGGATGTTCGAAAAAGGAAAAAATTCCCGAAAATCCCAAAATATATATGATAGGCATTGATGGTGCGGATTGGGGTATTATCGATCCTTTAATAAAACAAGGAAAACTTAAGTTTTTTAAAAAATTAAAAGAGGAATCTGCGTGGGCAAAACTTAAAACTTTTAAACCAACTCTATCAGCTGTGGTTTGGACAAGCATAGCCACCGGAGATACGATGGTTAAGCATGGAATAGTTGATTGGCTCTTTGTTAAAGAAAACAATATTAAAGTCCCCTACTCCAATGCTGAAAAGAGAGTTCCCTCGATATGGGAGATCTTTGATAGTTATGATGAGTCAAGTATTGTTTTACATTGGTTTGTTACCTATCCTCCGGATCATATAAAAGGAGTTGTGGTTTCAGATAGCTTCAGTGTGGCTATGAGTGAGGTCTTTTTTAGTGGAAAAGATTATAAAAAATTTGAGGATACTGTTTATCCGGAATTTTATTATTACAAATTGTACCGTTTGTTTAAAGAGGATATTGTGAGAAAAGGATTTGATTATAAAAAAATGGTTGAATATCTTGAAATTCCGGACTATATTGAAAAATATAAAAAGGAATATCATAAGGAGACAACAAAAGGAATTCCTATTCTTTCGAACTGGAGAAGATATATTTTAAAGGATTTTATTGCAGAAAAAACACTCTACTACTTTTTAAAAAAGGGCAGAAATTATAACCTTTTTCTATGGTATTCACGAATGCCTGATGTTTTTAAACATTTTGGCTCTCTCTTTATGGATAGAAATTATTTGAAAAAAATAAAAAAGATTTTAGCTGATAAACAGACTGTTTCTGATAGTTTGGACAGGGAGTTTGAAACCAAAATGGCTCCTGTCGTAGAACCTATATTAAAGCATAAAGAAAAGATTTTAAAAGCGGTTTATGAAAAAGCTATAAAAGAACATGCCTATGTATTTATTCTTTCTGATCACGGTTTTACCTTAGGCCCAAAGGGATATGACCATCATGGTCTTCCGAAAGGGATACCGGCTCCCGACGGCATTTTGATGATTTTGGGACCTGGAGTGAAAAAAGGAAAGGAAATAAAGGCTTCTGTACTTGATATAACACCGACAGCTCTTTATCTGTCGGGTAAACCTGTGGGAAGGGATATGGATGGAAAGGTTTTACTGGATGCTTTTGATTTCAAGAGAAAAATTAAATATACAGTGTATAAAAAAAGTAAAAAAGTAAAAGGGAAAAAGAATAAAGAGATAAACAGGAAAATTATGGAGGATCTTAAAACAATAGGATATATTTAAGTAATCCCAATTCTTGTTATGGTTCATATTATATAATATAATATGAACCATATTACAACAAATTGAAAGCAGGTGTTTAATGAGAAGAATACATCTTATTTTTACGATTTTTAGCATAACCTTTTCAACCATTTTGGTTGAAATCCTTTACACAAGGGTTTTTTCGGTGATATATGTAAGTTCTTTTGCTTTTCTGATGATTTCCCTTGCTCTTTTCGGATATGGACTGAGCGGTGTTTTTTTATCCCTAAGTGAAATAACTAAAAAGAAAAATGCGATTAATTTTCTTGAATTTTTTTTAATCAGTTATGTTGTTTCTCTTCCTGTTGTTTATAAGATAACTCTCCTTACTAACATAGATTTTTTGCACCTTTTTAATCCGATATTAAATTTTCTTCTGTTTCTTTTAAATATTCTTGTTCTTATAATTCCTTTTTTTCTTGCCGGGGTTTCCCTCGTATTAATTTTTACTCTTTATTCTTCTGAAATAGGTAAGCTTTATTTTGTGGATCTTCTTGGTGCAGCGCTGGGGGGGATAGCTTTAATCCCTTTAATTACAAAATTTGGACCATCAAAGATAATCGTTTTCCTTTTTTTGCTTTTAGGCCTTTCATGGTTTTTAATAAGCAGAATAAAGCCTGTAAAGAAAATTGCCGGTTTTTTACTTATTATAATTTTATTTTCTATTATGTTTGTCAGGAGTAGTGATATATTTGAAATTGTTCCCAAGATGATAAAGAGAGCATATTTAATTCAGTTTTACAATAAAACAATTGAATATAGCGAATGGAGTCCTATTAATAAAATAGATGTTGCCCCTTTTTTAAAAAAGAGAAAAAAGGTTATATGGATAGATGCAGGAACCATGCAGTCATGGTTTGTTAATTTTGATGGTAAATTAAGAAAGTTGAAACCAATACTCTGGTCCCATGAAGCTATTCCCTATCAATTGACAAGAAATAGATCAGCTTTGATTATAGGATCAGCCGGTGGTTATGAGGTTCTTTGTGCTCTATCTCACCGGGTGAAAAAAATAGTGGCTGTCGAAATGGACCCTGTTATATGTAAGCTTGCAAAGGGAAGATATGCCAAATATATAGGTAATATTTTTTCTCAAAAAGGGGTTACTCTTTTAAATGATGAGGGTAGAAGTGTTTTAAAGAGAATTCACCAAAAATTCGATGTGATTCAGATGGTGAATTCTCATAATGCTGATCTTCTGCTTGCCGGAGGATTAAGTATTTCTGAAACCTACATTTATACCGTGGAAAGCTTTAAGGATTACTGGAATCATCTGAATAGTGATGGCTTTGTTTCTATTGTTCATTGGTTTGGTGAAAGGCTTTTCTCAACGGCTTTTCAAGCTTTGAGGGAGATGAAAGTGGTTCATCCGGAAAGAAAGTTTTTTATTATACAGGCTAAGAAGGGTTTTAATTTCTTTTTTATGAAGAAAGGGGACATTACTGAAAAAGACGCAAAACTGCTGAGATTCTTTGGTAGAAAACATGAGGTTGTTTATTCCCCTTTTATGAAAAAAAATAATATCTATTATAAACTTGCCTCAGGTAAATACAAAGAGGCTATAAAAGCTTCATCTGTTAATATAGCTCCTGTTTATGATAATTCTCCCTATTTTAATCAGCCAAACAAAATCGGACAGTTAAAATTTAAAAATAATATTACAAAGGGGATGGCGACAAAAATTGTTGATTGGGGTATTGTTTACTCTAATAGTATTTATTTATCTTTGTTATTTCTATCAGTCTTTTTACCTTTTCTTTTTATATATTTACCATTAAAAGTAAAAGGTAGAGCAAAGATTGAAAAGAGCATTATTCTATACTTTTTTATGATCGGGCTTGCTTTCATAATGGTTGAAATTATCTTTATAAAGATTTTTCAACTTTATCTTGGAAGCCCGGCTTATTCAATTTCAGCTATTATATCTTCTCTTCTTATTGCTTCCGGTTTGGGAAGCCTTTTTTCAAAAAAAATCAATCAAATTTTCAAAAAAAGAACGATTTTTTATTTTAGTCTGATATTATTTTTTATATTATCTTTTTATTCTTTATTTCTTTTTAAAATAATAAGTTCATTGATTCATCTAACTCTATTTTTCAGGTTCCTGGTTACCTTTGTTTTAATTTTTATTCCCGGATTTTCCATGGGGCTTTTTTTCCCAACAGGTATAAATCTTTTGGGTAGCAAAGATAAGAAGAGTATCGGATGGGCATGGGGTGCGAATGCCTTTGCGACTGTTTTGGGTTCAATCGTTACTGTAATAGTTTCTATAAACTGGAATTTTTCCCTTGTTCTTATAATTGCTGCTTCAGCCTATTTGTTTTCCGGAATTATTTTTACCTTTTATTATAAAAAGATAGGGGATTGAAACCTTGTTTGTTTATTTTTTTGATGATGTTATAATACCTTTAAAGATGAGGTTAAAATGTATGTTTTGAGAGTTAAGCCGACAGATTCAATAAAAAGTTTCCATTTTTTTTCAAAAGAAGAGATTACGGAAGGGGAGTTTGTAGTAATTCCCTCGGAAGGAGGAGGACAATTAGCTAAAGTGGAACGGGAAAGTACGATTATAAAAGAAAGCCTTAAGAAAAAAATACTTCCTGAAATTTTAAGAAAAGCAACTGAAAAAGATATTAAAATATTTAAGGAAAAAGAGAAAAAAGAGAAGGAAGCCCACTCTTTCTGCAAGGCAAAAATCAAAGAGAGAGGTCTTCCGATGAAACTTTTAAAAGTTTTATTTTTCTTGGACGGTCAGAAATCAATTTTTTTCTTTACCGCAGAGGGAAGAATTGATTTTAGAGACCTTGTAAAGGATTTGGCAAGGAAATATAGAATGAGAATTGAGATGAGACAGATAGGTGTAAGAGATGAGACAAAGATTTTGGGAGGATACGGTGTTTGCGGAAGACCTCTTTGTTGCTTTTCTTTCTTAAAAAAGTTTGAACCTGTTAGCCTGCAAACAGCAAAAGATCAAAATTTAAATGTTAATCCGACGAAAATATCCGGAGTATGTGGAAGATTGGTATGCTGTTTAAATTATGAGGAAGGGACAATAGGAAGACTTTATGTGGATCAGGATGAAGCTGATCTGATTCAATATGATGAGGAAGAGATAGAATCGGAAGGAGAAGAAATCCCCGAAGTTCTGAAAGATATGGATAGTTAGGTTTTAATGGGTAAAGATTTTTACTCTCTTTATACTGATGGTTGTAGCAAGGGGAATCCGGGGTTGGCAGCCGGAGGAATTTTAATCCTTGATCCTGAAAACAGGGTTATATTGAAAAAAAATATTTTTATAGGAAAAAATTTCACCAACAATGAAGCGGAATATATCACTATGCTGGAAGGTATCATTAGTGCAAAGAAAATGGGAATAAAGAGGCTTAAAATCTTTAGTGATTCCCAGCTTGTTGTCAGACAGATTACCGGAGAGTATAAAATAAAAAAGGAAAAATTAAGAAAAATAAATCAAAAAATAATGCAAACTCTCTCATATTTTGAATCTTTTCAAATAAGCTCAGTTCCAAGGGAAAATTATTTTATAAAAATAGTAGACAAACTTGCCAATGAAAAGATAAAGGAAATAGTCAGCTGAAAAATTTATAAAAAAGAGGAAATTTCTTAAATTGTTCGTATAAAATATATTGAGTGTGAGAAGGAGAGGTTAAAGATGAAAAAATTTTTTTTATTATTCCTTATAACCTTGTTTTTTACGGGATTTATCCTTGCTAATACCGGTAAGGTTATTAAACTTTCTTTGAATCAGTGTATACTTCAGGGTTTAAAAAAGAATCTGGATTTAAACATTGAGCTTCTAACATATAAGGAAAGCAAGGAAGGTGTAATCTCATCTTACGGAATCTTTATTCCTCAGTTTGACCTGCAGCTTTCTACAAGAAGAACAAAATCTCCTTCCTCTTCTTTTCTTGAGGGTGCGGAAATAACAAAAACGGAAACAGATAGTTATAATCTGCAGCTTACTCAAAAAATTCCTACGGGTGCAGATTTAAGCCTCAATCTGCAGAGTACAAAAACAGAAACAAATAATAGATTTTATGGTTTTAACCCCAGTTATAGTACAAGATTAACACTTAATTTTACCCAGCCGTTGTTAAAAGGATTCGGTTCAATTGTTACAAAGAAGGAAATAATTATTGCGACAAACAATAAAAAAGCTGCTCTCTTCGGATTAAAGCAAAAGGTTATGGATATTGTGTATTCGATAGAGGAAGCCTATTGGAATCTTGTCTATGCGAGATTAAATCTTAAAGTAAAAGAAGAAGCTTTGAAGCTTGCAAAGGATCTTCTGAGAAAAAATGAAAAACAGGTGGAGGTGGGGACACTTGCTCCTATTGAAATTATGGCTGCAAAAGCGGAGGTTGCTTCAAGGGAAAGTGAAATTATTCAGGCAAAAGCGGCAATAGAGCAAGCGGAAGACAATTTGAAAAAACTTCTTAATATTGTAGAGTATGAAAAAAATTGGGATTATAAGATTGAGCCTGTGGATTTACCTAAAACAGATGTGAATTTTATCATACCGAATCTGAATGAAGCCATAGAAATAGCAAAAAATAACAACCCTCTTTTAAAACAGCAGGAATTAAATTATAAGAACAAAGAGGTTAGTTTAAAAGTTGCAAGGAACCAGATGCTCCCGACCCTGGATTTTCAGGCAAGCTACTGGACGACAGGATTGTCAGGAGATAGGATTTTGTATTCTAACAATGATTTTTTCAGAGGAGAGATAATAGGAATTATTAAAGGGGAGCCTAAAGATTCTCTGAGGGATGCACTGAAATCAATTTATAACAATTGGTCTGTTAGTCTTAATTTGAGGATTCCTCTTTCTAACAGTGCATTAAAAGCTCAATATGCTGCTGCAAAAATTCAATACGAAAAGGCTTTACTGCAGATTAAAAACTCAGAACAGGGGGTTATTCAGGAGATAAGAAATGCAATAAGAGAGGTGGAATCATCCATTAAGATGGTTCATGCAACAGGGGTTGCAAGAGAGCTGGCAAAATCAAAACTTGACGCTGAGATAAAAAAGCTCAGTACAGGACTCAGCACAAATTATCAGGTTATTCAATATCAGAAAGATTATGAACAGAGCAAATCTTCTGAAGTTAAAGCTATAATTGATTTAAATATAGCCATTCTAAAATTTAAAAAAGCTATCGGAACATTGTTAGATGATTATGGGATTAAATTTAAGAATATATTGAAAGATAGAGGAAAATAGCTAAAATTTTTTAGATATTATTTTTATTTTTTCAACTTTTTATTGCTTTTTGTGTTATAATATTTTCTCAATTAGTTTTAAGGATTAAATTATGGTAAAAGGTACAGTAAAATGGTTTAATGCCAAAAAAGGTTTCGGTTTTATTCATGTTGAAAACGGAGAAGATGTTTTTGTTCATTACACAAACATCGAAAAAGAAGGTTATAAGACCTTGGAAGAGGGAGAACAGGTCACCTTTGAGATCGTCCAGGGGGAAAAAGGTCCTCAGGCGACTCATGTCAAAGTTATTGACTGACTTACTCTGAAAAAACAAAAAATCTAATAATAGGTGAAAGGCAAATTTTCTGCCTTTCACCTTCTTTTTTAAAATTTTTAACTTACCTCTTTTAACTCTTAATTTTATAAAAAACTCTACAATTAGCTCTTTTATCTCTTTTTAAGCTTTTCCCGCACTTCCTAAAACATTTATGTTTTTATGTTTGTAGAGTTCTTTCAATGCTTCTCTTGCAGGTCCTAAATATTTCCTTGGATCAAAAACATCCGGATGCTCAGCAAGATATTTTCTTATTGCAGCAGTCATTGCAAGTCTGCCATCTGAGTCTATGTTTATCTTACAAACTGCTGATTTAGCAGCTTTTCTTAATTGTTCTTCAGGAATCCCAATAGCATCTTTTAAGTTTCCCCCGTACTTATTAATGGTTTTTACAAGGTGTTGGGGCACAGAGGATGAACCGTGCAGAACAATGGGAAAGCCTGGTAATCTTTTTTCCACTTCTTCAAGTATATCAAATCTTAAAGGTGGTGGGATTAAAATACCCTCTTCATTCCTTGTGCACATTTCAGGTTTAAATTTATTGGCTCCATGGGAAGTTCCTATTGATATAGCAAGGGAATCAACCCCTGTCTTACTCACAAAATCTTCTACCTCCTCAGGCCTGGTATATGTTGATTTTTCAGCGGAAACTTCATCCTCTATACCTGCCAGCACGCCTAACTCTCCTTCAACTGTAACATCGAATTGGTGTGCATATTCGACAACTTTCCTGGTTATAGCAACATTTTCTTCGTAGGGAAGATGAGAGCCATCTATCATAACAGAAGAAAAACCCATATCAATTGAATCCTTGCAAAGTTCAAAACTATCTCCATGGTCAAGATGCAATGCAATAGGAATCTGATAACCCAACTCTTTTGAATACTGAACGGCTCCCTCTGCCATATACCTTAATAATGTTTTGTTCGCATAATTTCTTGCTCCTTTTGAAACCTGAAGGATAACAGGTGATTTTGTTTCAACACAGGCTGAAATAATCGCCTGAAGCTGCTCCATATTATTAAAATTGTAAGCAGGAACCGCATAACCTCCTTCCATTGCTTTTTTGAACATTTCCCTTGTGTTAACAAGTCCAAGAGCTTTATAATTTATCATTTTTACCTCCCGAAATAAGAATACTAAAAGTTATCATATCGGAATATTATTATCAATGAAATAGGATTAAAACTTTTTTTGAACTTCTTCCTCTAAATTAAAAGTTCTTTATTATCTTAATTATCCCTTTACTTATTTTTCTTTTATTCTTTTTTATTTTATAAAATTATCTTATGCTTTTGTTTCCTTTAATATCGGATTTTCTTTTAAAAAGTACGGTGAAGCAACCGGAGTACACTTTCTTGCTTCCTTTTTTAAGCTCAATTCTATAAACACCTGGAGTTAAGTTGTCAGGCAAAACCCATCTGAATACTCCTTTGTCTCTTATAAGCGTGGAAAAGACAATTTGATGGTTGGCTCTATCTTCAGAGCATTGCCCATTTTTCATTATTAAAACTGTAACAATTATGGTATTTTCAGGACATTCCGAACTTTTCCATTTAATTTTAATGATTTTATCTTTAACAAAAGCTCTTCCTTGAGTGCTGGCGGGGGGGGAAATTAATTTTAAATGGCACTTTGTTTTAGATGAGAGTATTATTCTTTTTTCGCTGAAAATCGATGGCATGGTTAAGGAACTGATTTTTAAGCTTAGAGGACCTTCCGGAATTTCTTTCCCATTTAATTTTTTCTCTATTTCCCAATGGAAACTTCCTGTGTTAGGTCCTTTGTAAATGACACCTATTGGTTTTCCATCCTTGATCAAAGAAATTTTTATGGGACCTGTAATACCTCCTGAAACCCATTCTATCCATCTTTTTTCCCCTACATTCCAGTTTACCTCGGATGAAGGTTTCAAGATATAAATTGTTGGGTTGTTGGCTAAAATAAGTTTGGTTTCTGCAGAGATGCCAGGAAATCTTTTTGAAATAACTTTTAGTGTATATATTCCTTCCGAAATGGGAGTACCATCCGTATAATTTTTAATATGCCATTGATATATTCCAGAATTGGGCCCTTTGTAAATATCTCCCATTTTTGTTCCATTTTGAAAAAGAGAAATCATTATGTTTCCCTTTATGCCCACAGTTGACCATTCAATTAAATGTGTGCTTCCGATTTTCCATACAATGGGAACCGAGGGTTCTATCAGCCTAATCTCTTTTGAATATGCATAAAATGTAAAAACAGCTATTAACAAAATAAGAACTATAATTCTTTTTTTCATTTTTAAACCTCCTTACTTATTTTTTTTATTCATAAAATATTCACTCAAATTTTATGCCATTTTTTAGTTTAATTAACCTGTATGTAATTTCTTTGTTTTAAAATTTTCACCGGATTGTTTTTCTGATAATTTCGTCTTTTTTGTCGAAAAGACATACAAAATTGTTCGTAATAGAGTGTTAGCTGTTTTTTATATTAAGGATTCTGAATGTCAAGTTATTGAAATAACAGAGGATTGAAACCTATCCTTTTTCTTTTTTCATTTTAAAGAAAACAAAATAAAAATAGGAAGAAAAAAGGAAAATTTCAGTGATTATTTTAGAATATATTGCTCCGTTGACAGAAAATAATTTAACCAATATAAAAATAATAAGGATGAACAAAATAGCCCCGGTTAAATTTATATAAAGTCTTATATCCTGAAATTTTGATGAGCTCATCATTGAACCTAATAGGTATATACTGAATCTGAAAGGTATTGCGATAGATAATATAGCCAAATAGTGGCTACAGTTTTCAATCATTGACCTGTTAAAAAGAGAGATTAAAAAATCTCTGAAACCATAAAGGAAGCCTCCTAAAAACATTCCCATGAGAAGGGAAAAAGCAAATAGCATATTCCTGAATTTTTTAAATTCAATGTTTTCCTTATTATTGTAAATTCTTGATATAAACGGAGTCAAAGCGAGAGATATAACCTCTGCCAGGATAGCTACAGCATAAAAGATTCTTATTGAGAGGAAATAATCTCCGATAATAGATTTTGCAAAAAGAAATGAGAGTATAAAAATATCTATCTGTCTGAAAAAAAGGTAAGAAAGGGCTGACATCCAGTAAAATTTTATTTCTGAGAAATACTTTAGTTTGAATCCAATGGTTTTTAGTTTTAAACAATCTTTTAGAAAAGTAATCCGTAAAATTACTCCTATAAAGAGAGCTATTATTCTCAGTACGAATATGAGCTCAACATTATTAAAAAAGTCTGGTGAAATAAGAAAGAGAGATAATATAATTATTAAAAATTCCGCTCCATTTGCAACACTCTCATATAGCATTAATTCCTTTCCCAGGAGAAAACCGCTTAAATTTCTTTCAATTCCAAGTAAAAAGCCGGCTACAAAGGAGAGCAAGAGCAGACTCAGTGAAATTTTGTGATAAAAAAACAGGAATAATAGGATTATTGGTAGAGAAGAGATGAGACCGTATAGGTTTGCCACTAAAAATTCATTAAAAATGTCTATTACCTTATCACTGTTCTCCCTTTTGGAGGCTACCTCCTTTCCTATGAAAACAGGAATTCCCATCGAGGAGAAGCTGTTAAAAAATTGATAGAAGAAAAAGGCTATTCCGTAAATCCCCAGATCCTGTTTGCCTAAATGTTTTGCTATGAAAAAAACCACGGCTAAGTTTGTTGTTGTGATGAAAAATCTTGAAATTATGGAGTAAACAGAGGTTTTAAAAATTCTTTTAATCATCCCCTAAATTATACAGACTATTAAAGAAAAAAGGAATAAATTATTTTTTTAATAAGATCAGATAAATTTTATCTTTTTCAACAGTTTTACAAAGTATTTCAAGGGCTTTTTTATTTCTTACATCTTTTTTATCTCTACATGGGCTGATAAGGGGTCATTTTAGAATGTCAATGTCTTCAACTTTTTTATTCCGTTCTCTGTTAAAACCTTATAAAATTTTTTTGTAGTTGTGTAGGTTAATCCGGAGTCCATGACTTTTGACGCAAAGGGCAATATTGACAAAATAAGATAAAGGTTTTATCATTAAAAATTAAAAAGGATAAATAATAATGGGGAGAAGAATAGTTTTAGAGGTAGAGGAAAAAGGGCTTAGAAAAGGAAAAAAAAGAGAGCTCTATGATAATTACCTGACAAAACTTCTAAAACTGATTCCGGCTGAAATTGTAACACTTTATATTACACTTTCCGCGATTCTTGAATCTTCAAAGGAAACCACAAAAACTCTTGAATTAACAGTATTTGCCATAGTATTTATCTTAACACCTCTATATATTTACATAATTACAAAGGAAGAAAACAGAAAACCACCGTATAAGCAAATTATTATCTCCACTATTTCCTTTGTGGTATGGGTTTTTGCTCTCGGGGGCCCTTTTCTTTACTTTAAATGGTATAAAAGGATTTACGGAGCACTCCTTTTGCCGATTTATACCTTTTTAATTCCCTTGGTCTTTGGAAAAAGAAAAAATAAAAATTTTGAGGAGGTATAAAATGAAAATAAAATGGTTGGGACACTCTGCTTTTTTGTTAGAAGGAAGCAAAAGGATTTTGATTGATCCCTTTATTTCTGATAATCCGGTTGCTAAAGTTAATGATGAAGATACAAAAAACATTGACTATATTGCTTTAACCCATGACCACGGAGATCATATGGGAGATACTGAAAAGATTGCGAAAAGCACGGGAGCAAAGGTAGTAACAATATATGAAATCTCTCTTGAGCTTCAGGCAAAGGGAGTGGATTCCCTTGGGATGAATATAGGAGGAACAGCTCATCTTGAAGGAGCTTCCTTTTCCATGACCCCGGCTATGCATTCGTCCGGTAAAGGGTCTCCCACAGGATTTGTTATTTCAATGGATGGTAAGAAAGTTTATCATACGGGAGATACAGGGCTTTTTGCTACAATGAGCCTTATCGGGGAAATGTTTTCTCCGGATGTGATGCTCCTTCCCATTGACGGATTATTTAATATGGATAATAGACTTGCGGCAAAAGCTGTTGAATTGGTTAAGCCTGAAATTGCTGTCCCGATGCACTATAATACATGGGATCCTATAAAAGCCGATCCCCGAGAGTTTAAGAAATTGGCGGAAAAATTCGCGGAAATAAAGATATTGGAACCGGGAACATATCTTGAAATCTAAATTAAAAATTATTTAATAAAAGGTGTTTTTCTAAAGATTAAGTTAATTATCTTAATTTAAAGGTTTATTAACTTTTTTAATTATTGGTTTTTTCAGTGAAATTATTCCTCTATTTTGAATTTCTCGACACTCTCTCTCATTTTTTCCGCAAGATTGTTAAGATCTACTGCTGATTGGGCGATTCCCATTATTGAACTATTAATATCTCCGGAAGCTTCGGCAATCTGCTGTACATTTACATTAACCTCTCCGATTGTTCTGTTGATCTCTTCAATCGCAGCGGCAACACTGTTCATTAATGTTACTATTCCTTCACTTGAACTTTGAATTTCATTTAACACCCCTATGCTCTTTTGCCCCATCTCTTTTCCGTTTGCGACCTCATCAAGAGCTATCTTCATGGCTTTCTCCGCATCTTTTGACTCTCCCTGAAGTCTTGTAATGATTTCTTCTATCTCCTTTGTGGATTTTGTTGTTCTCTCGGCTAATTTTCTGACCTCATCCGCAACAACGGCAAATCCTCTTCCCGCCTCACCGGCTCTTGCAGCTTCAATTGCGGCATTTAATGCTAAGAGATTTGTTTGATCTGCAATATCATTTATAACATTAACAATTTCAGATATGGAGACAGTGGATTCTCCCAATCTGTTAACTATACTTGAGAGAGCTTCTGTTTTATCTGATATACTGTCGATTGAATTTATTGTATCGGAGATTATTGCGGCACTGTTTTTAGTGAGCTCCATTGCTTTAACGGCATTTTCCTGAGTTGTTTTTACATTTTCATTTATCTCTGCAAAGGAAGCGGCAAGCTCTTCGACTGCCGAGGCAACACTTGCGGCTTGAGCCGTTTGCTCTTCGGAAGATGTTGACATCTTCTCAGTCGTTGCTGCGATTTCATCGGAAGATGTGCTTATATTTATGGCATTTTCTTTTGTCTCCTTTATAAGGGTGGAAAGACTTTGTATAAAGGAGTTAAAATATACACCCAACATTCCGACCTCATCTCTTCTATCGTCGTCCACCTTAACTCTCAGATCTCCGGAAGAAGCTTTGTTAAAGAGTTCCTGGAAAGATATTATTCTATTTATACTATTGGTCAAAAATAGATATATGATTAAAGAAACGATAAAAATGGCGACAATTGTTCCGATTAACACTACAAGAATGGTTCTCATAAACAATTCTTTTTCGCCTGAAACATCTCTCACATACAGAAATACACCTATTGGTTTTCCGGAAAAATCATTTACCGGAATTGTCCCGAAGTAGAGATTCTTTTTATAAAAAAGCAAATGCTTTTTTATCCCTTTTTGAAGCTCTTTTGCTGTAATAAGAGGGGCTATTTTTTTATAATCCAGGCCAATCCATTTATTTAAAACAAATCTTCCTTTTTGCTCTCCCTTCAAATTTGAAAATATTTTGATACCTTTGATTGAGTTCTTATCTATAAAGAAATAGAGACTTTCTAATTTTGTCAAATGGGAAATTTTTATCAGCTCTGAGAGGGGAAAGAGAACCTCAACAGAACCCAGATACTTATTTCCGGAAAAGATAGGTGCAATTCCTCTCATAACAAAACCACCTCTTCCCAATTCAACACCAGTAAGGGGGTTATGTGTCTTGCTTACTTTTAGTATTGTGAATCTGAAACTCGAAAGATCATCTCCTCCGTCCCCCTGGCCGGGTTTCTTCCACACTCTTAAAAAACTTTTTGCAGGCGGTTTATGGAAGTGAACCTTTAAAACTTTTAAGTTCAAATCTTTCTTCATCTTTTTTATAATGGGAGACACAAGCTTTCGAAGTCTTTGTCTTGCCCTTTTTTCATTCGGATCTTTATATATACTGTCTAACCCTTTCAGGCTTGAAAAAACGGAGGCGACTATTAATGCTTTGTTAGAAATTCTTTTTATATTACTATTAATCTCTTCCATTCTCACTGTTGTTTCTTCTATAACCATTCTTTCCATGGAATCTCTTTGAACTTTAACAAACAAAAGGATTCCGGCAATTCCCAATAAGATTATAATAACAAAGATCGGTATGATTAATTTCCATTTAATTGACATATCTTTCAAAGAAAAGTTCATGATATTACCTCCTTTTAAATAACACTATAAATATAATAAGATATTTTATTTTTTTGTCAAGTATCCCCAAAGACCACGATTTTAAAATTATGAAATATCACTCCTTTTCTTCCATCTCACCCCCGATTGAGTATCTTCAAGGATAATTCCTTTATCTTTCAGAATGTCTCTTATTTCGTCAGCTCTTTTATAATTTTTTTCTTTTCTTGCTTTTTCTCTTTCCTTTATGAGTTTATACATTTCCTCTTCGATTTCTGTTTCTAACTTTTTGGGAAGGATATCAAAAATTTTATTATAATTGTTTAAAGAATTCAAAACCAATTCTGAATCTTTTCTTCCGATACCACCTGCGCTCTGAATCTTGTTGATTTTTTTTATGAATTCAAACAAAGTGCTTGTTGCTAAGCTTACATTAAAATCATCTTCAAGAGCAGCTCTGAATTTTTTTTCACTATTACCAATGATTTCTTTTACTTCTGAACTTTCCTCTTTTTCTTTGAAAACGGTTGTTTTTAAATCATAATAGAAATTAAAGACTCTTTCCACATTCTTGGTTGCCTGTTTAAGAGCTTCCATTGTAAAGTTGAGAGTTTTCCTATAATGGGTGGAAAGGAGTAAAAATCTTATTGCTTCAGGTTTATATCCGATTCTCAGAAGATCCCTCAGTGTATAAAAATTACCTTTGGATTTTGACATTTTTTCCCCGTTTACAATAAGATGGTGAATATGAATCCAGTAGTTTACAAATTTTTTACCTGTGGCTCCCTCAGATTGAGCTATCTCATTTTCATGATGGGGAAAGATATTGTCGACACCTCCCATATGTATGTCAAAGGTTTCTCCAAGATATTTCATACTCATGGCAGAGCATTCAATATGCCACCCCGGTCTTCCCTCTCCGATTTCGGTTTTCCAGAAAGGTTCTCCTTCCCTTTTAAATTTCCAGAGAGCAAAATCCTGGACATTATCTTTATCGTATTCATCTATCTGAATTCTTACTCCTTTTCTAAGGTTTTTAACATCAATTTTTGAAAGTGCTCCGTAATTTTCAAATTTGGAAATATCATAGTAAATTGCGTCCTCTTTAATATAGGCATAACCTTTATCAAGAAGTTTTTTGATAAGTTCCACCATCTCTTTTATATGTTCGGTGGCTTTCGGATAAAATTCCGCTCTTTCGATTCTTAAAGTGTCTATATCTTCGAAAAAAGCCTGTGTATACTTTTCCGTATAATCTTTTAAGGAAATTCCTAACTCGGCCGATTTTTTTATTGTTTTATCATCCACGTCAGTAATATTCATTACCTGGGTGACTTTATATCCAAAATATTTAAAGGTCCTTCTTACGATATCCTCAAATATGTAGGATCTGAAATTTCCGATATGGGCATAATCATACACGGTAGGACCGCATGTATACATACGAACTTCACCTTTATGAAGAGGCTTAAACTCAACGATTTTTCCCGAATACGTATCATAAAATTTCATGCATTATTTTACATAATATGTATTTGTTTTTCAATTAAACGAAATGTGTCAAAAATAATCTTACCGGAAAAACAGGGTTATCTTGTAAAGTATAGAAAGTGTTTTGGAATTGGTTCCAAGAAGATTGAAGCCTCCTTTATGTGTGTTAGATAAAGCCTCTTTTTTGCTCTTGTCATTGCAACATAGAACAAACGCCTTTCTTCTTCTATTAAGCTTTTGTCATCCTTGGACAAAAAATGCGGCAAGGAACCATCTTCCACTCCGGCTAAAAAAACAGTGTTAAACTCAAGTCCTTTTGCAGCGTGAATTGTCATCAAAGAAACCTTTGTCTCTGAAGTTATATCCTCCACCTGTTCTCTTAAAACCAGAGTGGTGATAAAAGAGGCAAGATCTCCGCTAAAATTTGATGCGAGCTCTATTAATTCTTTGACATTTTCCTTTTGGGTATTAAAGGGATCATCTTTTTTTGAAAGAGCTTTTAGATATCCGGTTTTTTCGACGACTTCGGAGATTAAATAGTGGACGGAAGAATCCATATTGTTTTTCAGATGTTCTATTAGCTCGATAAAATCCTTTCCTTTTGGTTTTTTCAAAGTCCCGGAATCCATGAGTTCTTTTAAGGCTCTGTAATAGGAGGAAATTCCTTTTTCTTCGGAGAAAGATGCGATTGATTCCAGTGTTTTTTTCCCAAACCCTCTGTTTGGAAAACTGATAGCCCTGATAAAGGAGGGATTATCTTCTTCATTGTAAGCAAGTTTTAAATAGGCTGTTATATCTTTTACCACCTTTCTATCGTAAAAGCTTAGACCTCCCACTATTTTATAAGGGATTCCATAGGTCAGCAGTGCATCTTCTATAGCTCGTGATCTGCTATTTATCCTGTATAAGATACCGACAGGAAAGAAATCAGTGTTATCAAAATTATTTCTTATTGTCCCTGCTATAAAAGAGGCTTCCTCTTCCTTTGTTTTTCCGAAAAAAACAATAATTCTGTCTCCAACAGTGTTGTTTGTGAAAAGGATTTTCCCTATTCTGTTTTTATTCTCTTTAATTACTGAGGAGGCGCTGTTTGTTATTATTTTCGTTGATCTGTAATTTTCTTCCAATCTGATGATTTTCGTATTCGGAAAATCTTTAGGAAAACTTAAAAAAATATTCATATCCGCGCCTCTCCAGGAGTATATGCTTTGATCCTCATCACCGACAACCGCTATGTTTCCATTGCTTATTAGCTCTTTTAAAAGTTTATATTGTTCGGGGGAGGTATCCTGAAATTCGTCAACAAGAATGTATTTGAATTTTTTTCTGTATTTTTCCCTGATTTCAGGAAATTTTTTAAGGCTTGTGTAAGTTTGAGAAATAAGGTCATCAAAATCCAGAGCATCTCTTTTTTCAAGCTCTTTCTGATATGCAAGAAAGAGATCAACAAGTTCAGAGCTGATAAAATTTATTAGAATTTCTCTCCTATTTAATATTATCCCTCTTTTTTTAATATTGGAAAAACTGTTTATTATATCTTTAAGTCTGTCTTTTGATAGATTTAATCTTTTCTTTTTAATTATTTCCTTTAAAATGCTCTTTTGATCAGCTCTGTCTATTACAATTGTCTTCTTGCCTTTATGAATTTCATTTCTTAAAAATTTCAGGCCGAAAGCATGAAAGGTTGATATCCAGAGTTCGTCAGCTTTTAATCCTGTTAAAAACTCCACTCTCTCTCTCATCTCTTTTGCTGCTTTGTTAGTAAATGTCAAAGCCAGTATCTGATACGGAAAAACCTTTTTCTTTTCTATAAGATAGGCTATTTTATGGGTTAATACCCTTGTCTTTCCCGAACCTGCACCTGCACTGATTAAAAGGGGAGAATCAAAGTACAAAACCGCTTCCCTCTGTTTTTCATTGAGGGAAGATAATATGTAATCTTCCATATAATTAGTCTTCCACTTTTGTGTAAAACCCAATTCTATCAAAAGGATTAACTATGCTTGTGGCAATATTGGTTAAGTGTGAATTAATCCTTTTAAGATATCTTGTATATAAGGCAATTGTCACCGCCTCGGAAGGTGTTATGCTTTTATCTTCCTCTTTTATAAGAGAAAAGAGGATTTCATCACATTTACTTGAGACTTCCTTATGCTCTTCCATCTTTTCTCTTGCAATTTTTTCATCGGAATTTTTTAAGGCCTCAATAACTGCCGGAAACTTATTCTCGACTATTGTTTCAATTTTTTTTATTGTTTCCTCGTAAGAGCCTGCAACCAAACGCTGAGGATGATGCTTGGCGAGTTCAGCTATGTTTTTTGTATAATCCCCTATTCTTTCTATATCTATTACAATACTCACAAGAACGAGCCCTGCGTTTAGAAAAGTGGAACCTGTTACGCTTAGGTTTATTAAAACCTTTTTTCTGACTTCTCTTTCGTATTTATTGATGAGTTTATCATGTTTATAGACATCGCACTTTATTTCGGAAGAATCAGAATTTCTTAAAGATTCTTTTACCGCTTGAAACATTTCAAAATCTTTTTCAAGCATTGTAAGGGACTCTTCAAATGCCTCGTCTATTAAATTTTTACCCTTAAAAAAGCTTACCAATTCCTTAAACATTGTTTACCTCCAGATATAAAAAATTATTGCCGGTATTATGAAAAACACAACAAGAATATATAAAATAGGAAAAAGTTTGAATTTTATTGAAATTTTGGCAAATGTTCTTGCCAGGAAGATAGGGAGTCTTTTAAATGGATACAAGATGGTTATTCCCAAGACATTAAAGGATAGATGAGAAAAAGCGACTGTAATAGCTGCTGGGTTGCCGGTTGCCAATGAGGCTAATATGGCTGTTATCGTAGTTCCGATATTCGCTCCCAATGTATAGGGGAAAACCTGCTCCAATGTTAGTATTCCGGCAGCTGCAATCGGAACAATCAAAGATGTTGTGACAGAAGAGCTCTGTACAATTGAGGTAAGGATTAATCCTAAAAGTAAGGAATAAGCAGCATTTTTAAACATTACCTCGGAAAAGAAGACCTGAGCTCTTCCTACGATTACTCTCTTAATAACCTTTACAAGAAATGTTAATGCAACTATTAATAAAATAAAAGATATAATAGCGGTTATATATCCATTTTTGTTTACAATATCAACTATGAAATGGACAACAGGTTTTGTTATGATTTTTATTGGACTTGAAACCTTTATTCCTCCTATTCCTTCAAAAAGTTTTTCTAAAAAGGAGGCCACCCTTCCGAGGATATTAAAATAAACCTGTAAAGGTAAGAGAATGATAACCGAAAGAATATTAAATATATCATGAACAACGGCTGCAGCGAAGGCTCTCTCAAACTCTTTGTTAGCTCTTATATGCACAGTGGAGACGATTAAATTTGTGATGGTTGTTCCAATGTTAGCTCCCATAATTACAGGAATTGCATGTGTTATATCTATTGCCCCACCTGCAACCAGAGCAACCACCATTGATGTGGTTGTGGAAGAACTTTGTATAATTGCTGTTGCTAAAGTTCCAACCAATAAACCAATAATTGGAGAATGGGTTGCTGAATGAATAAGATTTTTTGCTGTGTCTTTACCGATTAGTTTAAATGAGTGACCTAACATTTCAATTGCAACGAAGAATAAGTAGAGCAAAAAAAGAATAGCAACAAGATTAAACAAAGAGGTTAAGAATGTTTTTTTCTTCATTGATAATTATATTTTTTTTACAAAAAAAAATCAATAAAAATCAATTGCGTTGAATAAATTTTTGTTAGCTTTTTTTAATTAAAGTAACTGTGGTAGAATTTCTTTATGAAGGATATTAAGGTCTCTGTAATAATCCCTGTGTACAATCGATTTGAACTATTTTCAGAGGCGCTGGATTCTGTTTTGAGGCAAACTTTCGGTGATTTTGAGATTATTGTTGTGGACGATGGTTCTGAAGATAGACAAATACAGTGGCTTTCTATGATAAATGGAACCAAATACATAAGGGTTGAACATACGGGAAGAGCTGGTTTTGTCAGAAACAGGGGTGTGGAGATTTCATCGGGAAAATATATCTCTTTTCTGGATTCCGATGATCTTTGGAATATAAGAAAACTTGAGCTTCAGTACAATTATTTTACAAAAAATCCCCAATATCGCATTGTGCATAGTAGAGAAATCTGGATAGAAAAAGGTAAAATAAAAAGCCAGAAAAAGCAAAAACATAAAAGGATGGGAAACATTTTCGAGGATGCTCTAAAAAAATGCATTGTAGGTCCTTCTACGGTTATGCTTGAAAGAACTTTGTTTGAAGAGCATAAAGGGTTTAGAGAAGATCTTGAAATAGCCGAGGATTATGAGTTCTGGTTAAGAATTTTATCTTCGGAGAAAATCGGTTATTTGGATTTTCCCCTTACTATTAAAAGAGCGGGGGAATGGGAACAATTATCTAAAAAATATGATCAAATAGAAATTTTTAGAATAAATGGGTTAAAAGATCTGATTGAAAAAAATTTTTTCAAAGGAGAAAAACTTAATCTGGCTAAAAAAGAGCTTTTAAGGAAAATAGAAATCTATAAAAAGGGGCTTTTAAGAAGAGGGAAGCTGGAGGAGTTTAAAAAATGGAATCAATATCAAAAGGTGTTAATGAAAGAACAGGAGTAATTTTGAAAGAAAGAAAACAGAGTTCTCGGAAATTTTTCAGTTCATTGTATTTTCAATTTTAAACAATATAAAAGGATTAAGTAGTTTTTTATTTTTATATGGTAACTGATGACCACAATTCACAATTTAATATTTATCCCGTTTCATCCTTTCTGTCCGATTTTAGAGATTATAAGAATTGAATTTTTGTTTACGGATTTTATTAATATTATGTTCGGTAAAGTTATTTTAACACATCTCGTGAAGTAGAAAAGCCATATATATTTTGATATAATTGCCTAAGAGGTGATAAATGGCAAAGAATAAAGGAAAAAAGTCCAAAAAAAAAGGTTTTGATTCTTTAATCTTTTGGTTAGTTGTTCTGTCAATACTTGTTGTTCTCTGGACTATTTCAGGTCCGACAGGTAAAAAACCTAAAAAAATAATTTTTTCAGATTTTCTAAACAGTGTAAAAAATGGAAGTGTTGAAGAGGTAAATATAGATGAACAAAAAATCATATTTAAAACCAAAGGAGAAAATTCGGGACCTTTTGTAACATATATGCCTAAAAATTATGATACGGAGCTTGTTAAACTTTTAAATTCACACAATGTGAAAATAAAGGTTAAAAAACCCTCCGATGGTACCTTCTGGAATTTTGTTATTAGCTGGCTTCCACTTATTCTGATTTTCGTCTTTTGGATATATATTTTCAAACAGATGCAAGGCGGTGGGAATAAGGCTTTTTCCTTTGGTAAGAGTAAGGCTAAACTTTTTACTGCAAAAGATAAAAAGATAACTTTTAAGGATGTAGCAGGTGTTGATGAGGCAAAGGAGGAGCTTCAGGAAATAATCGAATTTCTTAAAAATCCGAAAAAATTTCAAAAATTAGGTGGAAGGATACCCAAAGGAGTACTCTTAGTAGGTCCTCCCGGAACAGGAAAAACCCTTCTTGCCAAGGCTGTTGCGGGAGAAGCAGATGTTCCATTCCTCTCCATATCGGGTTCAGATTTTGTGGAACTCTTTGTGGGGGTTGGAGCTTCAAGAGTTAGAGATCTTTTTGATCAGGCAAAAAAACTTGCTCCCTGTCTGATTTTCATAGATGAGATTGATGCGGTCGGAAGACATAGGGGAGCAGGCCTTGGAGGAGGGCATGATGAAAGAGAGCAGACTTTAAATCAATTGTTAGTGGAAATGGATGGATTTGATGCCAATGAAGGTATTATTGTGATTGCAGCGACAAACAGGCCTGATATCCTTGACCCGGCTCTTTTAAGACCCGGAAGGTTTGATAGAAGGATCGTTGTTCCAACTCCCGATGTGAAAGGAAGAGAAGAAATTTTAAAAATTCATTCAAAAGACATTCCCCTTGCTGATGATGTCAGGTTGGATATAATAGCTCGTTCCACTCCCGGTTTTTCGGGCGCTGATCTTGCAAATCTTGTAAATGAGGCTGCCTTGAAAGCTGCAAGAGAGAATAGAAAAGCTGTTACAATGGCTGACTTTGAGTATGCAAAGGATAAGGTTATGATGGGAGCAGAAAGAAGAAGTATGATAATTTCAGAGAATGAGAAAAAGATCACTGCATACCATGAAGGAGGCCACGCTTTACTTGCCGCCTTAATTCCTGAAGCTGATCCTATTCACAAGGTTACTATTATTCCGCGAGGAATGGCTTTAGGTTTAACCCAGCAGCTTCCTGTGGATGATAAGTATACATACTCAAAAGAGTACCTTGAAGCGCAGATCACAGTGCTTTTGGGCGGAAGAATAGCCGAAGAGATAGCTCTTGGGACAATGACGACGGGTGCTGGTAATGATATTAAAAGAGCAACCGAATTGGCAAGAAAAATGGTATGTGAATGGGGGATGTCATCACTTGGCCCCATTTCACTTGAAGAAAAAGATGAAATGGTTTTTTTGGGCAAAGAAATTTCTTCCAAAAGATCTTATTCCGAAGAAACTGCTGTTAAAATTGATAAGGAAGTTAATAAAATAATAGAGAATGCCTATGAAAAGGGAAAATCAATAATTTTGGAGAACTTTTCTGTTCTGGAAAGAATAGCTCTTCTGTTGCTTGAAAAAGAAAGCATAACATCCGATGATATTGTTAAAATAGTAAAAGAAGAGAAAGGTGAAGATATAAGTGTTAATATTTATAAAATAAGCGATAGTACGGATAGTAAAAAGGAAAAAAAGACAACTAAAAAGAAAAGAGGAAAGACTACTCTCAAAAAAACCGAGGGTAAAGTTGTAAAGAGCACAAGAAAAAGGGGAAGACCCAGGAAAGAGAATGTTTAATAGCCTTGTTTCCAATATAATATATCTGTTTTCAAGTTTTACATTGCTGGATGCAATTGATATATTATTGTTAACAGTCTTTATATATTATATTTTAAGATTTTTAAAAGGAAAACAGGCAAACCGGATTCTAACCGGTATTATTATAATTTTTTTGGTTGATCTGTTAAGTGCGATTCTTAAACTCAATGCATTGAATTGGGTTTTAAACTTTGTCATAACATATTCGATTTTTGGATTGATAGTGATTTTCAGCGATGAAATAAAAGCATATTTAGCTTCCATTGGCTCAACTTTTCCATTTAAAAAAAAGGAAACGGCTTCTGCCGAGAGTATTGAAGCCATTGTGGATGCTACAGAGGAATTGGTAAGGAGAAGAATAGGAGCTCTGATACTTTTTGAAAAAAAACAACCATTGGAAGATTATATAGAAAGAGGGAAAATAATAGATGCAAAAATAACAAAAGAGCTTATAGTGAGTCTCTTTTATCCAAATAATCCTCTTCATGATGGATGTATTATTATAAAAGAGAATAGAATTGCTGCAGCATCTGTTATACTCCCATTGCCAGAAAGTGTTGTGGAAAAAAGAGCAAACTATGGGACAAGACATCTTGCTGCGATAAGTATTACGAGGCAGACAGACTGTATTGCAATGGTTGTTTCTGAAGAAACCGGGATCATCTCAATAGCTAAAAACGGGACTTTGACGAGAAATTATACACTGAAAGCTTTGAAAGAATTGTTAAATAAAGAGTTGAAAAAACAATGAGAAATATTGGTTTAAAAATTTTGTCTTTTTTAATTGCACTTTCCATATGGATATGGGTTGCCAGCGAAAAAAGAGTCCAGACTAATATAATGATATCTTCTATTCCCGTTGGAACAATGAATATTCCCGATGATGTGGAAATTCTTAAAATTTCACCCACAACAGTTAATTTAAAACTTAAAGGTCCTTCAAGTATAATTAAAAATCTTTCTCCTTCGGATACAGCTATTTTGATTGATATCTCAAAGGATGTTCCTGAATTTGATAAATTTAAGGAGGAAAAAACTTTTAATGTAAAAATAAAAAAGAAGAATGTTCAGGTTCCCAAGGGAATCAAGGTTGAAACAGTTCTTCCTCCTACGATACAGATAACTCTGGAAAGGAAAGTTGTCAAAGAGATTAAAATAATTTTAAAACATAAATTAATCCCTAAAGAGGGATTTATAATAAAGAAAGTAGATTACTATCCGAAAAAAATTCAGGTGGAGGGTCCCATATCAATTTTGAAGAGGAGAAAATTTTTAGTTGCTGAATTTCAGAAAACTAACATAGATAAAAACATAAAGGAAACAATTCTTTTAAATGTTTTTGATTCAAGAGTTATTTTTAGACAAACAAAAATCACAGTAATGGTTGAAGTGGAAAAAGAACAGAAAAAAAGGCAAACAAAAAAGAGGCAAAGGTGAAAAAACTCTTTGGGACTGACGGAATTAGGGGAATAACAGGACAGTATCCTCTGACTGAGGAGATTATTTTCTACCTCGGCAAAGCCATTTCAGAAACACTAAGCATAAAAAAAGTTCTTGTAGCAGATGATAGTAGAAAGGGGTCCGAATGGATTCTGAACATTCTTGCATCCGGATTGAATCATTCTGATATTGAGTTAGATTATACCGGAGTCATAACAACTCCTGCACTCTCTAAGATTGTTTCTCTTGATGAGGAGTACCAAGGCGGAATTATGATTTCAGCATCCCATAATCCTCCTGAATTCAATGGAATAAAAATATTAAACTCCGCAGGAATGAAGCTGAAGGATGAACTGGAAATTGAGTTGGAAGAAAGGATTTTTGAATTTATTAAAAAAAACAGGAAACCTGATGTTTCAAAAGGGAAGATAGTAAGGGTTGAAAAAAGAAATAAATATATTGACTTTGTAAAAAGTAAATTCAAGAAAATAAAAGATAGCAAAAAACTTGTAATTGACTGTTCCAATGGAGCTACCTCTTCTCTGGTTAAAATTTTTAGCAATTTGGGGTATGAGATAAAACTTATAAATTGTAGACCAACAGGAGAAAACATTAACAAAAACTGTGGTTCCCTTTTTCCGGAAAAAGTGGCGGAAGAGGTAAGGAAGGAGAAGGCTTTTGCCGGTATTGCTTTTGACGGGGATGGTGATAGGGTAATTATGACAGATGAATTTGGGGATATTTTGAACGGAGACATTCTAATCTATATAATTTCAAAGTTCTATGCCAACAGAGGATATAATGCTCCTGTGATAGGCACAATAATGAGTAATCTTGCTCTGGAGAAAAAAGTTAAAGAGCTTGGATTGGAATTTTACAGAACACCTGTGGGAGATCGATATGTATGGGAAAAAATGGTGGAAACAGGGAGTTTAATAGGGGGGGAAACTTCGGGTCATATTATCTTGAGAGATTATCAAATTACGGGAGATGGAATTATTACAGCTTTAAAAATTCTCGAAATTGCAGAAGGCCAAAATATGAAATTGTCAGAATTAAAGAAAAAAATAGTTTTATTTCGCCAGCATTTTGTAAATATAGAGGTAAATAAGAAGATTCCGCTTCAAAATCTTAAATATGTCAATGAAATGAAAGTTTCGGCTAAAGAAAGATTTGAAAATAATGTAAGAATAGTGATAAGATATTCAGGAACAGAGCCTCTTTTGAGAATAATGGCTGAAGGAGAAGAGGATAGGGAAATTGAAAAATTTATTAAGATATATGGAAACAAGATAAAAAATGAAATAAAAGAGGTGAGTCAATGAGATTGGGAGTGAATATTGACCATATCGCAACATTGAGAGAGGCAAGGAAAGGGAATGAACCCGATCCTGTGCAGGCTGCGGTCCTTGCCGAGTTAGGGGGAGCGGATGGAATCACTGTTCATTTAAGAAGTGATAGAAGGCATATCAAAGAAAGAGATGTTGAGCTTCTCAAATCAACAATTAAGGTTCCTTTAAATGTTGAGATGTCAGCTACGGAAGAGATGAAAAGCATTATGCTGACAATTTTACCCTATCAGGTTACCCTTGTTCCTGAAAAAAAAGATGAAGTGACAACAGAAGGAGGGCTTGATGTAATTATTAACCAGAATGTTCTTCCGGATTACATCAGGGAATTAGAAGTATCCGGTATAAGGGTGAGTGTCTTTATTGATCCCGATAAAGAACAGATAAGAACTGCGCATAAAATAGGAGTTAAAATAATAGAGATAAATACCACAAAGTTTTCCGAATGTAAAGAGAGAACTTGTGAAAGAGAGGAGCTTGAACACCTTTATGATGTGGTTAAATTTTCAAAAAAAATAGGAATGGAGGTTTTAGCCGGGCATGGTTTAAACTACAGGAATATTCAGATTTTCAGACAGTTGAAAGATGTAGAGGAAGTTAACATTGGTCATTCCATCATAAGCAGAGCCGCATTTGTCGGACTTGAAAGAGCTGTAAGAGAGATGAAAGATCTCATAAATTTCTTAAGATAATGCTAAACCAGGGTGATCTTTTTATTTTGTACAGTGAAAAGGGAGATACCTATCTCCTCTCCTTTAAAGCTGACACAAGTTTCAGTACCAATTTAGGGAATGTTGTTTTTAAAGAGGGGTTATCCTTTGGTGACACCATACTTTCAAATAAAAATTACAAATTTTTTGTTTTGAAACCGTCAAATTTTGATTTGATAAAGAAAGTTCAGAGGAAAACCACAATACTTTATCCGAAAGATATTGGTTATATGTTTATGTCAACCGGAATTGGAAGTGGGAGTATTGTTGCCGAGGTTGGGAGTGGATCGGGAGCTCTTACAACAGCTCTTGCCATTACAGTGGGAGATTCAGGAAAAGTTTACTCTTTTGAAAGAAAAGAAGAACATCAGAAGATAGCGATTAAAAATATTAAGAAGTACGGACTTGAAGATAGGGTGGAATTTATTTTAAAAGATGTTTCAAAAGATGGATTTGGAGATTACATCTTTGAAGCTTTGTTTGTTGATGTTCCGGAACCATGGGATCTCGTTACTCCCGCAAAAAAGGTTATTCTTCCGGGGTTCTTCTGGGTTTCTCTTTCTCCGAATTTTGAACAGGTAAAAAAAACATATTTTAAGTTAAAAGAACATGGTTTTTTTGTGGAAAAAACGGTGGAGCTTTTTGAAAGAGAAATCTTAGTCAGAGAGTATGGAGTAAGACCCTCTGAGAGAATGATTTCACATACAGGTTTTTTGACAATAGCAAGAAATCTGAATGATTAAAAAAAGTATTCCCTATATATTAACACCTCTTCTGTTAGCTCTGGCTTTTCCTCCTTTTAACCTTTATTTTTTAGCTTTTTTTGCATTAATCCCTGTGTTAAATGAAACAGAAAAAAGAAGCTCTTTCCTGAAACTTTTTTTCTCAGGCTTTCTTTTTAATTTGCTGTTACTGTACTGGCTTTATCCTGTTTTGACTGGATACGGGCAAATGCCAGAATTTCTGGCAATCCTGTCTTTAATTATTTTATTTTCTTATCTTTCCCTGTATTTTACAGTTCCTCTCTATTTTTTCAAGGACAAACTCCCGCTTCTTTTTCCCTTTTTTTATGTGAGCTTTGAAATAATTTTGGAACACTTTTTAACAGGGTTTCCATGGGGAATTTTATCCAATTCACAGGCCTCAAACACAGGGTTGAATTATCTCTTTTATATTTCCGGAGTAAGAGGAGTAAGTCTCCTGATAGTTTTTTCCAATATTCTTCTTTACCATACATTTAAAGAAAAAAAGAAAAGATCTTTTGCTTTTATTATTTTTCTTATAATATTAATAAATATTCCGGGATATTTTATAAAATCGGAAGGTTCAAAAACAGTAAGAGTAGCGGTGGTTCAGGGGAATGAGTCCATGAATACTGTCTGGACAGGTGAAAGAGTTAAGGAAGAGTTTGTAAAGTATATGAATTACACGAAAAAAAGTGTAAGAGAAGGAGCAAGAATAATAATCTGGCCTGAATTTTGTTTCCCATACTATCCAAGGTATCAAAGCGGAATTACGAAAATATTAAAAGATTTCACAAAAAAGAATAATATAACCCTGATTTTGGGAGCCAATGATCAGAAAGATGGAAATTATTATAACACTGCCTTTGTTTTTCATAATGGAGAATTAGATTATTACTATAAAGTTCATTTAACCCCTTTCGGAGAATATATTCCCTATAAAAATCTCTTCTTTTTTGCAAAAAAGATAGCAAATGTGGAAGGTGAGTTTACTCCGGGAAAGGTAGTGAAAGTTTTTGATATAGATGGAGTGAAGGTGGGAGTTCCTATTTGCTATGAAATGGTTTTCCCTTCATTGATAAAGCATTTTTATGACAGGGGAGCAGAACTCATTGTTGCGATTACAAATGATTCATGGTATGGGAAAACATCAGGCCCGTCCCAGCTTTTTTATCTTTCAAAGGTGAGAGCTATGGAAGGCTTTTTTCCGATAGCAAGGGCAGCCACTTCCGGAATAAGCGGATTTTTCGAGCAAAACGGAAAGATAATCAAAAGACTAAATTACGGTGAAGAGGGTTATCTGGTAGCTTCCTTAAAGATTAGAGACAAAATTATTTCTCCCTTCTATTCCTTTTTTTACTTTTACAGGAATCTGATCCTTTTTCTTAGTCTTATTTATATCTTTTTTATCCTACTAAAAAATAGAAATTGATTTTTTCATAGAAAATACACTCAATGGTTCATGGTTTTTCATAAAACTATGATCACTAAAGAGATAATTGAAAAGGTAAACCTGTGTGTTTATCGGTAAAACATTGATCTGTTTTTTCTTCTTTTAAAGCTCTCCATTCATTAGTTATACTCATTTCGAACGAGAGGTCTTTTACACCTCTTGAATATCTATTCTTTCTCTTTGCATCTTTGCTCCATTTTGCCAATCCTCTCTGATTTTTGTGGGATATCTTAAACTCTTTATCTATTCTGAAAAATATGTTTTAATAATATTACTATTATTTCGGAGGCTCCTATGAAAAGAAAGGTAATAGTTTTTTCTCTGCTTTTTCTGTTTGTATTTTCTCCACTTTTCCCCTATAATTTTTTGGGGAAAATTCATGATACAAAAAATAAGCCATTAAAAGATGGGTATGTACTTCTTAAAAAACAAGGAGAGGACAACTATATAAAAGCCTCCTTGAACAGTAAAGGAGAGTTTGTTTTTAGAGATTTAAAGCCCGGGATTTATGATTTTAAACTTGATATATATAGTGTTGAAAAATTAAAACAGAAGATTGAGATTAAAGGAGATATTGATAAAAGTTTTGTTGTAAATTTATCCTTTCTGGACAGAGTTTTAATTATCATAAGGGATATATCAGATATTCTCTGGGGTTCCTGGATGATAATTCTTCTTGTGGGAACAGGCATAATTTTATCAATTTTTACAAGGTTTGTTCAGATAAGAAGAATTATTGCCTCTTTAAAGTTAGTTTTAAAGGGAGCATTGAAAAAGGATAAAACAGAAGAGGAGGAAGGTGATATTTCCCCTTATGCAGCCCTTATGACAGCTTTGGCTGCCACTGTTGGGAATGGAAATATAGCAGGAGTTGCAACAGCCATAGCGACCGGTGGTCCTGGAGCTCCGTTCTGGATGTGGGTTGCAGGATTCTTTGGGATGGCAACAAAATATTCGGAAGGTTTTTTAGGCGTTAAGTTTAGAAGAAAGAATGTTCTTGGAGAGATGGCTGGTGGTCCCATGTATTATGCAAGGTATGGGATCAAGTGGAAACCTATAGCAAAATTTTTAGGCTTTTTATTCGCTGGTGCAGGAGCAATAACAGCTTTATTCGGAACGGGTAATATGGCTCAATCCAATTCAATGGCTCTTGCCTTTAAAACCCAATTTGGAATCCCATTCTGGGTTAGCGGTCTTTTAATAGCTGCTTTGACAGGGATAGTAACTATTGGAGGAATAAAGAAAATAGGTAGTGTTTCAGAAAAACTTGTTCCTGCTATGATAATACTTTATTTTGGCGGGGCTTTGATTATTTTAATAGTAAAGTTTACTGCAATTCCAGCTGCTTTTGCACTTATATTTAAAGCAGCTTTTTCAGTAAAAGCAGTCGGAGGGGCTCTAATAGGTACTTCTGTGAAACAGGCTATCTCCATAGGTGTAAGGAGAGGGGTGCTTTCGAATGAATCGGGTTTGGGTTCGGCAGCTATTGCTCAGGCTGCTTCAAGATCTCCCGAGCCTACTTACAATGGACTCATTGCTATGACAGGAACATTTATTGATACGATTGTTGTTAATACGCTTACAACTTTGAGCATAGTACTAACGGGAGCTTATCTCCAGACCGCAGCTTATGGTTCTTCAAAAGGACTTACTTCAACAGCATTAACAATGGAGGCATTTAACAGGGTGATTCCGTATGGGGGAGTAATAATAGCCTTTTCATCTTTCTTATTCGGTTATTCCACACTATTGGGATGGAGCTACTATGGAGAAAAAAGTGTGGAATTTATTTTTGGTAGCAAAATAATTTATCCATATAGAATCATATTCATAGTTCTTTTATTTATCGGAGCTATAGTACAGGGAGCCCATTTGAATATTATCTGGTATACGGGAGATTCTGCCAATGCGATAATGGCTTTCCCGAATTTAATTGCCCTATTATTACTTTCACCTATAATAGCTAAAGAAACTACCGAGAAATTGTATAAAAAGAAATACTGGTAATTTATTTATACTCAAAATTCTTATTTTATAAAACCATTGAAGAGAAAAGTCTTGAATTTATGATCAATTCTTTTTTATTTAAATTAACGTTTTTAAAAGGTTGTAGGCAACAGATGGTAGAATTGACATCATCCTCTATTTTATATAAAATAGTTTCGCAATTTGTAAGAGTGAAAATTATTAATTTAAGAGATTTATATGATAAATGTTAAAATTATAGGATTCACCCCTGAGGCGGAGAAAATAATTGAAGAAGCGGGTAGAACTGCTTATCTCTCTTTTGATAAAAAGAGTGAATTTCCGATTCTTAGAATCTCTTCCGGGGTAAATGAAAAACTTTTGTATACTGAAAATTATCCGGAATTTCAAAGCAAACAGGTTGGAGATAGTTTTGAGTTTGAAGGGGACAAGTGGACAGTAAAAAAGAGATGGGAAAATACTGCTGCAAAGTTCATTGAAATGTTAATCCACTCGGGCCATCACTCGGTTCTTGAGCATTCATATGCTACATTTAGAGTACGTGGTGGTTCCAGAGCTTTTACCCATCAATTGGTAAGACATAGACTTGCGGCTTTTACCCAACAGTCTCAGAGGTATGTGAATGAGAAAAATTTTAATTATGTGATTCCTCCCTCTATTGAAAAAAACCCTGAGGCAAAAATTATTTTTGAGGAGTTTATTGATTATGCAAGGGAGACATACTCAAAATTACGAAATTTAAAGATAAAAAAAGAGGATGCAAGATTCGTTTTGCCAAATGCGGTTGAAAGTGAGATTGTGATAAGTGCCAATCTGAGGGAATGGAGACATATTCTTGAATTAAGGGGGCATCCTACCGCACAATGGGAGATAAGAACTTTTGCTGTTGCTGTGGCAAAAGAATTAAAAAAGCTTTTCCCGGCTGTTTTTTTTGATTTTAGGATAGATGAAGAAAAATCAACTGTGGTGAAGATTGAGGATTAAAAGCTTATCATTTTTAATTCTTTTGCTTCTAATTCCAACTTTCTTATCTGCCAAACTTAACCGAAAGGATGCTGATAAAGTTAACTTTATTTTTCAGAAAATTTTAAAACATCAGATAAAGAGGAAAATAATTATTTTAAAAGAGGATGAAATAAACTCCTATCTTTATTTCTACAGAGATAAAATATTTGAAGATGATGTTAAGTGGGTAAAAATTAAATTTTTCAGGAATTCAATGGGTTTAAGAATTGTGATGTATCTCAATAAGTCCATAGACAACTCCTACCTTGCTCTTTTAAAGGGTTCTATTGTGGATATAAATTCAGAATTTAAGATTATAAATATAAAAGATTATTGTTTTAAATTGGAGTTAATCTCTCTTAATATTAATGATTTTAATCTTGATAAAAGATTTGCGATTTCATTGCTATCTTCAATAGCTCCAGATTTCAAAATGTATTTTGAGGGTTTTTGTCCTTCTTATAATATAAAAAAGATAAAAGTTAGGGAAAAAGAAATCGCTTTATTTTTCTAAATTTCCAATGATTGTTTTGAAGGGACAAGCATTCTTGACACTTTTTCACTGTGGTTTATAATACTTTATAGGAGGTTGATATGGAAAGAGAAAAGATTTTTGAAGAATTAACAGTTAAAAATGAGAAAAAAATTGTTTTGCTTGTTATGGATGGTGTCGGTGGGATCCCATTTGAAGGTAAAACCGCACTTGAAGCTGCAAAAACTCCGAACCTTGATGCCCTCGCTGAAAAATCCTCCTGCGGAAGGACAATTCCCGTTTTACCGGGGGTTACTCCTGGAAGCGGACCTGCACATTTTTCTCTCTTTGGCTATGATCCGATTAAATATAATGTCGGAAGGGGAATTTTGGAAGCTTTAGGAATAGATGTTGATGTAAATGAGCATGAGGTTGTCGCAAGAGGTAATTTTTGTACAATTGACAGAGAGGGAATAGTTACCGATAGAAGGGCAGGAAGAATCCCGACAGAAAAAAACAAAGAGATAATAAAACTTCTTTCTGAAAATATAAAAGAGATTGATGGAGTTAAAATTTCTCTTTATTCGGGGAAAGAACATAGATTTGTGATTAAATTAAAGCATCCTGAACTTTCCGAGGAGATCTCAGATGCTGATCCTCAGAAAGAGGGGCTTCCCTTAAAATTCCCTGAACCGCTTACCAATAATCCGAAAGCCGAATTTACAGCTAATGTAATAACCAAATTTATGAAAAAAGCCGTTGTTGTCTTAAAAGACAGTCACCCAGCCAATGCACTTCTTTTAAGGGGATTTTCAGAATATCCTAAAATCCCCCCTATGCAGAAGATATTTAAATTAAATCCTGTTGCAATAGCTAACTACCCGATGTACAGAGGACTTGCAAAGTTGGTGGGAATGAATGTTCTTGATGTGGGAGCGGAAATAGATGATGAGATCATTACTCTTAAAAGAGAATGGGAGAACTATGACTTTTTCTATATTCACATTAAAAAAACAGATTCTTACGGAGAGGATGGTAATTTTAATAATAAGGTTAAAATAATAGAAAAGGTTGATGAAATCTTGCCAGAAATCTTAAACCTTAATCCGGATGCAATTGCAATAACAGGGGATCATTCCACCCCCTGCAAATTAAGCGGACATTCATGGCACCCGAATCCGTTTCTTCTCTATTCACCTTATATAATTAAAGATGATGTTAGGGTCTTCACCGAGAGAGAATGTGCTAAGGGAATTTACGGGAATTTTTATGCTGTGGATATTCTTCCTCTTTTGCTTGCAAATACATTAAAATTAAAAAAATACGGAGCATAAATGAATAACAAAACATTATGGATCTTAATTTTAATCTTAGGAATTATAATTTTTTACGGAGTTTACAAAATCACAGGAGGCTTTTCTTTTAAAACTATTTCAGAGCAGGAAATAAAAAAAGGTATAATTCTTGAGGATATGAAAACAGGCTGGTTTATATCAGAGAGAGCTTTGAACAAGATAAAAATTTTGCCTTTTGTTGAATTCAGGGTTAAAAATTCTTTGAAAGAGGTTATTTCAAAGGGTTCTATTAATTTCTTAATTACCTTTAAGATAGTGGGAGATAAGATAACCTTTGATTCAGGTTGGGCGATATATCCTAAAAAAGACATAAAGATAGGAAATACAGGAGAAAAAGTTAAGATCTGGTGTATTCATGGCTATGTTGGCAAAAGTGCGGAAGCTTTTGAAAGAAATAAAAATGTCTGGAAAAAACTTGAAGCTACTATTTTCATAAAATATAAAGGCTCAAAATTTATTAAATTAAAAAAGGTGGATATAGCGCAAAAGATTTATTAGCCTTTTATTCATAAACCATTATTTTTAATTCTTTTATAGGATTCTTAATTGTTTCTTTGGTAATGAATTTTACCTTTTTTGTTATACCGGGTATAAGATCAAAATAATTATCCGTAAAAAAGCCATTATAATTTTCATAACTTAAATACATATACTTAGCCAGTTTGTTTGTTTTAATTATTAAACTGTATCCATCAAAATCTCTTTCAACAGATATTTTTACAACAGGTTTTTCAAGTTTCAAATCTTTGGGCTTTGCAAAATAAAAGTAACGCTCTGAGAGAATTTTGTTGTATTTGTCTTTTAAAACCGCATAAAGGAAAACCTCATCTTTTCTTGCGTTTTTTAACATGTTTTCTAATTCTTCTTCATAATAAACTTCACTTTCACCGGATTTTATTATGATGCTTTTACTATCTGTAAACAGATTTTCTCCGAAAAAGTTCTTTAAGAAAAGCTGAAGTTTCGCTTTTTTATCATCATTTAAATCTGAAATTACATAAATTTTCAAAATCCTGCCCTTTGCAACGGGGGAAATAAGAATATTTGAATATAATTTTTTTACTCTGTACTGTAAAGCTTTCCATCTTCCTCTCCAATCTATTCCGGACCATGAGATAACAGGCCAGCAATCATTAAACTGCCAGTATAAGGTGCCCATACACATTGGTTTTGCTCTTCTTTGAGACTCTATACCTATCCCAATTCCATAAGCCTGTAAAATCTGGCTCATATATACGAAATCCTCAAGAAGTACAGGAATATCAAAATATTCTTTCATATATTTTTTTATGATTTTCAAACCGATCGGATGCTTTTCATGGGCTTTTATGATTTC
>JALVQI010000010.1 GCA_027031485.1 Candidatus Aminicenantota bacterium | reverse complement strand
ATCTAATAGATTGCTAAACTCATCAAGAACCTCTCGGAATTACGGGTCGCAATTCCCTTATTTCGGGAAGGTCTATCTAATTAAACTTTTTAACATTAAAGAATTAAAAGAAAAAACTAAAGGTCGCAATTCCCTTATTTCGGGAAGGTCTATCTAATTGTATCGCAATTTTATCATCGGAATCAGTTTGTTATCAAGGTCGCAATTCCCTTATTTCGGGAAGGTCTATCTAATAAAGAATTATATAAAAAAGCTCTTAAATTAAAAGACAAGTCGCAATTCCCTTATTTCGGGAAGGTCTATCTAATATAAGGAGGATATAAAAAAAATTCATAAACAAATTTGTCGCAATTCCCTTATTTCGGGAAGGTCTATCTAATGAATAGCTCAAAAATGGGGTTATTCTTTTATAAAAGTCGCAATTCCCTTATTTCGGGAAGGTCTATCTAATGCTCTGATATAATCGGAGCTAAAAATGATTATTGCACAGTCGCAATTCCCTTATTTCGGGAAGGTCTATCTAATAAAAACTTATCACCAAAAATTCAACTTTCTCTCTATCGTCGCAATTCCCTTATTTCGGGAAGGTCTATCTAATAAACCTATAAAAAGAAAAGAAGTTGAAAGCGAGATGAAAGTCGCAATTCCCTTATTTCGGGAAGGTCTATCTAATACCACTCTGGCTCTCAAAATGAGAGCCAGAGCTGGGTTGAGTCGCAATTCCCTTATTTCGGGAAGGTCTATCTAATTAAATTTATAAACGGTAGTAAAAGAGAAATTGAATTAGCAGTCGCAATTCCCTTATTTCGGGAAGGTCTATCTAATAGCATGTGGGTTCGCAAAATTGGAGATACATCAGCTTTGAGTCGCAATTCCCTTATTTCGGGAAGGTCTATCTAATAACTTCCCTTGTTTTTAATGTTGAAAAAACCTCTTTTTGTCGCAATTCCCTTATTTCGGGAAGGTCTATCTAATTATATTAAGGCTGAAGTTCCATTCCCCCAGGTTTCAAAGGTCGCAATTCCCTTATTTCGGGAAGGTCTATCTAATATATTTCCCCTCCTCCAAACTGCAGGAGGTGAAGTTGAAGTCGCAATTCCCTTATTTCGGGAAGGTCTATCTAATGTATAAGAATTTATTTTAGGAGGTGGAGAATGTTTATTGTCGCAATTCCCTTATTTCGGGAAGGTCTATCTAATGATAAATTATAAGGGAAAAACTTCCCTCACTTTTACTGGTCGCAATTCCCTTATTTCGGGAAGGTCTATCTAATTGGAGTGTTTGACAAAAACTATAACTTGCAAGTTGAAAAAGTCGCAATTCCCTTATTTCGGGAAGGTCTATCTAATAGCAACTCTTGAAAAGCCTTTAGTTTCAAATGTTTCAAAAGTAACTTTTATCAACCCTACCCTATCAAGTTTATTATTTTTTATCATTTTTCACCTCCATCTTTCAATAATCTTAATATTAAAGGCTTTTCAAATACTCCAACCCATTGTTAAAGAGCAATCTTCCTAAATCCCCCAACAGCCTTTATAAAAAGGGACAAAGGAATTCTTATATTATATTATTTCAAAACCTTCTTCTTTTTTCAAGGGGGGTGGAGTATTTCCAATATACTCTATTCTCTCCACACACTTTTTGCAAAGAAGGTAAAATCTAACACTATCCTCTTCTTTTTTTATCAATTTTTCTATTGCCTTTTTCATTTTTAAAAAATTAGCTTCACTTAACAAACATTCAAAAACACTCTTTTGAACTCTTACTCCCCAATTCTTCATTTCCTTTGCAACTCTATAAAGCCTTTTAGGGTCAGAGATATCATAGCTTACCGTAATAAAAATTTTTGTCATTTTATAAAAAACCCTTCGTATGGTCTTTTCTCTTCAATTGCTTTAACTAAACTTCTTACCTGATATTCCATAATATCTTTATAGGAAACTTTCTTCTCAACCCTGCTGTCAAAAACTTTTTCTCTCAATCTTTTCTCATAATATGTAATAAATTTTCTTACCCCCTCTCTTTTAAAAACTATAGGCAAATCTTTAAAATCTTCAAGAAGTTCAGGTTAAGGAGGTTTGTCCCTCTCAGGGTAATAAAAATCTTTTTTAGAAATAATCCCTTGGTTAATAAGAGAAACCGCAAGAGTATCAACAATAAGTGGTCTCCACTCTTCCATAAGGTCTAAAATCAAAGATGGTTTCCCATAATCTATTGTATGGAATACTCCCAGATATTTATCAAGAGAGGTTATCTCAACAATTCCTGAAATCGTATTCAATAGTAAAGTATAACCAAAACTTAAAAGAGTGTTAACCTCGTCTTTGGGAGGCCTTCTCGATCTTCCTGTGAAGCTAATATCATCCCTTACGATACTTTCCCCAAATACTTGAAAATATAGAGCTGAAGCTCTTCCTTCATAACCCCTGATTGAATCTACAGTCTCAGCTTTATTAAGATTCTGAAAAAGAGATTTTATTTTATAAATAGCCTTTTTTATTTTTTCAGACTTTCTCTTGAATTGTGCTCTTCTTAAAAAGTAAAGCTGATTCAAAATCTTTGCATAAACAATATTCCTTGATGATTCAAGGATAAAATTGGAACCCTCAAAAAGCTTGAACTGTTTTCTCCTCAATTCTATGTTCTTTGAAGTTTCTGACGATAATCTTCCCCGAAATTTGCCACTCAAGGAGAGGAATACCAAATCTATCCCTTTTTTAAACATAAATGTAAGTGCTTGTGTTGAAATCTGAATATTTCCCACAACAATAAGCTGCGTAAGATCATCTGTTTTAATTTCAGCTATCTTTTCTCTACCTTTGCTTAAAACAAGATTCTGGCCTACTTTTTTTAAAAATCCATTAACTTCTGTAATATAAACAGTATTCATACTAAATCAAAGTGAAATGTAATTGTGCCATCCGGATTTACTACCCGCCTGAATTGTCCGACATCAGTTTTCAAAACATTTACTCCTGCTTCATTAAACCTTTTGTTAAAATACTCCTCTATTGATTTTATCTCTGATTCTATCTCTTTTATTTTTCTTCTTAAAGAGAGATATTTGTCAATATTCCTCTGAAAGTCAGATAGAAAGGGCTTTGGTTCTGTTTTGGATATCTCGGATTTGCTTACATTTTTAAGATGAAGCAGTGGATTGGGATATGAACCTTCTTCATCAAATACACAATTACAAGCTACCTCAGAAGTAATATTTTTGAGGTTTTTCCTAATCTTGGCACAACTCATTGGATAGCCTTTTAGCCTCTTTTTCAAAGGCTCAATATCTCCTCTTTCAATATACTCTTTTAGTAAATAATCTATAATTTGAGGCCCATCTTCAAGATGCCCTACAGTGTAAATAATTGCATTCCTTTCATTTCTATTAAGAGGTTCCCTCTTTTCAGCTTTTTCTACAAGATAATCTATTACAGGACACTTGCTTCGCAAGTATGTAAATTCTCTGAGATCAATATTGGATTTTTCTTCCTCCTCCTCTTTAACACCCAACTGCCTTATGATATCAAGGATTATGGATTTTGAATTCTTTCTTATTTTTAAAATAAAATCATAAAAACCCTTTATCGTCTGCTCTGCATCAATAAAATTTGTTCTCTTTGAGGTTTTTAAATGGTATGAGCCGGGAAGTTTTACAAGGCTACCATATCTATTCTCTTTGACCTTTTTCTGTTTAGGAAAAATTTCCACATTTATATAATCATATTTTAAATCTACGCCTTTCAGAACATTCTCCATAAATTTTTTAATATAGTGAGCAGAGATTGGCTGTTCATAAAATAGCCACACATGATAGCCTTTGTATCCTGAATCTTCAATGTAGGAGATTATATTGTAAATATTCAGAACCTCTTTTATTGCTTTTGCTGTTTCCAGTGCTCCACTGTTGAGTTTTCTAAATTCGGATTCATTGTAAAGTGCATCCTCTAAATAGCTTTTCTTAATATCAATATCAAAAACTGAAAACATAACAGTATTGTCTATTCTTATAGGGTAAACACCTACAGTATAGTTTCCAAGAAGATGATTTTTAGCTACTTGAAAATTAAAGGGTTGTTGAACCGGTGAGTATGAGATAGAGTTATCAGAGTTATGCCACATTCTTGCATAAACTCCCTCTCTTCCCGAAAATAACTCGAGAAACTTTAATATCACCTCTTCAGAAGGAATTACAACTGTTGTATTTTCTGTATAAACAGGGATATCTTCTTCAATCAAAAACTCTTTAAAATATTCATAATCATTTTCTATTTCCAGAAATTCCTTAAGCTTTTGTTTAAATTCAGCATCTTCCGGATAGTTCTGTAAAAGTCTTTTTAATAATTTTTTATAGTTTTTCCTCTTTCCTTCATCACCATAAAGTTCAAGTAGTTTTAAAAGAGGTTCCTTATCAAATCCACCATCTCTTTGGTAAAGCTCAAGCTCTATCCTCTGTTTTTGAAAATCCCCTAAAGTTTCAGCCTCCTTAGCCTTTCTCAGATGATACTCAGGGTCTCTTATTTTAAAGGAGTCTTCATACATTTTCACCCCCTTATGTTTAATAATATCATTTGAAATATGATTTTTCAAGAAAACCCTCTGCGTCAAAAATAATCACACTGAAATGAATAAGTCTAATCAGAAATAATCTTTTCAACTTGAGCTCTGAAATTGGGCAAGAGTTCTCCTTCTTTTTTTAGATAGACCTTAGCCAATTGTTAAAGAGCCGAAGGATAGAAGACTTCTACCCTTTTATATTTATATAACCATAGCCAAATGAAGCCTGTTTGCCAATATGAAAAATTTCTGCAAACTTCAAGAGTCCCAAGTGTTCATATATAAAATTTCCTTTAAATTGTTGCTCACCAACAATTCCTCCAAATTTCATTTTTCTTCTCTTTCTTGAAGAGTATCTTTTAAGATTAAGCCATCTTACATCTGACTTCATAAGTTCAATAAATTTTGATTTTTCTATAATGTAATCAGTGTTTAGACTAATTGGTTGTCCATAATCTCTTGTAAGAAAAATATATCTTCTTAATGAAGCTCTTATTATGGATTCAAAATTTGGATTAAGGATTGGTTTTTTATTAGAGTAAAGGCTCAAAGGAGATAAATAGTTAATCGAAATTTCTTCTGCCTCAAAAATGGCTTTTTTTAACTCAAATTCTTTAATCTCAGGTTTTTTAACAATTTTCCCATCAAGAGAATCAAAAATTATATCTTCATTTTCATCTTTTATAACAACTCTCTTTGATTTAATCCTTGTCCTTGAAAGACCTCCTTTAGCCATTTCATAAAAAACAAGGATAAAATATTCAAAATTATTGGTAACATCCCCGAATAGAGTTATGGAGAATTTAAGGTCTTGGAGATAATCCTTACCATTAAAAGGTACATCTATAACAAAAGGATGAGGAACATTTTTCCCTAATTTGTCTCTCTCCTTTATAGTTTCAAATACTGAATAATAAAAGCACTTGTTTTTTATAATACAATTTTCGCAATTTCTTCTTCTCTTAAAGGGGCATACTGTTTTTCTTAAATAGTAGCCAAAATTACCTCTAATTAATGCACCTAAAAAATAGGGATAAACCTTTTTTTCAAGGTCAAGAAGTTCCACCTTTAACTTTAAATATCTTATTTCTCCCATTTTTATATTGAATATTTAAATTTATATGCTTGCCACAAAAGAATCAATATCTCCGTGGGGTAAACTTTATCATCTTCAATTCTCATTAAAGATTCAATTTTAGATTTATCTGTTCTACCTGAGATAAATTCTTGAAACTCTTCAAGTCTAAGATAACCTTCAGAATCCATTCTAAATAATAACTCTTTTATTGAATCAATTAAAACATAATCAAATTTAATTGGAACAGGCGGAAGTTTTATAAGCTCATCAGTGCTTTCAAAGATATAGAGAACAGCTATATTATAGAGCATTCCAGCAATAGTAAGATATGGAACAACAGCCTTGAAACCTCCTGAAATTATAAGATAAAAATCAGAAGGAGTCTCATCTATGATTATTTTTTGTATTAAAGATATAAGGTTTTTAATTCCCTCATCTCTAAATTTTCTTGAATCCTCAACCTGAAGACCTCCGATAGTGAGCTCTTTTACATTAGAATTATTTAAAACTCCGGAGATGAATGTTTTTAGAATATTTGAAGCAATCTTACCATCTTTAGTATCGGTAGATAGAAGATAAACATTATCTTCTGGAGAAATGTCAGCTTTGATCAAGGTTTTTATCTCAGCCGATGTTTCTTCAAGTAGTTTTTTCTCAACAGCATTTCTCAAATGCCCGACTACCTCATCAATCTCAAAGGTAGCTTTATACTGAAATTTTCTCTTATAATTCGTAATAACCGAAGTCCCAACCGATACTATGAATGTTTTCATTGGCTGCTCCTAAATAAAGTTATTAATCCATTCATCATTAATTATTTTTTTCTTATCAATTATATTTATATTAAAATGTTTTGCTCTTTTTTGATTAGTACTATTTTCTTCTATTTCATCAAGAGTAAAAATATACGATTTAACATATAAGCCAAATTCCTTTTTTAATGCTGAAAGCTTATAGAGAGTTTCAATAAAAATACTTTTATTACCTGTTTTAAAAGAGGTCTTACATTCTATAACAAATAGTGCATTATTTAATGTGAACATAATGTCAAATTCATTATCAATTCCTTGTCTTTTTATTTTTATATTTATTCCAATAAATTCTTTATCTAAATTAAATTTAGATTTAATCATATTATATATATATTCTTCAAACCAACCACCTGTTATGTATTCTATATCATGATAATCAACTTTTTCCTTCTTAATCCCAAATTGCTCAAATATTACTTTATACTTATCTTCAATAATATAACCTTCTTTTTTTATTTTTTTCTTTAATTTATTATTACTATTTCTCAGATTTTTTCTTATTTCATTTAATAAATTTCTATTAATTTTATCATTTACAAATAATTCAATAATTTTACCTGTTTTTTCAGGTTTTCTATGAATTTTACCAGCAGTCATTTCTATACCACTTGAAGTTAAATATTCTTTAAGAGAAATGTTAAATTGTATTTTATTTTCTCTTTTTTCAGTATATGGATGTAGTTTCTTATAAGTATTTTTACCAATTGTTAAATAATAAATTTCAGATTCTCTTTCTTTAAAGAAATTGTAGGTTGCTATTGCCATCATCTTTGTTCCACCAGTAATATTTACAAAATATTTATAATCACCTGTTATTTCTTCTTCTAATATTTTCTCCATACCTCTAATATCATCTTCCGGTACTAATATTTTAATAATATTCTCTTCATGTATATTTGCTCCTTTTATAATGTGTTCTGTTTTCCCCTTCTTTTCAATCTTTTCTGTTGTAATAAAAACAAATTTATCTATTTTATATTTCTTAATAGTAACAAATTCTTTAATAAAAAGAACATTCGGAATAGTCTGATCGCTTACAATAGATACTATAACTTTTTTACTCATTTAATTACCCTTTATTTTCTATTTTTTCTTTTTAGCATTCTTTCTTTTTTATCACTCCTTAAATATACCATAACCAAGAGCTGTTTTAGCACCAACTCCAAAGTTTTCAAGAGCTTTCTTAAGCCAATCTTCAGCTAGCTTTTTGTGGTCATCTGACGCTTTTTTAGTAAAAACTAAAATAAAATCAAACTTTCCGACTTCTACTGTAAGAAATGGTATTGGTGTTGGATTTTGCCAGTCAGCAGGGGGTTCCTTTGCACTATCATAATATTTTGGATAATGAGGATTCATTATATCAACTTTAAATCTTACATTTTCATCGGGGAAAGCATCAAGGAATATAACTGTGCCTGCACTTGATTTTGTTCCGAAGATTTTCTGAGCTTTTTTTATCTTATCAACTATATTTGAAGATAATTTCAAACCATCGTTTTGGAGTTTCTTTTCAAATTCATCATTTTCAATGTAAGAATTTACCATTTTAAAGATTTTATAAATATCAAGGTTCGAGCTCTTTTTAATTTCTTCTCCAATTTCAATAGTTACACTCCATCTTGTAATCCCTTTAAGAGCTGTCCCCGGAATATAAGGAACTCCGTAAATGTGATGTAAAAGAAGACCAGTTTCTGCAGGTGATGGATTTCCAATTCCAACGATAAGACGGGATTTGAGAGAGAGGTAATCTATAGTTTTTATGTTTTCGTCTCCATAAACTTTTTTTAATTTTTCAATGTTTTTTTCTTGCTTTTTTTGAACAAATCTTATAATTTCTTTGTCAACCCTTATATTCTCAATAAACATGAAATGTTCTTTTTTGTTTAACTTGAGGTTCCCTTTTTCCTTTTTCCAGTACAATATATATCTATTTAATAACAGGTTTCTATTTATAGAATCGAATTCATTACGATCTTTCAATAAATCCGCTAAAGGAAAATAAGCATTACCAAAATTAAAATCATTATTCGCATTATTGCTTCTTCTATGTGTGTCGTAACTTTCGCTCCTATTAGTTTCAACAATGTTTTTTCTTTGAGAAATATTTTTATACTCCTTTCCTTCAAATCTAATTTCAAAATCATTTTTATCTTTCCATTTAGCTTCAATCTCTGGCTGTTTTTCAAATATTTCTCTTATATCCTCACTCTGAACATTCAACTCAAAATCCCCTTCTTTTCCATTTTTCTTATTATATATAAAATGATAGTGGGCTTTCCCATGTTTATCTATAATTTTTTTAATCTTACCTTTCTTCCACTCCATTCCCGCCTCCTTCATCGCTCAACATTCCTTCAGCAAACCTTCTAAGCCAATTTGATAATGCAAGTGCTTCTTTTTCCATTTTTCTGTAAGCAAAAGTATTTGAGTTTAACATTTCATCAATTTTGTCTTTTATAAAATCATATGCGTTTTTTTGGTCACTATCAGTAGGTATTGTTTCAGCAGCCAGCTCTTCAATATCTTTATTTTCATTTAAAGAAAAGTACCATTTAAAAAACTGCAAAAGAATTATTCCATGAGCATCTTTTATTTTCTTAATTTCTTGCCCATTTTCTTTTTTTACTTCACAACCTTTTGAAAAATAAAAAGCAACAGTATTTCCAAGACCATTTTGAAGTATCATTGTTGGAAAATTTTTAATGTAGCTTGTGTATCCTTTCTTATACGAAGATTCTTTTACCTTTTTTACACACTCAAAAGCATATTTTGCTCTTTCTCTATCGGATCTTTTTACTTTCATCTTTGCCTCCTTATTGGTTTTCAGGGTAAATTTTTGTTGAAATCAAGCCTCTTCCTACAGTTTCATTACCACCAAGTTGAAAAATTGGAGGAAGGTTTGAGTCAAATATTGAAAGCAACTTCTGAGCATCAAGTAAAACATCACCTGAAGATCCTTTAATTTTTTGTTTTGCATCAGAGAAAAGAACAAGTGAGTAAAATACAGCATCAGTTGGTATGTTTTCTTCATACCATAAATTTCCTTTTTTCCCTACCGTTCCTGTTTCTTTGTCTATTTGAATTCTTGGGACAACCTCAGTTGAGTGTAAAACAAAATCTTTAAAATCATCGTCAGAAAGAATTACGAGGTGTTTTTGAATTTTTTCATTTCTAAAATCATCTTCTTTAAAGATTTTACCGAAAATTTTTTCGTAAACCTTTTTGAAATTTTTGTTAGAATTACTTTCATTTTTACAAATATTTATTGCTTTAAACGAGTATTCTTCAAGAACTATATAATCATCTTCCATCAGTTCATCTGAAAATGTAATTGCCTCAACTTCATTTGAAAAAAGACTTTCAAGCTCTTTTAAAAAATTATCAAAATCACTCAAATTTTTTTCACCGATCTTTTTCAAATCCTCATAAAACCTTTTCAAAACCATCGGGCAGGTGATGTAAGCAAAAATCTTTTTCAACGATTTTACGGGGAAAAACAATATTCTTGAGTCCGTAAATGAGATTGCACTTGAAAAATCGTTTGATTCATTTTGCTCTGGTCCAAAAACTATTTTTAAAAGTTCAGCTTCCTGATTTTCTGCAATCATTTCTTTAATTTTGTCAATTTTGTCATAGTCTAATTTGTTATTTTTTTCATTGTAAAAATAATCCCTCAAAGCACCTTTTAAAGATGAACCTCTTATTATAGGAAAGTCAGTATGAGCTTCCCTTTGAATTGGAAGGTCAACAATTCCTACCTCTGAACCTGCTCCCGGATGAACTGATGTTTCAGTTTTTAAAAATAAAACTTTACCTGTTTTATACATTAATTACCTCCTTTTATATTTTTTTCTATCCCTATTAAAACCATACCAAAGCCTTCATAAGGTTTTAAATAAGCCTCATCAATATCGTCAGAAAAATTTGTATTTAAAATTTCTTTGTAAAGTTCATCATCTAACTCTTTTTCAGGTTCAACAAGAATTACAATCCCCGACAAGTATGCCTTATACATATTCTTTGGAAGTTTTATGCTCGAATCCCATCCTCCAATGTTAACTGTTCCTTTAATTGATACTCCTTTAATTTTAAAAAGTCCTTTTAGCTTCTCAGGAAGTTCATTTTTAGAAATAGCTGGAGTTATAAACACCAATTTTAAAAGGTCAGTTTGAGGGTCGTAATTTTTCTTTAACTCTTCAAAGGTCAAGAGTTGGTTTAAAGGAAATTCCTCTTCACTTATTTCATACTTTGAAACTCTACTTTCCCCTCCAAGGGTTAGAAATTTTACTTTTCTCTCTTCTGCTTTCTTTATAATTTCTTTTATACTCTCTTCAACATCAAAATCAACAACTATCTCAACCCCTTCTTTTATCCTCTTCATTTTATACATGTAAACTCCCCCCTCTTCAGGAGTAACTTTTCTACCTTTTTCAAGTTTGTTTTTAATATGTTCCTCATCAATGTAAAATTCAGATGGTCGCTTTATAAAATCTTTTCTACTTTCATCTAAAACTTTTCCTAAAAGATAGTTTTTCATTTTGGATTTTTCAACATATCCCGTTTTTATAGGCTCAAGCTCCTCATTTAAAGTATTAAACATAATGTACTCATAATTTTTTCCTCCATAAAATGGAAGTTCATCTCTCTTTTTCCATTGAAATCTTTTGATTTTTTCTTCACCACCAACTTCAATTTCTCCAACATCTGAAGGGACGGGGAAGTATTCAATTTCGTCTTTTGAAAGAATAATGCTTTTAATTTTTAAACCTTCTTTCGGAACAAACTTTACTCCTCTTTCAATTGTTTCAAATTCTCCTAAAGATTTAAGTTCCTCAATTTCTCCATTTTTAAACTTTTCATATTCTCCGTATGAACTTATAAGAAGCACTCTTAAACTTCCCATAATTGATGGTGGATGGGGAGGAAAAATAGTTTCAGCGAAAGAAGATTCAGCACTTCCGAATGGCTTTCCATCCCTAAAAAATAAAACATCCTGAGGTGTAAGTTTTATCCTATGCACTTTCTCCCTCCTTGGAAACAAAATGTATCGTTTCAATTAAATGCAAAAATTTCTTTATTGAATGAAAAGGAGAAATTTTCCTCCATAGTTTTGAAGAGGAAGGCTCAGAATCTTTAAGTATTTTCAGTTTTTCTTTTAATTCATCCATTATCTCCTCCTTTTCTTCTTTACTCATTTTGTTTAAACTTCTTCCGAGCCTCATTAAAAATTCTTCAATGAAAAGCTCTGTAATCTCCGTATTTTTCTCTCTTTTGCTTTCTTTAACCTTATTATCCCAGAGCTTTGAAAATTCAAGTTTAAGAGTCTGAATAAAATTTGGTGAAAGTTCTTCGTTTCTGAATTTCTCAAAGAACCAATTAACAAGTTCTCTTATAAAATCATATCTTTTTCCATCATTATATAAATAATACCAGTTAAAAACAGAGCTTCTAATTTCTCCTGATCTTCTTTTAAATTTTATACAAAAAGCATTTCTTCCTGAATTTTTAGCTTCTTTTTCAGCTTCATCTGCAAGTTTTATTGCAAGGGATAAAGGCTCTTCCCAGTGAACTATTGCAGCCCCTAAAGAGGCTGTTGCATTTTTGCCGAGTGTGATGTATGAGTTTTCATCCTTATCAATCCAGCCGTTTCCTTCTCCATAATTTACTTTCCATTCATTATTTCCTTTACTTACCTCCCCTGAATAAAAAGCCCTTAAAAGGTTTATCGTTTCAAAGAATCTCTCAAGAGGTAGTAGGGCAAAAACATCATCTCCACCGGCATAAATAACTTTTCCGTTTCCATACTTTTCAACAGCTTCCTTTACAAACTTAAGTGAGAAATTTCTCAAAGCTCTTGAAATAAGCCTGTGAATAGCAGGAGACATTGGTCTTTTAAGAGAATTGTTTTTTATTATTTCAACGAAATCTTTGTACTCATCGTTTTCTTCTATTTTCTTTTGAATTTCAGTATGATATGAGTTAAAAAATTGGTTATTCAATTCTCCCTTTAAAATTTTTCCCATCCTATCGCCATCAAATTTGATTATTGCATAGTATTTAGATGGTTTGAAATTTATTTTATCTTCAAGTTTTTTAATAAGATCCATTACTTCTTTAGCTTTTTCTTTACTAAAGTTCAGAAAGTTCCTTTTAATGTTTTCTTCCTTTTCACCCTTTCTCGTCAACTTTTTATACAGATTTTTATACAAAAGTTCTCCATTTAGCATTATGAAGTTTCTTAAAATATCACTTCTATGAATCTTTTCTTTGAACTTTTCAAAAAGCCCCATTACATCTCCCCGCTCTCTTACAGGTTTCATACTTTCAATTTTTTCAATAATCTCTTTCAAAATATCTTTTATTTTATCATTGTCATTTTTATCCTTTTCAATAACTTTTATCTTAAATGAAGCAGTTGAAACATCTGCAGTTGAAGGAAATCTTTCTTTTATCCCGAAATATTTAGAAAACAGTCTCTTGGTCAAACATACACCGCAAAGTTTTTCTTCAGGAGAAATAATTCCTTCAAGCTTTTCTGAAATATTAGCCCATAAATTACTTAAATCATCCCAACCAAATTCACCTTTAAGATGGAGTGCTTCTCTTTCGCCACAAAGTGTACATTTATGATACTTTTCAGCTTCATTATTTTCTATTATTCTCAATGACTTTTGAGATGCGGAAAACCTCTCTGAAATATCATAAAGAATTGGGTAAAGAACTCCAACATTATACTCGTATTTTTTTAATTTATCTATATTAGTGAGAAATTCAAATGTATCTTTAAAAAATTCTTCACCAAAAATGTTCTCAATTTTTTCTTTTACTTTTTCAAATTTAATATTAGAGGTATTTTCTTTATCAAGGCTCCATGGGACTAAAACAGAAGAAAAATTAAAGAAGTTTTTAATTTGTCTTTTAAAGGTGTTTTCAAATTCATCGTCAATTTCAACCCCTTTATCTTCAATAAATTTAATGATTTTTTTACCAATATTTTTAATCTCTCCTTTTAGTTTATCCTCAATGTTAGAGGTAAGATTTCTGCCTTCCTTATAATCTACAATAGATAAAAATCTATTTGGCATTGAAGGTATTTTTAAATCAATATTTTCCAACTTCTTTTGCAATTTTTCAATCACTTTTTTTACACTTTCATCAATTTTTGAATTCTCATTGTTCAGTTTTTTATCTATTATTTTCTTAATTCTTTCTTTTAAAAAGAGTGGTTGCTTGTGAAGATCAGGAAATATTATTGAATCCGGGCCAAAGGAGTTTATTACCCCATCAATTGCAACCCATGTAAGGTAAGAGAGCATGTAGCTTCCAAGCCAGAAGTCCCTTGTTTTTTTAGCATTCATTATAAAAGACTGAACGGGTGAGATTGAAAAAATTAAAAACGCAGGTTCAGGAAGAGCTGTTGCTATTGCTGATGTTGTTGATAAATGTTCCCAGATTGAGTGATCAGGGAAACGGGTATCAGCTGGCAAATTTTCAATAACTTTGTTTTCAACTTTAAAAACCTGATTTAATATCTCCGGGTAAAGCTCCCATAGAAGTAAAAACAATTCCTCGTCGTTTTCCTCTTTACTGATAGCTTTTAAAAGAAAAGGAACTATCTTTTGATATTCATCTCTATTAATACTTTCTAAATCTTTTAAATACAATTGATTTTTATCAGAAGAGAAAGGGTGGATAATTTCTGAGCTTTTTTTAAAGTTCAAATTTAAATATTTACCTGTAGGGAGAAACAATCTATCGCTTGCAGATGCAATGTGATCAGCTTTTTTTATATTTTCTTCATTAAATTCTTCTTCCTCTTCTTTTTGGGGGAAAAGGAAATTGTAAATATCCTCAGCTACTTTCTCATGACCCTTTCTTTCAGTAAGTATTAAAGCTTTAAAAACAGGATCATGAAAGTAAGCTTTAAATTTCTTTTTAATCTTTTTTTCTTCCATCTACTCCTCCTTTTTAATAACATCCAATAGATGCTTAAAAGAAGCTAAATATTTTTCTTTTATGTGTTCAAATACTTCTCTTGAACTTTCGGATGTATAAGTGTGAACGAGAATATTTCTATCATCAATCATTTCCTCCCATACATAGTCATTATCAATTAAATCATTTTGATATGCATATTTAAAACACTCCCTTGGTGACCTGCAGAATATACCGAGCTCTTCAAGATAACTCTTTATCAGTTTCCATGAGATTTCATAGGTGAGTTCAAATCTTTTTATAGCTCCGTCAATTGATAAATCATCTTTGGCATTTAAAATTGCATATTCCAGATTAGAAACCGCTTTTTTAAAATTTTCAAAGTGTCTAATAGTTTTTTCTTTCATGTATAATCACTCCTTCTTTAAAAATTTTTTCTTTAAGACTCCTATCAGCTTTTTCAAGCCTTACAATATCAAAGTTTCCGTTTAAATCATTAAAATGAAGATCTCCCTCAACGGCAAGGTCAATGTCGGACTTTTCGTGAGTGTTTCCCCTTGAAGAAGAACCAAAAAGAATCATCTTTTTTGCTCCTCTTTTTACTAACTTCTCTTTAATCTTTTCTACACGCTCAGGCATATATAGGAGAGTTTCATTACCATTCTCTTTAAGTTTGTTCCAGAAATCATCAAGAAGAGAATAATCAACACTTCCATATTTATTCTTTTGACCGGAAGTTTTCGCTACTATTTTTTCGTTTACGGGCAAAAATCTACCGTGAAATCTATAAACAACCCAGTAAAACTTTCCTTTAAATTCTATTATTTTGAAAACAAGAGGAGAAGCTCTTCTGCTTGAGTCTCTGATAGAAGGCAAAACTGTTGTTTTTTTATTTCTGTGTCTAATCGGAAGCCCAAATATTGCGGTTTCAAAAATTCTTGGTTTTACATCTTTTCTATATTCAAAAAAAATTTTTCCAACATCATTTAAAGACTTAGTCCATAAATCCTTTGCATCTTTTGAAATTATAGATCTTAAAATAGAAACATTTGAATAATCGTGGATAAAATTTAAAATATCCTTTCCATCATTAATTACCTTTATAGCTCTTGATAAATTTTCTTTTAAAAATTCTTTTAAAGAAGCTTCACTTTCAGGCATAAAACTGGGAAGTGATGAAATTTCATCATCATTCAAATTAATTTCACATTTAACAACAGACAAATTTCCGCCGCCTCTTCTTGCTCTTTCGCCCGAACCTCCAAGATAAATTGAAAGCCAAAATGAAGATAAAGCATGAAGGAAAGCTCTTTTATTAAAAGATTTTATTTCAATGAAAAATTTTTCTTCAGGTTCAAAAATTTTTCTTTCATGTCCTGGTAAAACTGTTGAGTATAGAAGATAAAAAATCCCTTCAGAATTTTCTTTTGGAATTTTATATACTTTACCTTTTCGATTTTCCCTTTCTTCATAATCTATTAAATCCCACAAGATTTTTGTACGAGACTTTTTTCCAAAATGAACTTTTAAAAAAACTTTACTTTTCCCCACCCTTTCATCACTTCCGCCAAATATTTTTTGCTCCTCTTTAAATAGTTTATCTATTGAATCCTCAAACCTTGAAGCTCTCCACCAGAACCTCATCATTCCCTTAAATTCAGAAGCTCTAATCTCAGGAGTTTCCTTATTAGCTCCATACATAAAAAGAGGGGTAATTGTTTTTAATTTAAAAATTACTTTATACATTTTTTAATTTCCACCTCCTCAAAAGTATTGGCCCATGCACGTTTGTTGAAAAGTAAGTTATAAGCCTTCAAATATCTATTTAAATTATTGTTGTTTCTTTTTGGATGTGAATTTAAGTAATCGTACGGCATAAAAATCACATATCCATAAAAACTGTTATTCTCTTTTTTTACCTTAAAAAACATTGACTTTGAATGCCTTTCAAGAAATGCTTTGTTTCTATTGCCAACCATTATTGGAGCTGAAATATACTGTCTTTTGTAGTACTGATGACGGTTCTCAAGAGAAAGCCTTGCTTTTCTATATGCTTTTCCAATTTCAGCAAGAGCTTCATCCCAGCTTTTAAAAGAGCCCTTTGTTTTAAAAACTTTTGTTTCTTTTGAAAAAGAAGTGTATGGCATAAGGGAATGATTTAAAGAATTTAAAATATCCCGCAAAAAATTATAGTCATCAAAATATCCTTCTAAAATTTCAAACCCACCGAAACCATTTCTTGATTTAGCTCCTATGTTTCCGAATTTAGATAGAAGATAAAAGGCTTTTAATCCTTCTTTAAAAGATTCTTCTTCAAAAGATTTAATTATTAATTCAAATACACTTTCTTCAGGCGCAATATATCTTGATAAAATCATTCCTCGTTTTTCTCTTGAATAAGAAGAGGGCCCATATGCAAGGTAATCAAGAATGTTTATATTCTTTCTTTTCGACTTCACCATAACTGAATGATAAGGGAAATTATCACTTCTTATTTGCTTTCTAATTTCATTAATCTGAATCATTACTTTACTTTTCCCCTTTTCAGAAGAGCCAAATATTTCATTCTCTTTCTCAAGAAGTTTATTTTTATCTACAATTCCTGAGACTGTCCTCCACCAGAATCGCATAAGTCCTTTAAGTGATTGTGCTCTCAATTCTTCAGTTTCCTTTTCAGTTCCAAAATTAAAAAGTGGAGTTAGTAATTTAATTTTAAATCTCTTTTCAACCATCTAATTCTCCTTGAGAAGTTTTTTTATTTCTTCTAACGATTTTTTAATTTTTTCTCTTAAATCTTTAAAACTAATACTTTCCTCTTTATTAAACCCTCCATGATTTAGAAGATTTCTTAAATTGATCATCTCACTATACACTTTTTCAATAATATCTTTTTCATCTTTATCTATTTTGTTCAAAACCTCTCTTATCCTCTTCCTCTCAGTTTCATTTTTTACTTTCCATTTTTTCTCATTTTCCTCGTCTCCTTTAAAAAGGATATAACAAATAGATCTATATCTATCTCTTCTATGTGGATTGTTTAAACATTTATCTTTTTTCTTATCATATTTAATACATAAATACGAAAATAATAACTCAATTATCAGCGTTATCGCCTGATTAAACTGCTTTTTTCCATACAAAAATTCTATGCCTTTCAGTATATTTTCAATATTTTCTTCCCCATATTTATCAAGCTCCTCAAGAAAATAACTTTTAACATTCTTAACAACCTCATTAAGTTCAGGGATATCAACTATTTTTTCTTTATTTAGACTATCTTTGAGATTATCTATTTTGTCTCCTTTATACATTTCCTTTCCATTACCCAAAATAAAGATTTCTTCAAATGAATCCAATGATTTTATAAATTCTTCATTTGTAGAAAGATTTTTTAGTTTATGGAGCCTTCCATATAATTTAAAATCTTCAACTGCTGATGCCCAATCTTCAAGAAATAAAAGTGGTTTTAAATCAACTATATTAGCAATCCTTTTTTCTATTGGAATATCCTTTACTTTATTGATTGGTCCTAAATCTTCAAAAGCACCATAAAAAATATGTTTAATTTTAACATTTTTTGTATAGGTAAGATATTTAAATGCACTAAATGCAACAAAAGGAATTGACCTAAAAGAGTGTGTTATATCAATTATAAGCTCAGAATCGTTTTTAATTTCATTAAAAATTCTTTCAAATAATTTATATGTAAATGTTTGGGTATCAAGTTTACCATTTTCATATAAGATATCCTCAATATCTATTTTAGAGACTTTACCTTTATTTAACCTAAGTTTATCAAACAAAATAGTTTTTAATCCTTTGAAGCCTTCTTCAAAATCTTCTCTATGTCCATAAGCAAGATTGTCATTCCAGTTCTTTTTTTCTGCCACATCCGAAATAAAAAATATGTATTCGGAAATTTCCTCATTTTTGTTCATTAAATATTTAATATCGGCTTCCTGTACAAACTTAGTAGGCTCTGAAACAAAATCGTCTATTCTATACTTTGCTGCTAAATAATCATTTGTCCCTAAAAAGCTAACATAAACTAATCTTCCCACTTTTCATACCTCCTGAATATTTTATGTTTAAAGGTTTTGACTATTTTTACGGAGCCGTCGGGGAGTTTAATATCTTGATGAATTCTCTCTGTGGTTGAATAAATTGGAATTAATCCATTTTTAAAGGAAAAATCAACTAAAATATTAGTAAGTCCATAATCCCCCTGAATAATTAAATAATCACCTTCTTTACTATTTTCTTTAATCCAATCAATGAAGTTTTTTGAAAAATCTTTTAAAGATTTCAATTCCGGAGGAACATTCCCCCAAAGGTTTTTTAAATTTTCTGGCATAAAAATAAAACTATCTACCCCTTGGTTTTTTAAATCTTTTTCCTGTTCTTCCGTCAATTTATGTGAAAATAAAATCAAAACATTAGCCACTAAATCCCCCTTTTTCTTTTAAAAATCCTTTCCTTTCAATAATATCTCTGCCCATCAATTACTCCCTTATTTTTATATATCATCTAATTTTTTCCTTGTCAATATTTTTTCCATTTTAGATCCCATTATTCTAAAATCTATAATATTCTTAGAATCAACAGGAAAATGGGACACAGTTGCCATTCTCATCTTTTCACTTTCATAGATTAAAATTTCATAATATTGTACAGTCATTTAAGGCTCCTCCTTTATTAATTTTACTAAAGAGGAGAGGCACGCCTCTGCCCCTCCCCTATTATTTTGGAATATCCATAAAAATTTACCATTGTACTTTTGCTTGAGCTGTTTTTGTGATATGGTGAGCATTATCATCAAGGAATTCAATCGTCATTTGGACTGTTTTGGCTTCAGCTAATTTGGTTCCAAGTATTTCAGCCCAAATATTTGCATTTATCTCTTGGTTTGGTGAAATGTAACCGGTGGAAAAGATTTCTGCTGCAGATTTATCAAACTCAAATGAGGCTCCATATATATCATAAAAAATGATTCTTACGCTTAAAATTTGAGCTCCCACTCCGTTTGTTTCTTTTAACTTTACATTTAAATCATAATGAGCAGCCACAGGAATTCCAAGATTATAAATATATCTTCCCTGGGCTTGAAGCATTATGTTAAAAGAAGCTGTGGGGATAATTTTATCTTTTTTACAAGAAATTGAGGTCAAAATCACAATAAAGGCTATAATCAAAAAAATTAATTTTGCTTTTTTGCTTTTCAAGAATCACCTCCTTTGGGGAAAGAGATTAAATCTCTTTCCCCTTTGATTTTTCAATTCTACATATCAGGGCTGTTGTTTTTCAAGAAGAGCATTTACATTTTTCTGATCAAGTTCATACCAGCTTCCCGTAGCTGCATCAATTATCACAGGGACCAATCCTGCAATTACATCTAATACAATCCAACCCGCACCAACATGGTTGGTTATATTCTGTGTAACTGTCTTATACCCCTCTTTTCTAAACTCAATAGTGTAAGTTTGATTAGATTTAAGAAGAATTCTAATAGGAGTTTTGCCATAATAGTTTCCATTTACATATACCTTTGCTCCCGAAGGATCCGAAGAGAGATTGAGCTTGCTGTTTGAACCTTTGAAAATAGCAGCACACCCTGTAAAGCTCACAACAAAAGAAACCAAAATCAAAACAGTTAATAATTTTTTCAAAATTTACACCTCCTTGATTTATTTTTGCCCATCCGGATAGGTTCAAGTTCTTTAAAAAATTTTTATTAAATGCTTCTATCCCTATCTTTCTATAAATAAAAATTCCAAACAAATGGTTTAGAAGAGTTTTTTTCTCCGTCTTACCACCTTACCACCTCCGTAATATTTTTATTTATATTTTACCCCCCAATGTGTATCAAATGATGATACATATTTTTTAATTTTTTAATTTTTTGAATTTTTAAAATTTTTATACCGCGGCTTTTTTACCCCTTATCCATATCTGTGAAAAATATATACCTTTTTAAAGGAAGTGTCAAGAGGTAAAATGAAAAATTTTTATTATTGGATTTTTATAATTATCATTTTTGCCATTTAAATTAAAATCATGTATGCTTTAAAAGTTTGCTATACTTAACAAAAGGGATATAAACACCCTCCCCAAATCAGCTATGATTCAAAACTCCTATTGCAAAATATATGAAAATAGTATAAAATCACCTGTTGCGCCCGTAGCTCAACAGGACAGAGCGTCTGACTACGAATCAGCAGGTTGGAGGTTCGAATCCTCTCGGGCGTGAAAAAAGGTTATAAAAATGAATAAATATATGGAATTAG
>JALVQI010000009.1 GCA_027031485.1 Candidatus Aminicenantota bacterium | reverse complement strand
GGTTTTCGGTGTAAATTATAATTTGTATTCTCAGAATGCTTGTGAACCTGAGAGACCTTCGGAAAATGGAAAAGGAGGAGGTCCGGGAGGAGATCGTCCCGATGATAATTATAGTTTTAGTGACGGAGCGCCTCTTATATATAAACTTTCTCCCGATTCTGTCGTATATACTTCCGGATACTGGAAAGAAGCATTAAGGCTTTACGGCGGATTGGTTTATGATGGAGAAAACGGAGCGGAAGATTTAAGAAGGGCAACCCCTTTTCTTATAATCCCGTCAGGTGGTTTGGCCGTAAACCAAAACAACCTCTCCCTCAAACAAACTCTCAAGCAATATGTCTCTAACGGCGGCACAATCATAGTCTTTTCCCAGCAGTATGGCTCTCATATTGAAAACATAGTCCCCATTCCTGAGGGTGAGAGTTTGAAGGTATATGGCTGGAGACAGGATCAGTCGTGCTACTGGGGTTCGGTTTATACTGACCTTACTCACCCTGTTTTATCATCACTTACTTATGATAAAGCCACACTTGCTGTGGACGGTTATATAGACAAATATCCTAAGGATTCGGTAATCCTTCTAAGAAGAACAAAAAACAGAAAACCCGCAATGCTTTATTATAAGTATGGTAAAGGTTATGTAGTTCTCACAACACTATATACGGACTGGGCATACGCGCACTCTCAGGCTACAACAAGCGAACTGAACATCATTAGAGATCTTCTGACATTCTCAAAAGGAGCTGATTCTGACATACCGATGTATAATTTATATGACTATCCTACTCCTAAGGTTAATTTAAATCTCAGGATGAAGAATGATACGAACTATCAGGCAACAAAAGCAAAAATAAAGGTGCTGACCCTCGAATCCTTTGCTTTTTATGAGAGCAAAGAATTCGGAGGTTTTAGTATGAATGAAGGATTTATTGGTTTTGATATGAAGGAAGGATTCAACAAAAAAATTATATATAGGAGGTTAGTATGTTAAAAGAAAGAGGAACAAACTCCCGTTTCAAACGGGAAAGAGAAAAAAGACCCCGATTTATCGGGGAACCCTTTGTCAGAGGGGAAAGAAACTCCTTTATCAGAGGGGTTTTGTTGGTTCTATTTTTTATGTTGGTTGTATTAAGCTCTGTTGTTGAGCTTAGGGCTATGATTTCTTCGAGAATCGAAGGGGTTGTTGTTGATAAAGCCACCGGAAAACCTATTGCGGGGGCTGAGGTTATTCTTTATGTGTATCAGGGTTATGCGAGTTTTTCGACAAGCAGAGGAATAACCGATGAGAAAGGATATTTTAAGATGGATGATCTGAGAGAAGGAAAATATTTTATAAGTTGTAGTAAACCGGGGTATGAAACATATTCCTCTGTTTCTCTCATAGGAGAGCCTGATTATGAGAAAAAACTATCATTATTTTATCTTAAAGAGGGTGAGATAAAATATTTTAAGATAGGAATGGTGCCGGGAGGAAGTATAAGAATAGAGATAAAGAGAAGAGATAAGAATGGTATAAGAGGATTTGAAGATTTGGGTGTTCTTATAAGTAAGAAATTATATTATAAGTCAAGAAAAAAATATTTATATCATAACACAGCTCAAGTTAAAACCGATAAAGAGGGTATTGCTGTTGTTAATGGCTTAACCCCGGGGGGAATTTATAATGTATCTGTATCAGGGATGGGATATTATGGTTTTCCTGACTTTGACAAAGATGTTACGGTTCAAAAGGGGAAAACGGTTGTTGTGAAACATTTGTTTGATTTTATAAGCAAAACGGGAGTGAAGGGAAAAGTTAATTTTAAAAATAATGAAAAGATATCGTATTGTTCGGTTGTTTTATTTCCTTTGGAAGGAACCGGATCTTACTCTAGAAAATCATTAAAAGATAGTTTTAATTATTTTTTCAGAGATATTAAAGAAGGAAAGTATTTGCTGAAAGTTTATGTGGTATATAAGAGTGGTGTTGAAAAAAGAAGAAATATTAGTATTGAAGTGAAAAAGGGTGAAACAAAGACTGTTAATATTGATTTTTAAGAAGGTTGATCATGAGAAGAAAAAATACAAAGATAATAATATTAATATTTTCATTCTTCACAATTTTTCTATATGGATTATATGGTTCATCTTTCCCTTCCTTGATTGTTAAACCTGACCATTTCCTTGAAAAACTTGTTAAGCCTGTAATAAATAATAAATATAACCCTGAATATGATTATAGATATGCTGAAAAATGGGATAAGATTGTGCGGCAATTTGAAAAAGTTTATGAAAGTATGTGGAAAGATTTTAATGAAAGAGGAAAAAAAGCTCTTCCATGGTGTGTGTATGAAGCGTTCAATGATTTAAAAAAGCGTAGACAGATTGAAATATATTTATCAATGAGAGAACTGAGAGAACTGGA
>JALVQI010000008.1 GCA_027031485.1 Candidatus Aminicenantota bacterium | reverse complement strand
TTGCTGCTATTCTCAAATCTATAGGTGATGGAACAACTATCTTTTTGTACCTCAGTGGAGGATCTTTATCAACCTTAATATTGAATCTTTCGGGATCCTTTGTTATCACTACGAGAGCGATAAAAGCAGGTATATAGTTTTTAGTTTCTCTTTTAAGATGTCTTGTCCTCTGAAGATCCCAGAATGTATTGCCCCCAACTCTTCTCAATGCTCTGTCAACCTTCCCCTCTCCTGCATCATAAGCAGCTAAAGCAAGATACCAGTCATTGTATTTTTTGTAAAGGTGTTTCAAAAGTTTAGCGGCTGCTTCGGTTGCTCTCTCGGGATTATACCTTTCATCTATCCACCAATTCACTTTCAGCCCGAAAAGCAAAGCTGTTCCTCTCATAAACTGCCACAATCCCTTTGCTCTTGCTCTTGAGACAGCTCTAATCTTATAATTGCTTTCAAGGAGAGGTAAAACAGAGAGCTCTTCGGGAAGTTCGTATTTTTTTAATACTTTAAGAATCATAGGTAGATATCTACCAGATCTTTTTATGCCTATTTCAAGGGAATCTTTTCTTTTTCCGGTATAAACCTTGATAAACTTTGTTACATAATCATTTATCACAACAGGTATTCCATAACTTATTTTTTTTGATTCCTCCTCAACTTCCTCCTTAATCTTCTGAGCTTCATTTCTGGTAATTGATGGTAATGGAGTATTCCCCATCAAAAGATCAGAATTATTTTCATCCTCTATGGAATCCTCCATATCCGCTGCTTTGTTTACAATTAAAGTAAAGTATTCTCTATATTTGATTTCAGACTTAATTTCTTGAGGAGCATCAATAAACACATTAACAGCATCATCCAAAAGCTCTCTTCCTTCTTCTATTTTTCCTTCGGAAAATGCTCTCTGAGCTTTCCCCAACATTTCTTTAGCATCCGAAAGCAATGTTTCTATTGTATCTTCTTTAGGTAACTGAGGAACAATATCGGTTTTCTGTAAATATCGACACCCTCCTCCGATTAGTAAAAATGTCAGAATTAATACTAATTTAAAATTTCTCATTTAATCTTTAGTTCAATATTCAACTGAAGGTTGGCTCCGTTTTTTATTTTTTCCTTTGAAATCTTCCATTTTTTTATGATAACTCCCTCAGGAGTATTAAATTGCAACCATAAATGAGAAGATTTATCCAGAAGCTTTTTGTTTACATTGAGGCTTAAATTTTTTTTAATAATATTTATATCACTCTTTTCTTCTTCATCCTTATAAACATTTTCACTTATATTTTTATTCGCCTCCGCGGTGGTTTTTCTCTTTTCTTCCACACTTTCCACCACCTTAATCTCTTCCTTTTTAGCTTCAGAGTCTTTTTCTTTCTTCTCTTTCATTTCAATTTCTATTGAGCTATTATCCATTTCCTCCGGCTCATTAATTTCATCAATATCTTCTATTTCAATTTCATCCACATTCTCTGTTTCAACATCCTCAATAACCTCAATTTCCTCAATTTCCTCTCCTGAGACAATCTCTGTCTCTCCTTTTTCTTCTTCCTCTATATTACTGCCTTCGTCCTCTTGAAAAATTTCCTTCTCTTTTGAAGCTTCCTTTAAATTTTGAACCTCTCCAGATATTATCCCTTTCTTTCCTGTTTCGACAATAATATTCCTGACTGAATCAAGGGTTAGTCTTGTAATTTCTCTTAATGTTTCAAAAACCCCTTTGCCCGTTGTTGCTATTGACTCAAAATATTTGAACCCATAGGGGTTAAGCTTTTTATTCAAAGTCTCAACCGGTAGAATATTCTTCAAATCTCTTTTATTATATTGAAATACAACCGGAATATCCGTAAGTGAAATATTATAATCTTTCAGGTTTTGTTTTAAATTTTCCAGACTCTCAATATTCGCCTCAAGAAGTGGAGCCTGAGAATCCACGACAAAAACAATTCCATCAACCCCTTTTAAAACAAGTTTTCTTGTGCTGTTATAGTGTACCTGTCCCGGAACAGTGTATAGTTGAATTTTTGTAGTAAGGTCCATAATTTTACCCACTTCCATCGGAAGCAGATCAAAAAAGAGGGTTCTCTCTGTTTCCGTATCAAGACTTACAAGCTCACCTCTAAAATCTTTTTGAGTTTTCTTATAGATATAGTAAAGGTTTGTAGTCTTCCCGCTGAGACCCGCTCCATAATAAACAATTTTTACACTTAATTCTCTATTAGAATAACTTATTAATACCACAGCTCTTTAAAAATACCAGAAAAACATATATATGTCAAATCAGTAGTGTCCGGAACAGTAGTGTCCGGAAAAAAACAGAGGATTGGGACACCTCCGCGTGAAGATGTATAATATACAAGTATTTACAAAAAAATCCACACAGGAGGTGTCCCATGGGATATCAAGATACAATGTTATCA
>JALVQI010000007.1 GCA_027031485.1 Candidatus Aminicenantota bacterium | reverse complement strand
TAGCTCAGATAGGATATGTCCCTGATGTACAAAGATATTTTGATTACCACCATTCGGCAAATGACAGAATCTCAGCAATCCACCGAAGAGAATTTGAGCTTGGCTCGGCTTCTATGGCTATACTTACTTATTTAATAAGTGAATATGGGCTTTAGTTTTTTTTCTATTTTAAAACAGAATAATTTATCCTATCAAGAAATTTTTTAAGAACAGACATATCAACATTCTCATTCGAGCTAATTTCTATTATATATCTCGATTTCACAAGGAATGTTATCTCGCCGCTTTTATCATTCTTATTATACTTTTCAACTCCTTTTTCTCCTTTGTATTCAAAAACTCTTTCATATCCATTACTATCTTCATGGCTCATCATCATATTAAGAGACATTTTAACAGGTGCAATCAGTGAAGACATACTCCCCGCATCCTTAATGCTTACCGTAACTTTTTTATCGCCATTCATAAAAGTCGCACTTATACTGGAAGTTACCAACGAACCGAAGCTATCCTTTGAATAATAGGGCTTTTCAGCCAATTTCCATCCCGGAACTTCCGGCAATGCTTTCAAAAACTCCTTTTCGCCCAGAACAACAATTTTCCCACCATGTTGCTCTTCGGAAGCTTTTTTTACATTCTCAGCAAATTTTTGCATCGCAACAATGGGGTTCTCCTCTTTTTCATTTTCCTCTTCATGTTCGCCTTTTTCTTCATGCTCTCCCTTTTCTTCGTGCTCACCTTTTTCCATATTTTCAACCTTTTCTTCTTTTTTTACACTTCCTTTTTCCGTCTTGCTTTCTTTTCCTCCGCAGGAATAAAAGAAAACAGAAATAAAAATAACCAATAAAATTGCCAATAATTTTTTCATTTTTTCCTCCTTTTAACAGATTAGATTATAGATTAAAAAAGTATGGAGGTCAAACTAACATATCTGGTTCCAGTAGTGTCCGGAAAAAAACAGAGGATTGGGACACTTCCGCGTGAAGATGTATGATATATAAGTATTTTCAAAAAAATCAACACAGAAGGTGTCCTATGGGATATCAAGATAGGCATGAGCATCAAGCATTGAGCATTGAGCAAAACATTAAGGAAAGTCTCTGATAAGTTGTAATCTGTTATTTTCTTTTAAAATAAATTTTATAAAAAAGAATTTACAAACAACAGCAAACAGCAATAAACTGAACACCGACCGCTCCGATTAACGATTTACAACTCACCATTCACGATTGAGCTCAAAGCACTTGATAGCCATGAGCATTGAGCTAAATTCTAAAGGTCTTAATAGCCTTGAGCATTGAGCATCAAGCGTTGAGCCAATTTTGAATGTTTATTGTATTAAGCTATCAGTAAATTTCTTTTATTAAAAAAAATTAAATAAAGAAAATTGTTAATTAAAAGAAACTAACAACTTTCCTTCGTAGTCTGCTCAATGCTCAAAGCTCAACGCTCAAGGCTCTCACTAACTCTTCGCTACCTGAAATTTCCCGGACAGTACTGGCTTATTTTGTGTGAATTTGTATTTTACACTCAAATAATATTATAATAGGTTATGAGGGTGTTTTTGGCTTTTGATGTAAATAAAAGTATAAAAGAGAAAGCAGGTGATATAATCAAAATATTAAAAAGAACGGGAGGAACAGTAAGATGGGTCAAACCGGAGAATATGCACTTTACTATAAAATTTTTCGGAGAAATATCTTCAGAAGATGTGGAAAATATAGATAGTGTTCTATCTAAACATGTTAAAAGCTTCAAATCATTTACAATAAAGATCTCAGGTATAGACACCTTTCCCTCTTTACCGAAAAATCCAAGGGTCGTTTGGGCAGGGATTGAAAATTTTGAGGAACTAAAAAATATCCATGATACATTGCTCAATGATTTTCAAAAAATAGGTTTTCCTGAAGAGCATAGAGATTTTAAACCTCACTTAACCCTTGGGAGGGTAAAAAATACAAATGGAATCAGTGGATTAAAAAAAGCGATAAACAGGAATCGGGAACATTACTTTGGGGAAATAGAAGTCAAAGAACTCGTTCTCTATAAAAGTGAACTTACACCCAATGGCCCTATCTATCGTGCCTTGAAAAAATATATTCTGGAGAAATAGATGAATTTTTATGCTTTTTTATTAATCGCCTATCTCTCAGGTTCTATCCCCTTCGCCTTTATTATTTATTATTTAAGAACAGGAGAGGATATAAGGAAAAAAGGTAGCGGTAATCCCGGAGGAACAAATGTTTTAAGAGAAGCCGGAATTTTCTATGGAATATTAACAGCTATCCTTGACATATCAAAAGCCTTTATTCCAGTACTTATTGCAAAAAAGTATTTTGGTATTTCAAATGAATTATTTTACATCTGGCTTGCAGCTGTTTTAGGCCATATGTTCTCAATATTCCTCTTTTTCAGAGGAGGAAAAGGAGTTGCAACAACAGTCGGGGGAATTTTAGCCATTGATTATAGAATATTTTTAATCTTCATATCTGTGTTTCTTTTAATTATAATAATTTCAAGGATTGCTTCGATTTCCTCATTAAGTGGCTCCCTATTTCTACTCTTATCACATCTCTATTTTTACAAAACAAAATTCATTATACCTGTGTTAATTATCGTGATTTTAATTTTTTACAAACATAGAACCAATATCAAAAGATTAATAAAAGGAAAAGAGAGGAGGTTGTTCAAAAAATGAGAGTAAGCGTTATTGGTGGCGGTTCATGGGGAACCTCTTTTGCAAATTATCTTGCAGAGATAAAAAAATTAGATACAAAAATCTGGGCAGTAGAAAAAGAAGTTGTAGAAGCTATAAATAAAGATCATAAAAATCCGATTTACCTTCCTGAGATAAAACTTTCTGAAAATTTAAAAGCTACTGTAAGCCTTGAAGAAGCAATAAAAAATGCAGAAATTTTAGTGCTTGCAATTCCATCAAAATTCTGTCCTGATATGTATAAAAAGATATCACCTTTTTTAGAGGCGCAATACATTGTCTCATTGACCAAAGGATTGGATGAAGTAAATATTGCTTTTTTATCGGATAGAATGAAAGAGGTCTTTCCCAAAGAGATAAAGGATAAAATTTCCATTATTTCAGGTCCAAGTTTTGCAAAGGAGTTAGCCCAAAAGTTCCCCACAGCTGTTGTTGTAGCTTCTGAAAATGAAGAAACCGCCGGATTAATACAAAATGAGTTCTCATCCGAAATTTTAAGATTATATGTTACGGATGACATACATGGTGTGGAATTGGGCGGAGCTTTAAAAAATGTAATTGCAATAGCCGCCGGAATTGCCGCCGGAATGGGTTTTGGATACAATTCAATAGCCTCACTTATAACAAGAGGGAATATAGAAATAATTCGCCTCGGACTAAAGTTAGGAGCAAAGGAGCAAACCTTTTTAGGATTATCCGGAATCGGTGATTTGATGTTAACATGTTTCGGGCCACTCTCACGAAACAGAACTTTCGGTTTCAGGGTAGGAAAAGGTGAAAGAATTGAAGAAATCTTAAAAGACTCCAAATTTGTCGTAGAAGGGCTTACGACTGTTAAAACAGCCTTAAAATTAGCAAAAACCGTAAATATCGAGATGCCTATTACAGAACATGTTTACAGAATTATCTATGAAGAGTTGCCTGTAAAAGACGCATTGAAAAGTCTTATGGGAAGGTCACTTAAAAAAGAATGGAATATAAGATAATAATCTCAGATTCACATAATACAAAAGAGTATACTCTTACAAAAAATCTCTATAGAATCGGAAGAGCTTCAATAAATGATATTATTTTAAAGGATGATACATTCACCATCTCAAGGTTTCACTGTGAACTTGAAAGAGATAAAAACGGAGGTTATTTTCTCAGAGACCTTGGAAGTAAAAACGGTACTTTTGTAAATGGAATCAAAACAGATAAAATTCACTTAAATAATGGAGATATAATAATAATCGGACATTATGAACTAAAATATATAGAAAAAGAGGAAGAAATATCAAAAAACAAAAAAGAAAACGGTAGTGCATTTACCATTGTAAAAGATATAAAGGAGCTTGAGAACTACTGGGAAAAACCCAGGGCTAAACAACCAGTTCTCCAGCTTCTTATTCAGTATGCAAAAAAACTTCTGGAATGTAATAGTATAGCCTCCATCCTTGATTCAACTTCTGACTTTATATTGAAGCATCTTAATCCTGACAGAGTTTTTATCTTTCTAAAAGAAAACGGAGAACTTGAGCTGAAACATAAAAAGGGATTATCCGGTGTCGAGGATGATAGTATCAGCACTTCCATACTTGAAAAAGCGATAAAAGATAAAGTCTCTATTTTATCAATAGATACTATGACTGACTCAAGATTTTCAAGTTCTGAAAGCATCCTAATCTTGGGAATAAAATCTGCCATAGTGGTACCAATGTTCTATGAAAAAAGCTTCTTTGGAGCAATCTATCTTGATAGAATAAAAAACAAGAAATCTTTTAATGAGGAAGAGCTGGATTTCAGTTCTGTTATTTCAAATTATATGTCGTTTGCAATCCAGCAATTCTATCTCAGGGAAAAACTTGAAGAGGAGAAATCATTAAGACATAGACTTGAAAGATACCACTCGCCGGCCGTTGTCAATAAAATACTTGAAAGCAAAAACCTTGAAGATCTGTTTAATTTTTCAAAAGAATACGTATCAGTGATGTTTCTTGATATTGTAAACTTCACCAAACTTACCGAAACTCTCGATCCTATTGCGGTGGGTAAATTATTAAATACATTTTTCGGGGAAATAACAGATATTATTTTTGAGTATGAAGGGACTCTCGACAAATATATAGGAGATGCAATAATGGCAGTTTTCGGAACTCCTTTTGAAATAGAAAATCCGGAGGAAAAAAGTGTTAAAGCTTCTCTCAAAATTCTCGAAAGAATTAATGAATTTAACAATAGTAAATCTTTTCCAAGAATAGATGTAAGAATAGGAATAAACGCAGGTCCCGTAATCTCCGGAAACTTTGGGTCCATAAGAAGAGTGGATTTTAGCTCTGTCGGAATCACTGTAAATATAGCTTCCAGATTGGAAGAATTTGTTGCAAAAGCTAACGAAATTGTGGTAAGCTCTACTGTTTATAACAAAACAAAGAAAAAATTTAAATATGAATTCTTAGGTGAAAAGAGATTGAAAGGAGTTTCCAAAAAGATTAAAACATATAAAGTTATGGGAGAGATAAAATGATAAATAAGAAAGTAACTTCCCTATCTGTACTAATCTTTATTTTCATATTTTTTGCTGGTTGCGGAGGGAAAAAAGTCAAGATTGATCCCACTATAAAAAAATATAATGAAGCAACAATCTATCTGAACAATGGTAACCCTGAAAAGGCAAAAGTTCTTTTACTTCAGGTTATAAAAAAGGATCCTAACTTTTATTTGGCGTACCACAGTCTGGGTATTATCGAACTCTACAAAAGAAACTTTAAAAAAGCCTCTCAATACTTTGAAAAAGCACTAAAAATCAATCCTGCTTACGCCGAATCATACAATTATCTCGGAATTGCTTATAAAGAAATGGGAATGAATTCAAAGGCAGAAGAAATGTTTAAAAAAGTCATAGATAATCCGAACTATCCTACAAGAGAAAATGGTTTTTATAATCTTGCCCTATTAAAGTTATCAGAGAAAAAATACAAAGAAGCTCTGGAATATATTAACCACGGATTAAAAATCAATCCCTCCTTTGCTATAGGTTATAATCTGAGAGCACAAATATATGCAATCCTGGGAGAAAATTCAAAAGCGAGAAAAGATTATTTAAAAGCAGTCAAGATAATGCCCGAAAACCCGATCTTTAACTTCAATTTAGCTCTCTTTTTATATAAAAAGGAAAAAGATCCGGATGCGGCAATAACATTTTTTGAAAAAGCGAGAGCATTATCAAGAGATAGAAACCTGATAAACCTTTGTGTCAAATATCTAAAGGAGATAGATCACATTAAAAATGAAAAAAATAAACATAAAAAAGAAAAAGATAATTAACCTGATTTTGATTCTTATCGGCATTATAATAGCCTCGTTGCTGGGAGTTCTCTTAGGTGTCTTTATTTCTTACCAAAAGGGTTTACCCAAGATTAAAAATCTTGAAGATATCAAACCTTCGGTGATATCAGAAGTTTATTCAGACGATGGCAGGGTGATAGGAAGATACTATCTGGAAAAAAGAATAATTCTTTCCTCAAAAGAGATTCCTCAGGTTGTGAAAAATGCATTTATTGCAGTTGAAGATTCAAGATTTTATAAGCACTGGGGAGTTGACTTTTACAGAATTATAGGAGCAATAATAAGAAATTTAAAGCATAAAAGAATAGTTCAAGGAGCCAGCACAATAACAATGCAACTTGCAAGATCTCTTTTTTTAACTCAGGAACGGACATTGAGGAGAAAGATTCAGGAAACTCTTTTGGCACTTCAAATAGAAAGAGAATATACTAAAGATCAGATAATTACATATTATTTAAATCAAATTTATCTGGGGTATGGAAATTATGGTATAGAAGCAGCTTCGGAATACTATTTTGGGAAGAGAGCGAAAGATCTCACAATTGATGAAGCAGCTCTTTTGGCAGGGATAAACAGCTCTGTTGGCAGATACTCACCGATCAAGCATCCCGATAGAGCTTTAAAGAGAAGAAATTATGCAATAAAGAGAATGTATGAAGAGGGTTTTATCTCAAAAAAAGAGTATCTTGAAAATATTAAAAAGCCTCTTAACATAGTCAAAAAAGATTCTTATTCAAACAAAGACTATTTATCATATTTTATTGAAGAGGTTAGAAAATACATAAGTAACAATTATGGAAATAAAATTCTTTACCAAAGTGGATTAAAGGTATATACAACAGTCAACATTGAATTTCAAAAGATCGCATATAAAGCAGTAAGGTCAGGATTAAGAGCCCACGATAAGAGAAAAGGATGGAGAAAAGATAAAGAAAACATACTCTCAGAAGGAAAGGATATTAATACATTTAAATTAAAAGAGTGGAAGCAACCACCTAAAAAAAACCTTATCACAAAAGCTCTGGTTCTTAAAGTAACAAGAAATAAAGCAGAGCTAAAAATAGGAGATTACAAAGGAATATTATTTCTTAAGAATGCACAATGGACAAAAAAGCACAGTTTGAGAGCTCTCATTAAAAAAGGGGATATAATAGAAGTAAAAATTTTAGATATTAAAGAAAACAAAAAAGAGCTTAATGTCTCACTTGAACAGGAACCATTGACAGAGGGAGCATTATTAGCCATTAACCCTCATACCGGCGAGATCAAGGCAATGATTGGAGGATACTCCTTCAAAAGAAGTGAATTTAACAATGCTGTTCAGGCTAAAAGACAACCGGGTTCAACAATTAAACCTATTATTTACTCAGCAGCTCTTTCAAACGGGTACACTCCTGCTTCCACATTTATCGATGAACCGGTGACCTTTAACAATAAATGGACAGGTTTTCAGGACTGGAGTCCTCTAAACTTTGATGAACAATACAGGGGACTTT
>JALVQI010000006.1 GCA_027031485.1 Candidatus Aminicenantota bacterium | reverse complement strand
AATTTACTGATAGCTTAATACAATAAACATTCAAAATTGGCTCAACGCTTGATGCTCAATGCTATTAAGACTTTCAGAATTTAGCTCAATGCTCATGGCTATCAAGTGCTTTGAGCTCAATCGTGAAGGGTGAATCGTAAATCGTTAATCGGAGCGGTCGGTGTTCAGTTTATTGCTGTTTACTGTTGTTTGTAAATTCTTTTTTTATAAAATTTGTTTTAAAAGAAAATAACAGATTACAACTTATCAGAGACTTTCCTTAATGTTTTGCTCAATGCTCAATGCTTGATGCTCATGGCTATCTTGATATCCCATGGGACACCCCCTGTGTTGATTTCTTTGAAAATACTTATATATCATACATCTTCACGCGGAGGTGTCCCAATCCTCTGTTTTTTTCCGGACACTACTGTAAAACGCTAAAAAAGGTTGACAGTTAAAAATGGTTTATGCTACGATAAATAACTGACCGAACGGTCGGTCATAGGAGGTGCTTTTGGCAAAGATTATTGACCGAAAGGAAAAGAGAGTGCGGATTCTTATGGCCGCTTTAAAGGTTTTTGCGGAAAAAGGTATAAGCTCTGCCACAATAAGAGAGATAGCCGAAGAAGCAAATATTGGGAAGGGAACAATATATGAATACTTTAAGAGTAAGGATGATATTATTTTCTCCGCCTTTTCCTTCTTTATCGAAGAGAGTAAGATTTCAATTAGCAGAATAAAGTCTCTTACTGATTCTCCGGAGGAAAAATTAAAAAAAGCCCTCCTTTTTTTCCGAGAAATCGTAAAAGAGGAGGGGATGCAAACATTTGAAATTATGTTTGATTTCTGGGCCATGGGTATTAAGGAGAAAAAGTATAGGTCTGATTTTTACAAATACCTTAAGGATTTTTATTCAGGTTATAGGAATGTATTTGCTAATATTATAAGAGAGGGACAAGTGAAAGGAGTGTTTAAAGAGGATATTTCACCGGAAAATGCGGGAGCTATGATAATAGGAATGCTTGACGGATTAATGGTTCAATGGATTTTGGACGGAAAAAATGTAAACTATGGTATAATCGTAAAAACCATGGGTGAAATTATAATTTCAGGATTAAAGGAGGAATAGATGTTTAATAAAAAGAATCTTTTTATTTTTACTCAGTTAATTTTCTTCATATCAGTGAGTTTTCTTCACTCGGAGAATAGTTTGACAGCAAGGGAGATTGTTAAAAGGGTTGATAAACTTTATAGAAGTAAAACAAGTTATGGAAAAATGGAGATGACAATAGAAACACCCCACTGGAAAAGAACCCTTCTTATGGAAGCATGGACAGAGGGGATGGAAAAAACTTTTATCAGAATCTTAGCACCCAAGAAAGATAAGAATATGGCAACTCTGAAAATCGGTAATCAGATGTGGAATTATCTGCCGAAAGTCAATAAAATCATTAAAATACCCCCCTCCATGATGATGGGTTCATGGATGGGCTCTGATTTTACGAATGATGATCTTGTAAAAGAATACACCTTTGCTGATGATTATAATTTTAAAATTGTTAATTTTAAAGAGGAAAACAATAAGGATAGAATTTATATTGAAGCCATACCAAAGGAAAATGTTGCAGTCGTATGGTCAAAAATAATAATCGCGGTGAAAAGGGATAATTACATACCAATCTGGCAGAGATATTATGATGACAGAGGCGATGTGGTCAGAATTTTGTATTATGGTGAGGTAAAAAAAATCGGTAATAGATTAATCCCCACAAAGATGGTGATGGTTCCTTTGAAAAAGAAGGGGCACAAAACAAGTTTTAAATATCTTGAAATTAAGTTTGACATAAAGTTGAAAAAATCCGTGTTTAGCTTAAGAAATCTCAGAAATCTCGGATAAGGAGGTTAGGATGTTGCTTTTAAAAATGGCTTTCAGGAACATATTCAGGCAGAGGAGAAGAACAATTTTTACCTCAATCACAATAATATTCGGGGTTGCTCTTGCAGCCTTTTCAATAGGTTGGGCTGACGGAACATATAATAATATAATAAACCTCTTCACAAAGGGCTGGCTCGGTCATATTCAGATATACTATAAAGACTATCTTGACAAACCTTCCATTTACAAAATGATTGAAAATTACAAACAAATAGGGGAAAAAATCAGTAAAATAAAAGGTGTTGAAAATTGGACCCCGAGAATTTTCTCAGCCGGTCTGGCATCATTAAAGGAGAAAACTTCAGGCGTTAGAATCATAGGAATAGACCCTCGTAAAGAGGATCAAACAACAGGTTTTCATAAAAAAATTGTGAAAGGAAATTATTTTAAAGATGGACTTAAAAATCAGGTTCTTTTAGGAAAAGGTCTTGCCAATATACTTCATGCAAAAATAGGGGACAAAATTGTTCTTGTTTCTCAAGGTGCGGACGGTTCAATCGCTAACGATTTTTTTAATATTGTGGGTTTTGTCTCAACCGATGATGAGATG
>JALVQI010000005.1 GCA_027031485.1 Candidatus Aminicenantota bacterium | reverse complement strand
TTTTCAATCTTTCCATAAATATAATAATTGGAAAATTTTCCTGTTATCGGATCTATTGCAAACCAGCCGTACGAAGGAAAGAAAACTTCAATCCAGCTGTGTTTTTGCAAAAGATTCTTCTTTTTGTAAAAATAAAATCCTGTAATCTTTTTTACCCTAACACCTCCTTTTATAAGAAGATAATAGGAAAGATTTGTAAATCCTGTGCAGTACCCGGAACCTCTTTTGAAAACAGAAAGAGAATCCTGAGGTTGATCTTTTTTACTGTATTTTATATTTGTTTTAAGAAAAAGAAGAACATTTTTAACATAATCTGTATAAGATTCAGAGGAATTATATATTTTTAAAACAATATCATTTAACTCTCTTTTCTCACCTTTTTTGAGAGACAAAAATCCTCTGGATACACGGGGAAGTTTTTTATAAAAAAAATTTATATTTATCCTAACTACCTTTTGGTTTTCTGAAATTTGAACATCCTGAGAAAAATTCTCTATTTGATAATTGTAAAAACTTGCTTTATCAGTCAATGGTATTAGAAAACTTATTTGCTGGAAAATAAGGAACAGGATAAAGGAGATTTTCATCTCTCTATTTTTTATTAAATTTTTTGTTTATTGAGTCCAGTATTCCGTTTATAAATTTATGGGAAGTTTCACTCCCATAAGTTTTGGCAATTTCTACAGCTTCATCAATCACAACAGGAACAGGAGTATCCTTTTTATAAAGTAGTTCAAAAACTGCGATTCTTAATATATTTTTATCAACCTTAAACATTCTTTGAAGCTTCCAATTTTTGGATACTTTTTCTATCTTTTTATCTATATCATTAAGATTATCCGCAACTCCTTTCACAAGCGTTTTGGCATATTCTCTTACCTTTCTATCCTTTGTGGTAGAAAAATTTTCCCAGAAACACCGGATTATTTCATCAATATCATCACCTGTTGAATCATACTCAAATAGAATCTTAAGAGCTTCTTCCCGAGCTTTTCTTCTTCTACCCATCTATTTTTCCGATATTCCCTACCCTATTCGACCTCTTTATAGAGATTTATCATTTCAATAAGAGCCATTGCAGATTCAAATCCTTTATTCCCCATTTTCGTTCCCGCTCTATCTGTTGCCTGATCTATTGTATCCGCAGTGATAATTCCATAGGTTACAGGAACTGTGGAATTGATTCCCACACTGGCAATACCTTTAGTGGTTTCAGCCGCAATATAATCAAAATGAGGAGTTTCCCCTCTTATAATAACGCCAAGGGTCAGAAAACCATCGATTTCCATACTCTCCGCCTTATCCGTAAGCTTTTTCAAAAGCAAGGGTATTTCAAAGGAGCCGGGAACCTTATATACAACAACATTATCTTCACTTCCACCTGTTCTTTTAATAGCATCAAGAGCCCCCTCCAAAAGTCTTTCGGAGAAAAAGCTATTAAATCTTGAAATAATAATTGCTATTTTCAGCCCCTTTGAGCTGAGTTTACCTTCTCTTACCTTCATTATCCCTCCATTACTTTTTTGAGCTTTGACAATGCCCAATCTATTTCCTCCTTTGTTATGACAAGAGGAGGAGCAAACCTTATTACCATTTCATGAGTTTCTTTACAGAGCAAGCCTTCTTCCATCAACTTTTCTGCATAAGGCCTTGCAGGTTCTTCAAGCTCCATTCCGATCAAAAGACCTCTCCCTCTTACCTCTTTTATTATAGGATTGTTTATTTTTCTTAGTTCTTCCATAAAATAGTTTCCCATTTCATTTGCTTTCTCAGGAAGTTTTTCATTTTCCAGAACTTCAAGAGCAGCTATTCCCACAGCTGCACCAAGAGGATTTCCACCAAATGTGGAGCCATGATCACCGGGATTAAAAACACCCAGAACTTCCTTTGAGGAAACTACTGCTGAAACAGGCATAATACCACCACCAAGGGCTTTTCCTAAAATTACCATATCAGGTTTAATTCCTTCCCATTCATAGGCAAATTTTTTCCCTGTTCGTCCGAGCCCTGTTTGTATTTCATCTAATACAAGGAGAACATTGTTTTTATCCGCTATTTCTCTTAATCTTTTCAGATAACCTTCTTCAGGGATTATTATCCCCCCTTCTCCCTGAATGGGCTCAACCATTATAGCAACTGTATTGTCTGTAATTGCCTTTTCGACTTCATCAGCATCTCCGTATTTAACAATCTTAAAACCGGGTGTGAAAGGTCCAAAACCATCTTTATACTGCTCTTCCGTTGAAAAACTGATTATTGTTACTGTTCTTCCGTGAAAATTATTCTCTGCGACAATAATCTCGGCTTTGTCTTTTTCCACTCCTTTTTTGTAATATCCCCATTTTCTTACAGCTTTGATGGCAGTTTCAACTGCTTCCGCCCCTGTGTTCATGGGAAGAGCCATTTCAAAACCGGAAAATTCACACACTTTTTTTAGAAATAATGGAAGTTTGTCATTATGAAAGGCCCTTGAGGTTAAAGTTACCC
>JALVQI010000004.1 GCA_027031485.1 Candidatus Aminicenantota bacterium | reverse complement strand
TGTCTGATCCAAAAATTACAGATTATTCAAAAATAATTCAACAGATAGAGAAAGGAATTTCCATTGATAAAGCTAACAAAACAGAGAAAGAAGAAGGTGGGAAGTTTGCTGAGATCTTGAAGGATGCTATAGATGAGGTTTCCAGAGTTGAACAAAAAGCTGATGAGGAAATAAAGAAAGTTGTCACCGGAGAAGAGAAAAATATTCATAAAACCCTGATTGCGGTTGAAAAGGCTGATCTATCATTTCAATTAATGATGGAAATAAAAAACAAACTTATGGATGCATATCAAGAATTAATGAGGACAAGGGTGTAATCTAAAATGCCAAACATATTAACTCAAATGAGAGATATTTTTAAAAATCTTTCAACCTCACAAAGGATATTTTTTGTTTCAGTTATTTTAATAGTTTTTGCCGGGTTAATTGGTTTGATTATGTGGGCAAATACTCCTCAATATGCTGTTCTTTTTTCCAATTTAAGTGATGAAGATGCGTCTCTTATAATCCAAAAGCTGAAAGATATGAAAGTAAAGTACAGGTTAAGTGGTAATGTAATAAAGGTACCCGAAAATAAAGTTAATGAGTTGAGAATTAATCTTGCCGCAATGGGTTTACCCAAAGGAGGAGGGGTCGGATTTGAGGTTTTTGATAAATCCAAACTTGGAATGACTGAGTTTATGGAAAAGATAAACTACCTGAGAGCCCTTGAAGGGGAGTTAAGCAGGACGATTTCCTCCATTAGAGAGGTTAAATCTGCAAAGGTTCATCTTGTTCTTCCGAAAAAATCTGTTTTCCTTGAAGAAAGAGAACCGGCAAAAGCATCTATTGTTTTGAATGTATATCCGGGAGTAGTTCTCTCAAGCTCAACAATAGGAGCAATCGTTCATCTTGTTTCCTCCGCTGTTGAGGGGCTTACTCCTGAAAATGTTACAATTGTTGATGTTTATGGAAGACTCCTTGCTTCACCTGAATTTTCCGGCAAAGATGTTAAGCTTAGCTCAAAGCAACTTGAAATAAAGGAAAAGGTCAGCAGAGAGATGGCAAAAAAGATAGTTACCCTTCTTGAACCGATAGTGGGAATAGGAAAGGTCAGAGCAAGTGTTGTGGCCGACCTTGATTTTACAAAAAAAGAAAAGGTAGATGAGATATATGACCCGAATGGTCAGGTGGAAAGAAGTGAAAAAAGTGAAACTCAAAAAATAACTGAGGGTACTCAGGGGGGAACTCCGGGTGTCGGTTCAAATGTTGCCGGCAATACCACCCAAACTTCAGGTGGAACAACAAAAAAAAGTGAAATAAAAAAGGATTTAATAAATTATGAAATAAACAAAACTGTTTTAAAAACGGTTTTTCCTTCCGGTGAGATTAAAAAGCTCTCGGTTTCTGTTATAGTTGATGATGCCGTTAAACTGGAAAAGAAAGGAAAAGAGATTGTAGAAAAGAAGGTGCCGAGAACTCCTGAAGAACTTGATAAGATAAGAAAACTTGTGGCTGCCGCCGTGGGGATAAACAAAGATAGGGGAGATACTCTTGAAGTTGCGAATTTGTCTTTTGATGAAACATATAAGATAGAGTCTGAAAAATATATGAAAAGTCAGGAAAAGAGGAAATTTTTAGCCATTGGTATGAAATATGGTATTATTTTGCTTTTGGCACTTATCCTTATTTTCTTTGTGCTAAAACCGATGGTTAAAAAAGTCACCGCTGAGATTGGAAAACAAAAATCTCACCTTCCTCCGGGAGGCATTTCCGTAGGGGAAATAGAAGAAAAAGCTCCCCCTCAATTGGATGCGGTCGAAGAGAGAAAACAGCTTGAAAAGGAAATTGAAAGTCAATATAGACCTCCTAAAGAGGCAAAAAAGATTGAAATAATAAGGGAAAAGCTGCAGAAATTCGCCACTGAAAATACTGATGATCTTGTGGCCATAATTAGAAGTATGCTTCTGGAGGAATAATGGCTAAACTTAAGTATGAAAGTCTGACAAATCTTCAAAAAATAGCAATTCTAATGGTAATTTTAGGGGATGAGATAACTTCTAAAGTTTTTAGTCGTCTTGATGAAGAAGAAATTGCTGATATAAGCAGGGAGATAACCTTATTGGGCCCCATACCAGCTGAGGTCTCCGAAAGAATTATGGAAGAGTTCTATAATATGGCGATTGCAAAACAATATATTGCAATAGGAGGTATAGACTATGCAAAAAGTGTTTTAATAAAAGCATTGGGACCCGAACAGGCAAGAAAGATAATAGATAGATTGGTGAAGCTTCTTGAAAAATCCGTTGGTTTTGCCTCCCTTGAAAAGGTAAATCCTCAGCAAATATCAAAATTCATACAAAATGAACATCCCCAGACAATTGCTCTCATTCTGGCTCATCTTTCGGCATCAAGAGCTGCGGAATTGCTCGAATCCTTACCTGAGGACATTAGAGCTGAAATTACAATCAGAATGGCGAATTTAGAGGAAATTTCTCCTGATATTGTAAAAAAGATTTCATCTGTTCTTGATCAGAGGTTACAATCGCTCGGTTCGTATAAGCTTGAAGAGTACGGAGGGGTTAAAGCCGTCGCTGATCTTCTTAATAGAATGGAAAGAAGAGTTGCAAAACAAATATTGGAACAAATAGAAGTCAAAAATCCGGAACTTGCTGTTCAGGTTAGAGATATGATGTTTGTTTTTGAAGACATTCTTATGATAGATGATCACGGTGTAGCGGAAATATTGAAGAGGGTGGATAAAAAGAGCCTTGCCATTGCACTTAAAGGAGCATCTGACGAACTTAAAGAAAAATTCTTCAGGAATATGTCTCAGAGGGCTGTGGAAATGCTGAAAGAGGAAATGGAGTATATGGGACCGATCAGGGTTAAAGATGTGGAAAAGGCTCAGCATGAAATTGTTGAAGTTGTCAGAGAACTTGAGGAAGAAGGGGTAATTTCAATAGGAGGAGGTGGTGGTGAAGAGTATATTGTTTAAGGTTATAAAAAAAGAGATGCAGAATAAATTTGAAATAAAGAAATTTTCTTTTGATAATTTTGTAAAGGAAGAGAATTTAAGGAGGGAGAAAAGGGAGAAAGAAGAAAAAGAGAAAGAAATGTTTGAAGTGGTAAAGAAAAATACTTTTGAAACAGACGAAGAGAAAAGAAAAAAGACGGAAGAGGGTTATAAGGAAGGTTATGAAAAAGGATATAAGGAAGGATATGAGAAAGGGTATGAAGAAGGTTATGTTATAGGTTTAAAAGAGGGAGAGGAAAAGTCAAAAGAATTAATGGAAAAATACAGAGAAACCCTTGAAAAACTTAACATCTTGCGAGAAAAGATTTATGAAGAAGCTCAGAGTGAAATGATATTAATAGTTAAAGAAGCTTTGAAAAAGATAGTATCAGCTGAAATAAAGAGCAGTGAAGAGTTTATTTTGAATGTTATAAAGGAGACAACGAAAAATATAATTGATTCAAAGAAGATAGTAATAAAGGTTAGTTCAGAAGATTATAAATTTTTAACAAGCAATAGAGAGAAACTCGATTCACTTCTTTCTGGAAAGGAAATAGAGATTGTAGAGGACCCAGGGATCACGCGCGGTGGATGTTTAATACAAACGGATATGGGAGAAGTGGATTCCACGGTGGAGACGAAGCTTGAAGAAGTATTAAATATTTTAGAGGAAAAACGATGAATGAGGGTTCATCTTTAGTGGATAGAATAAGACTTAGCACCCCCTACAGATTTTACGGGAAAGTTGTAAAAGTTACAGGTGTTATGGTAGAGAGTGAAGGTCCTCTTTCTTCAGTGGGAGAGCTTCTTGAAATTAAAACAACTTCAGGGAAAAATTTGATAGCTGAAGTTGTTGGTTTTAAGGGAAACAATATTATTTCCATGCCTCTTGATGAAATGACAGGAATAGGTATTGGCGATAAAGTTATTGCAACAAGGAAGTATCCAAGGATTAAAGTCGGGAAAAAATTATTGGGAAGAGTTATAGATTCTCTGGGTAATCCAATTGATGATAGGGAAACTATTATCAGTGAAGACTATTATCCTATTTACAGAAGAGCTCCCAAAGCTCTGAAAAGAGAAATTATTGCCGAGAAAGTGGAAACGGGAGTTAGAGCCATAGATGGTTTTACGACAATAGGGAAAGGTCAGAGAATAGGAATTTTTGCAGGTTCTGGAGTGGGAAAGAGTACCCTTATGGGAATGATAGCAAGAAACACAAGTGCTGATATCAATGTTATAATTCTTGTTGGAGAAAGAGGAAGAGAGGTAAAAGAGTTTATGGAAAGAGATCTCGGGGCAGGGCTCAAAAGATCCGTTGTGGTTGTGGCAACTTCTGATGAACCACCCCTCTTAAAATTAAGAGCGGCTTATGCTGGTACAGCAGTTGCCGAGTACTTTATGGAAAAGGGATACGATGTTCTGATTATGCTTGACTCTTTGACCAGATTTGCCTATGCTCAGAGAGAAGTCGGTCTTGCGACAGGTGAACCTCCTTCAACAAAGGGTTATACTCCTTCTGTTTTTTCAGCCCTTCCGCGACTTTTGGAAAGAGCGGGAAACTTTGAAAACAAAGGGAGTATTACCGGTATTTACACTGTTCTTGTTGAGGCAGACGATATAACAGAACCTGTGGCGGATATCAGTAGATCAATTTTAGATGGACACATAGTGCTCGATAGAAAGTTAGCCAATAAAAACCATTATCCTGCGATTGATGTCTTACAAAGCGTGAGCAGAGTTATGAACTCGGTAGTAAATGAGGAACATCTTGTTTATGCAGGCAAGGTAAGGGAACTTCTGTCGGCATATAATGATGCTGAGGATCTTATTAATATAGGAGCTTATGTCAAAGGGAGTAATCCTATCATAGATGAAGCTCTTTTAAGGATTAATTCCATCAATGCTTTTTTAAAACAGAGGATTGATGAAAGCTCAAAATATGATGAGACACTGAAAAGATTAAAGGAGATATTTAAGAATGAAGAGATTTAAATTTTCATTGGAAACTCTTTTAAAATATAGAATAAATATGGAAAAAAAGAAAAAGGAGGATTGGGCAAGAGCAAAAAAGGAGAGAGTTAAAGCTGAAGAGAGGCTAAAACAAATATACCGTGAGGAGAGAGAAAGGAGAGAACAGTTAGAATCTTTAATGGAGGGAGAAATTGATTTAAAGCTTTTTAATCTTACTCAGAGATATATAGGGCAATTGATGAGACTTGAAAAAATTCAGTCAAAAATAGTTGAAGAGAAAAAAAAGATTGAGGAAGAAAAATTAAAAGAGTGGATTGAAGCAAGAAAGTCAAAAAAAGTACTTGAGAACTACAGAGAAAAGAAATGGAGAGAATATGTCTATGAGCTGGACAAAGAGGAACAGAAAATAGTCGATGATATTTTTTTAAATTCCAAGAGATATCATGAGAATTAGTCATTGTAAAAAATTGATTGGAGTGATGGTTTTTTTAAATTTGATTTTTATACTACCCTTAAGCTCTCAAAATGCCGAAAAGAGTGCAAAAGTTGCTCTTGATAAATTTATAAAAGAATTGAAAAGTGAAAAGGAACATTATTCAAGGTTAGTTAAAATCCTGGAAAACAAAGAGGAGGCACTGAGACAATGGCAGGGAGAAATTGAAAGAAAGGCAAAGAAACTTGAGGAAGAGAGGAAGAGGTTAAATAAAGAGTGGAAAAAGCTTGAGGAAGCAAGAAAAGCAAAAAAACTTGATTCCAGGATAAAAACCATTCTTGAAACTTTGGACCCTCAAGCTGCCATAGATAGTATTGTCTATTATTATAAAACAGATAAAAATATGTTTTACTCCATAGGTTTGAGTATCCTCACAATGAAGAAAGGGGTGAGAACGAGTATTTTGCAGGGATTATCAACAGAGCATAAGCAGATATTTATTGATTTAATAGATTTTCTTGCCAAACAGGCAGGGTATCAGGAAAAATTAAAAGAATTTAAAAAGAAAGGAGGTGGCGGGAATGGATAATCAAATCATTCTGACAAATAATGATTTTAAAAAGCAGGACATTCAATCGGTGAAAGGAGGAAAAAAGAAAACAGGAAAGAAGAATAGAGCGGCAAAACATAATGCTATTAAGAAAAAAGGGATTAAGAACAAAAAGGATGGAAAGCTTAGCTTTGACGAAAAGAATTTTTTGGCAATATTGGTTCATCATTTTTTGAAAAAAGAGGGGGTGAATAAAAAGAGTGTAAGAAAAATGGAAAATGGGAAAGATGAAAAAAAGGTCAAAGTAAAAAAAACGGTTAAAAGTGAGATTAAAAAGGGTAAAATTAACAGAGCTAAGGATAACATAAATTTGCATGCTGAAAAACTTATGAAAAATAGAGAAAAGTTCTCAAAAACAAAGAGTGCAAAAGTTGCTCTTGAAAAATTCATTCCTGAAAAGGCACGGGGAAAAGTAAAAAAGAACGGAATTAACAAAAAAATTTCTGAAATCAAAAATTCAAAGGAAAATGAATTCAAAACAGAATTAATAAATAATAAAAAGAAAGGAGAAGTCTCAAGGGCAAAGGTTTCAAAAATAGAGGAGATTAAAATTTCACCAAATACAAAGGAGATAAAGTTTGAAAATTTTAAACCCGAAAAACCGGAAGTTAACAAGGCGGAGGTCAGGAAAAGCAATCTGATTGAGGAGGTTGCAAGAATTGTTCAGAATACAACCCCGAAGGGAAGTAAAATTTTCAGAATTCACATTGAACCTCCCGAGCTTGGCAAAATGTATATTCAGCTCTCCTTTTCTCAGGATAAGAAAATGGACATGAAGATATATGTTCAAAAACCTGAGGTTCAGCACTATTTAAACTCAGGAATTGAAACTTTGAAAACAAATATTGAGAATCTCGGTTTAAAGTTTGATCTTCCAGTAATTCAGACTTTGAGTGAATTTAATTCAGGAGAAAAGGGAAATGAAAAAGGTAAAGAGGGAGAATCTCAAAAGAAGATAAAATTTAGACTTTTTAGGGAGGGAAAGGAAAACTCGGAGTATTATGAAGAGTACATAGGCGTTATGGATTATTTGAGCGGAAGGGTTGATATAAGAGCTTAATTTTCTATTTCAGAAGGGAGAACATATCGGTATAATAACGGGGCGATAATTCTTCATCTGTTGCCAACTGAATAAGTTTATCCCATCTATACCTTGCTCCGTGCCGAAATATTTTGTCAATCAGAAAACTTCCTATCTCTTTTTTCCCATAGTAAGGGACAAAAATAATCTTGTGCTTTTTAAAAAAATGCAAAATTATGTAATTATTCAGTTGAGATGCCAGAATCTCACCTAACAGGTAATTGTGGTAATAAACAGGGTCAGAAACAATGTGAATTTTTGCCGCAAAGTCAGGTTTATTTCTGTTTTCCGGTTTTTTCATAAGCTGATACTTTTCCTTTAGTTTCCACCATAGAGTATTCAAATCCTGCTCCGGGTTATAGTAAAGCTCCCTTTCAAATCTTATCATAACCTGAGCCCATCTTGAAAAAATCAGCTGAGAGGATAAGAAATTTTTAATCATTAAAGGTGTTAACTCCTTTGTTCTTTCATCGGATAAATTCAAAGCTTTTTTCAGCCATTCCGGATTTTTTGATAGCCTCCCGAAGAGCATGGCAATGGCTTCCGTTACAAAAATGTGAGCTTCTTCCCTTAAAAAATAGGGCAATTTTCTGCTAATATATTTTGAATAAGCTGCATGCCCGAATTCATGAAGGGCTGTTTCCATCCATTGGGAATTATCCTCTATATTCATTAAAACTCTTACATCTCCCTCTCTGCCGATCATTATTTCAAAAGCATGGGGGTTTTTACCCTTCTTTTCGTAAAAATCACTCCTTTTGATAATATCTTTTAAATCTATTCCTATGCTTTTATAAAATTCTTCGGCTATCTTTACAATGTCTTTTCCCTTGAACAAATTATCAGTATTCTTTTCAAATATTGAAAGTCCTTCCTGAAAATAAGGATCATCATAGTGCCATGGCATAATTTCATCGGGATTTATATTGAATTTTTTTGATAATTTTATATCTATCTCAGCCTTTAATTTTTTAAAAATATCCTTTGTCCTATTATCAACTTCATCAAATATGGCCAGGATATCTTCCTCTGTCTGCTCGGATGTTTCCAGTGCCATTATATAAAAATTTTTAAATCCCAATATTCTTGCGGCTTTATTTCTCATTTTAACAAGTTTTAAAAAATCACCAATAACTATTTCTCCAACTTCTTTTGAAGCAGTCCAATACTTTTTTCTCTCTTCCGAATTATTTGAATTTTTTAGAATTTCATAAATTTTATTTGTGGTTATCTCTTTCCCGTCAACCTTCGGTCTGTATTTTGAAAACTCCCTTTCAATTTTCGTTTCAAGAATGATAATTTCATCCCTTAAAGATTTGGGAATTTGATTTTTTAAAAAATTGAGATAGAGAATGTCTAATTCTCTCTTAATTTCAGGTTCTGTGATTTTTCCACTCTCTCTAATCTCTTTTAAAATTTTGAAATCCTTTTTGTCTGAATAAATATCCGCAAGCTTTTTTGTATATCCTTCATATTCTGAATAAAATTTGCTTTTTCCAGTCGTTGCAGCTTTCCAGTAGGATAATGAAGCCTTTTTCTCCATTGGTTTCACTCTTTTTTCTATGCTTTTTATAAAGTTTTCCGCTTTTTTATCATAATCTGTTTTCCCACAGGATGAAATTATCATTAGGATACCTCCTATAAGAAACAAAAGGAAGAAAAACTTTTTTATTTTCATTTAAATATTTTTTTCTATTGCTTCAAGAAGTGAGCTTAAATAATCATGGAGTTCTTCAAGTGTTCCGTCGTTCATGACAAAAAAATCAGCTTCTCCCATGCAGGCACCTACCTGCTGTCCGTCCGGGGGTTCATCAATACCCCATTCTCTTATTAACTTTTTCTCTATTTCTTCATTGCTTAAAGGATCTGAGCCCCTTTTTCTGCTCTTTACTCTTTCTATTAATGTCCCTTTTGGGGCGGCCACTGCAAGAAGAAAAAATTTCCCCATCTTTCTTAACTCTTTTATTTCGGCGGGATTTCTTATACCATCTATAACCCAGTTTAATTCAGGACCATCGCTTTCAATCTTTTCTCTCACTCTTTTACCTAAAACTCCGGCTCCCTCCTCTTTTCTAAGACTGTTTCCCACCATCATGAGATTTTCCCTTGTTTCCTCAAGTCCTCTTTTTCTAAGCTCATCTCTAACCATGTCAGAAAGGGAGATATAGTTAAATCCTTTTGATTTTAAAAATTTTGAAACCTCTCCCTTTCCCGAAGCAAGAGGTCCGGTCAAACCGATTTTGATACTTTCCATTATTTACCGGGGCACTGTTTTATAATTTTTTCAGGAAGATTCTTATTCCCATATGCTCTGTCAAAATGATCGCTAAAATCCCGTGCCAATTTCTCAGCTCTTCTTTCAAAGGCTTCTTTATCCTTCCATGTGAATTTTGGATCTAAAATTTCAGAAGGGACATCTCCCGGACATTTTTTGGGAATATTTATGTGGAATCGTGGGTCTTCATAATACTCCAGATCTCTTAATTTCCCTGTTACAGCTGCTTCAACAATTTTTCTTGTAATATCAATATCAAATCTTTTACCAACACCATAGGGGCCGCCTGTCCATCCGGTATTTATCAGATAAACATCCGTATTGTGTTTCTTCATCTTTTCTCCTAGCATTTCCGCATATTCATTCGGATTTCGAGGCATGAAAGGTTCTCCGAAAAATCTTGAAAATGTTGAAACAGGATCAACAATCCCTGTTTCGGTTCCCGCTAATTTACTCGTATATCCCATTAAAAACCACAACATTGCCTGCTCTTCATTGAGCTTTGCCACAGGAGGCAAAACACCGTTTGCATCGGCAGTGAGAAATACTATTGTTTTAGGATGTCCTGAAGTGGATGATTCTTTGATATTGGTAAGATAGATAAGCGGATATGAGGATCTTGAGTTCTCGGTTAACCTTGCATCATAGAAATCAAACTCACCATCCGGATATATCATTGCATTTTCCACTATTGCTCCATGGTTGAGATAATCATCTTTGTGCATAACAGCATTGTAGATTTCGGGCTCTTTTTCAGCGCTGAGTCTTATCATTTTCGCATAACAACCATTTTCAAAATTTGCAATACCATCATCGCTCCATCCATGCTCATCATCTCCAAGCAGAGCCCTTTCAGGATCAGCTGACAATGTTGTTTTCCCTGTTCCTGAAAGCCCTAAAAACAAAGCTGAACTTCCATCCTTTCCTTCATTTGCTGATGCATGAAGAGGTAATATACCCTTTTCAGGCAAATAATAATTCATGACTGTGAACATGAGTTTTTTAACAGAGCCAAGATATGCAGACCCTATGACAATTCCTGCCCTTCTATCATAGTCTATAGCAATGGCCATATTTGTTGTCTCACCGCTCGGTAATTTTCTTAACCTTCCTTCATATCTTTTACTATCCAGTTTATCGTAAGGTAAAACAAAAAGTGTGAAAGGAGAATCTGAAAAAATGCTCTTTGAAATATCCGATGGTACAGGTCTGAACATATTGTCTGTGAAAAGAGCTGTTAATGCTTTGTCTGTTATGGTCTTTACGGGAAGGGCATATTTACTGTCCGCCCCTATTACTCTATTTGTAACAAATATTTCATCTTTGTTTTTCAAAAGATTTAAAGCATCCTCCAAAAGCATATCAAAGGTTTTTTCATCAATCGGAATATTGTATGGAGAGTCCCAGTCTATATTGTTCTCACTCTCCTTTCTTTTAACTGTTACGGTGTCTTTGGGGCTTCTTCCTGTTGACTCAGGTGGAGTCCATGTTGCAAGTGCTCCATTCTTGCTTACAATTGCTTCCTTTCTTTCAACACTTTTTTTGATTAATTCACTTCTCTTTAAATCCTCTTTTACATTATTATGGCCATTTAAAAGGTTTTCGGCCATTTCTTCTATCTTCATGAAAAAACCACCTCCTTATAATAAATTATAGGATTATAAAATAAAAATTACTACTTATCAACATTTGCAAACTATTTTTTCCCTTTTATTGCAAAATTGGTTTCTGAAAAAAGATATTTGTTTAAAAGGTCAATATTATAGTTCATTGTTGAATCCTCAGTTTCCTTTAATTTGATATCAGGAGGCACGGAGAAAATTATTTCAACGGAGGAGAATCCGTTTTTTTCAAATAAGAATCTCATTAATTCGGGATGGACAGCTGTTTTGTGAGTCGGGTCAAGCAAAAATATCTGGGAAAAGGAAAACCAGGAGAGTGGATTTACTGTTTCAAAAATAAGGGTACCTCCGTTTTTTAGTTTTTTATAGCTCAGGTTAATTAACTTTTTTATTTCACTATATTTTAAGTGTTCAATAACCTGCGATGAAAAAATTCCATCAAGTGAATTATCCTCCCTCTTCTCAAGAAAAGTTAAAAGATCATCTTTATAAACTTTTAGTCCCTTTCTTTTGGCTATCTTCACCATACCATCATCAATATCAACACCGATTCCGAATCTACCATTTTTTTCGAGAACTTCTAAAAACTCCCCTCTTCCGCAACCAAGGTCAAGAATAAGCCCATTTTCAGGAAAATATTTGATATAGCTTTTCAGAGATTTTTTAAGCTCCTCCTCCTTTCTAAACCTTCTTTCAAAAGATGAATAATCTGCAAGCTCTATTATTGAGAGTATCTCTTCTTTTTCACTCTCTTCTATTTTCTCTCCATTTTTAAGCTTTCTTAAAGTCTCTCCGATTTCATTAAATTCAAGAAGAAGGGTTCTAACATCTTCATAGGTAGCTGAAAGCCTGTCAATTTGCCATAAAATGCTTTTAAAATGAAGGGTTGCATGATTGTTGGAGAGCGCATCCCACTTTCTGTCTTTTACATCTATTAATTTTAATAAAATTTCCTCTTTTTTCTGGATTAATTTAATAATGGAAGCAATCGAAAATAGAGCTTTAAAACCTTTGAAATTTCTTAATCTTTTATCTATTTCTTTTAGTTGTTCTTCTAACTCCTTTTCCTCTCTCTCAAGGCCTTCAATATACCTTTTCATTAATCCTGGATTTTTTTATTTTCTTTCTCTTCTTTTTTATCCGCCTCATCCTTTTTCATCTCTTCTTTAAAGCTTTTTATGCCCTTTCCAAGTCCTTTGAAAACCTCAGGAATTTTGTTCGCTCCGAAGAGTAAAACGATTATAAATGCTATTAATAATAATTCTGGCAATCCTAAAGATCCAAACATCTTAACCTCCGAAAAAATTATATACCAAATAGTGAAAGATAGCAAGAATCCCCTCTGCCCCATCTTTTTTGATTAATGTTTCTTTGGTGAAACTTTCTTTTTGAATTATTTTTTATTGAAAAATTTTCTTATTTAACGAAAAAAAGACGGGTAAGTGAGGCGGTTGACAATAAATCCGTTTGAATTTATCATATGATACTTTAAAAAGAGAGGGTAAATGAAAAAAATAGCACTGGTAAAATATGCAAAGAGGAAGGATAATATTTACAAAGTTCTTGATTTAATCTCAAAGGATATTCAGCTTTACAACAAAGAGACAATTTTGATAAAGGTGGCATTGCCGGGTTTCAAGGAAATCTATTCTAATACAAATGTTGAAGCTGTTGAGATTTTAATTAGTTATCTTAAGAGGTTTCCTTCGATAAAAAATATAATTATAGCGGAGGGCTCTCAGGGCTTTTATTATAATAAACCCACCACGGAAATTTTCAAAAGATTCAATTATACACAATTGGAGAGATTTAATGTTTCACTTCTTGACCTTGATGAGATGGAGCATAATGAGACAATGTCCGTTCAATTGATAGATGGGACCAGGGAAACAGTTAGAATAGTAAGGCCGAAATACGATTATATGGTCTCCCTCGTTCCTCCGAAAACCCACGATTTTTTGATACTATCTCTGGGAATGCTTAATATGATTGGCTTTGTCCACCCGAAGGACAAGCTGAAACTTTTCGGAGTAAGGTATGAAGATGGGAGTAAGAGAAGCCTTTACTCAATGCCAAGATTTTTACATGCAATCAGGGTTGCTCACAGAAACCTTGTGGAACTTGTGACAAGAATCCACCCTGACCTTAGCATTATTGACGGATTGTATGGTATGGAGGGAAGAGGGCCTTTGAAAGGAAGCCCTGTTTTTCACGGCTTTGCTATCGCCTCCACGGACTTTGTTAAAGCGGATGCACTTTGTTCCTATGTAATGGGATTTAAACCCGATGATATAGGGTACATACATTATGCCAGAAAAAAAAGATTGGGCTCAACAGACTTCAGAGCTGTTATAGGGGAGAGACTTGATTATGTGAAATTCCCATACAGAGCCCACCCTAACTTTGAAAACCAAAAAAAGTGGAGAGAAATAAACAATGGGTATTAAGGTTTCTGCATACAAAGGGATGAGAGATTTTACTCCTGAAGTAATGATAAAAAGAAACTATGTAATAGGGATAATAGAGAGAATATTCAGAAACTATGGATTTGATCCGATAGAAACCCCGGCCATAGAATTGTGGGAGACTTTATCAGGTAAGTATGGAGATGAGGAAAAATTACTTTACACCTTTGAGGATAGAGGAAAAAGAAGGGTGGGTTTGAGGTATGATCTAACAGTCCCTTTTTCAAGATTTGTTGCAAACCATTTAAATGAATTACCCCGTCCTTTCAAAAGATATCAAATACAACCCGTATGGAGAGCTGACAGGCCGCAAAAGGGGCGTTTCAGAGAATTCTATCAGTGTGATATTGACATAATTGGTGTCAGATCCACTTTGGCTGATGCCGAGATTTTAAAGGTTCTCTATTCTGTCCTTATTAAATTGGGATTTAAAAGTTTCACTATTAACATAAATTCGAGAAAAATTTTTAATGTTCTCACAGAATATTTAGGAGAAGGAAAAGAAAAGGAGTTTTTGATAGCAAGAGCAATAGATAAACTTGATAAGATAGGAATTGAAGGAGTAAAAGAGGAGCTCAAAAAATATGGCTTTAGTGATGATAATGTAAAAAGAATGGAAGATATTTTAGGTGTAAAAGGAACTAATGCTGAAAAAATCAATAGTCTGAAGAAAATACTTGAAAAAACTCAGGGTTTTTCACTTTTTTATGAAGAGATAAATGAGCTAATAAATTATGCTGAAGATTTTAAAATCCCGACAAAAACAATAAACTTTAATCCATTCCTTGCCAGAGGATTGGATTATTATACAGGGCCAATATTTGAAACGACGATAACCTCTCCCAAAATAGGTAGTATCACAGGTGGCGGAAGATATGATAATCTTATAGGTATTTTTTCAAATAAAGATATTCCTGCCACGGGAAGCTCAATAGGTCTTGAGAGGATTATAACGGTAATGGATGAGCTTAATATGTATCCTTTTGACAAAAAGACCTATACTGATGTTCTTGTTGCTGTTCAGGATAAAAGGCTGAAAAAGGAATTAATCTCATTAACCGAATATTTGAGAGAAAATGAAATTTCCACTGAACTATATATAGGGAACAAGGATCTGAGAGGTCAGATAAACTATGCTCTGAAAAAAGGAATAAATTTGATGATAATTATGGGGGAGAATGAATTAAAGGAGAACACACTTAATCTCAAGATATTATCGGAGAATGTCCAGATAAAAATCAATAGAGAAGATCTATTGGAGGAGATAAAAAATAGATTGAAATGAGCCCACTAAAGGTTGCATGTAGCATAGATGGTAATGTAATAAAAGCAGGGGAGAAGGTTATAAAAAAGCTTTTAAAGGATAGCAATGAAAAGGATTACTTTTTCTTCAGTGTTACAGATTCATACAAAGAGCCCAATCTTGTAAGAGAAATTTTTTTAAAAGAAACCGAAGGAAATAATTTGGTTTTTGGTATAATCTCATCAGGCTCAATAATAACAAGCTCTGGTTTTTACAAAAAGGGAGTAATAGGAGGAAGACTAAGATCGGATAGGATCAGAATAGAACCTGTTTTAATAGAGGGGGGTAGTAAAAATCTTTATCAAAAGATTAAAGAATCCTTACTCTATCTTCATGGCAGGAAAAACGGAGATGATCTTCTGATTTTAATCTTTGTAGACGATGGGTTTTATTATAGAAAAAGTCTTTTCAAACATATTGCAGAATCAGCCAGACAATCAAACATTAAAGTTGTCGGAGGTTTTATAGGAGAGTCTAAATTAAACAGTGATGAGTCAGGTATATTTTACAATACAAAAATTACAGAAAAGTCCATGTTATTACTCGGATTATTTAAAAAGGAGGAATTTTCTACAAGCATATTGGGAAAAGATAAAAATTTTGGTAGCGAAAAAAAAACAGGTTCTATACTGCTGGGGCAGAGCTTTTCAGTTTATCCTGAAATCGTAAGAAAAATTTTACCCAAACATCCGTTTTTAGGTATAGGTACAACTTCTCAATTCTACTGTTTTTCAGATACGGATTTATCATTAACTGAGCAAACCATTATAAGAGTTGATTTATGAGAAGAATCTATTTGATTGGGATTTGCGGTACCGGCATGTCTGCTCTTGCAGGTCTTTTAAAAGAAAAGGGATTTGAGGTGGGGGGTTCAGATAGGGCTTGCTTTCCTCCTGTAAGGAATGAAATCGAGAAACTAAATTTGAAACTTTATGAAAATTTTTCAGAAAAAAACATTAAGGATTTTGAGCCTGACCTTGTAATAATTGGAAATATCGTGGGAAGGGGAAACCCCGAGGGCGAATTTGTTTTAAATAAAGGATATGAATTTTTATCAATGCCTGAAGCCCTTCGCTATTTTTTTTTAAAAGACAGGGAAAGAATAGTGGTTGCAGGGACTCATGGAAAAACTACAACAGCATCTCTTTTGGCTTACAGTCTGGAAAAAGCCGGATTTGCTCCTGGATTTTTCATCGGTGGAATTCCTGTGAACTCTGGAAAAAATTACAGGTTAGGGAATGGTAAATTTTTTGTGGTTGAAGGTGATGAATACGAGACATCTTTTTTTGATAAACACAGCAAATTCTTTCACTACTTCCCAAATATACTTATCTTAAAATCACTTGAATATGATCATGTGGATATTTTCTCATCGGAAAAGGAGTATGTGAAAGCTTTTAAATTTTTGTTAAGAGAAATCCCCTCGGAGGGTAAAGTCTTTTTTCCTTCCTCCTCTAAAAAAGCATTATCTTTGGTCCCATTCAGTTTCTCAAAGAATATTACTTACGGGAAAAAGAAAAATGATGATGTTTTCTATGAATTGGGAAATAAAAGCTTTCCCTATGTGTTCGAAGTTTTTATTAACAATAGGAGAGTCGGGGAATTTGAATTAAATCTAATAGGTGAATACAATATAGAAAATGCTCTGCCTTCTATATATTTTCTCTATGAGAACGGAGTAAAAATTGAAAAAATCAAGAAAATTATTGCGGATTTTAAAGGAGTTAAAAGAAGGCAGGAGATACTGTATGATTCTGAAAGGGTTACACTAATTGATGATTTTGCTCATCACCCTACATCAATAGAGAAAACGATAAAAAGTGTTAAAAATAGTTTCCCTGATAAAAAAATCCTGACTATTTTTGAACCGGCTTCATGGTCGCTAAGAAAAAAAATATTTCAGAAAAAACTGGTAAATTCATTAAAGGAGTCAGATTTAATTTATATCCTTGATATAAAAGGTAAAGAAAAAATTCCCTGCGATGATAGACTTAACTTAAAAGCTATGAAAAAAAGTTTAATAGGGAGTTTAAAAGAAGTTTCTCTTTTTGAAGGAAAGATGAATAGAAGTGAAATAGTTGTAGAAAAGGTAAGGAGAGATATAAAAGATGGAAATTATGTTATATTAATACTGTCAAACAGCACACGGCTGAATTTAGAGATTGAGTTAAGGGAAGCTTTAAAAAACCGAAGAGAAAAATGCGGGAATTAGTGTAAAATATTTACACAAAATTTTTTTATTCTTTTTAATCAAGGTATTGATTATTAAAAGAATATAGGCTATCTTTTTAATGGCATATTTTTTTATAATAAAAAATCGGAGGAAGATATGAAAAGAGGATTTTCTCTTGTTGAACTTTTAGTTGTAATGGTAATTGCCGGAGTTTTGCTCATAGTGAGCATCAATATAGCAAGCAATGTAATCACAAAATCAAAGTTTTCCGGAGGTGTAAACAAAATAATAGCGGATATTGCCTATGCAAAGGAGCTTGCTTCAAAAGAGAATAGATGGGTTAAGATTGATTTTAAAAATGATGGAAAAACATACACAATTGATAAGCAAAAGAAAATAGGAGACTTATCACAATTTGTAGTAGTAAAAAGAAGACAACCTATGGAAGGAAAGATGTTTTTTACTCCTGGAGGAAATGATGTAACGGATTTTGCCATAAACTCAAGGGGCGAGGTAAAAAAGGTCTCAGATCTATCGAATCCCACAGCTCTTCCTTCCGAAATCATTTTAAGGATCTGGATTAGGAAAGGAGACGGTTCTCTTTCCAATCCTCTTATTTATCAAAGGACAATAAGAATTTATCCATACGGAGGTATTAAAGTTGAAAAATAAAAAAGGTTTTTCCCTGCTTGAAGCTTTAATTGCGTTGGGAATTTTAGCTTTTATAGTTACAGCTATTCTGGCTGGTTTTTCAGCCCAAATATATACTAACAGCAAAACAAGAGAAAAAAATCTTGCGATATCCCTTGCTGAAGAAAGAGTAGAAGAGGTACTAAAATACAAAAAGGATCAATTAAATGATATGGGAGTTATAGGAAGTACGATAGTGGAAGATTTTTCACATCCAGGTAACAGCAATACCCCTTTCATAAAATCAAAATATAATAATCTTAAAGATTATAAGGGTATGAAAAGAACCACGATAATTACTCAGGATCCGAATAATAATGAGCTATTGGATATAAAGGTAATAGTCGAATACGGGAAAAGAGGAAACAAGTATCCTTTCAGGGTTGTATTAACCACAAAGAGAGGAGGATAAGATGATAAAAAACAAAGGATTTACTCTCGTAGAGGCTCTGGTATACATGGCTATGATGGCATTCATCCTCGGTGGTCTTTATACAATGATAATATATTATAGAAATGTTGCTTCCACCGAGCAAGCCAGAGTCAGGTTGATGCAGGAGTCAAGGTTTGTTTTATCAAACCTTTCCGAAGAATTAAAGGACGCGGGAGCTGTTTTAACTCTTTTAAACACGGGTGGTTTTCTGAAAACAACTCCTTATTTTAATGGAATATTTCCCTTAAATAATACAAATTTTGCTGACGGGATAATAATAGCAAAGGGAGAACCCAACGCGGTAACAAGCCTTACTTCAAATTTTAATCCCTCCTCTTCAACTCAACTCTCTGTTAAAACTACCTATAGAAAGGATATAACAGGGAATATATATGCCTGGTCTGTTGGAGACAAAGGTCTCGTTATTACTCAAAATGGTTATTATGTTTTTTATGTGACAGGGGTAAACGCGAATAGTCTGTCAATAAGAGCTTCAGCAGTTTACTATTCTGGATTATTAAACACCACCAACTATAAGGATAATTTAATTCAACCTGCCACACAGGATGGTGATAATATAGTTTATCCTTCAGGAACCCCTGTAATAAAACTTTATTCTTTTTCTATTTATCTTGTCCAACAGGTTTATGACCGGGAGAAAAAGAGAAATGTGAGAAAACTGATTAGAATAACAGATACGAAGGGGCAGGCAGATGCGCTTAACAATCAAACTGTAGTCAAAGGAGTGGAGGCTGAAAATATATGGGATATCCAGATAGTTTATACAATTATCCCGGATTTAAATGATCTTACTACAGAGGTGGACTACTGTGCAAAAGATTCAAATAAATGGACAAATCCTTTTGAAAATCCGTGTTCCAACAATAACAACTGCGAAACATTTATTGATTCCATACGACAGAAACAATTAAAGGAAGTAACAATAAGGGTTGTTATGCTCACAGATGATTATTCGGGAAAGGGGAATATTACAAATAAAATTCCTATTATCGGAGATGAAAATCAATATACATTAACCGGAACTTATAAAGCAAGAATTTTAACGATTTCTGTAGACCCAAGAAATTTCAACATTATTTTGTGAGGTTTAAAATGAATATAAAAGAAAAAGGAAGTATGTTAATAATCGCTTTGATAACAGTTTTAATTTTGTCATTTATCGTAGCTTCAGGAATAAGAACAACCACCACTGAACTTTTTACCACTTATAATTATTATTTGAAAAAAGCTTCATATTATTATGCAGTGGGGGGAGTTGAAAGTGTGGCAATTCTTGTGAAAAACAGTGAAGACCCTTCCTCAATCACACTTAATGAAACAAAAAACACTGAGGATGGTGCAAAAGTAAAATTGTTTACAGGTGATTTTGAAACAGGAGTATCATCTATAACCATTTTTCAGGGATTCCAACCTCCGCCATTGCCGGGTATAAGTCTTGGAACAACAACATCAATAAAACCAATCATCTGGGAAATAAATCTTGCTTCCGAGTTAACCAAAGGAAAAAGGAAAGCGTATTCGGAAATCGAAGCCGGAATTTATTCTCTGATGATGGGTTATTAAATCAGGAGGAGAAAATGAAAATAAACAAGATAGTTTTATTAAGATTTTTATTAATGTTGATTATGCTATTCCCATTTATACAATCAAAAAAAAGTTTTGCGGATGATAAAGATCTTTTCTCAGTAAAAGTTAAGCCGAACATACTCTTTTTGCTCGATAACTCAGGTTCAATGGGGAGTTGTGATGTCAGTATAGAGCCTTCTGAGTGGGATGATTTCAAATCTTACACAACATCCACGGGAAAAACCTATACTTACAACTATTGTGGAACAGACAGGCAGTGGGTATGGGACAATGGAGGTGGATTTAGCTGGGTTATCACAAAATATTGGGTAAATAGAGTGGTTGCCATAAGGAGAATTACGACTGAGCTTTTGGATAAATTCAGAAATGATGCGTATATGGGAATAGAAACATTCTTTTATTCGGGTAGTGGAAGTAACAGATCGTTGGGCGGACAGATAAGGCTATCAATAAAAGACCTTTCAACGCAGGACCAATGCGAAGACACTTCCAATCCTTCGGTCTGTACGGAAAACCTTAATATGATGTTTGATCTGGTTAACGATATAACAGCGGACAATTTCACTCCTCTTGCTGAGTCACTTGATACAGCTTATGGATATTACAAAGGTTCCATCTATGACGGAGACGGTAATGCTTTCTTCGATTACAACAGCAGACCTAGAACATGTTCAAGTATTGACAATGCGGGTTCTTGTACCAATTCAAGTGCATCTTCCCCCATTAAGTGGTGGTGTCAGAAAAACTTTGTGATATTACTAACAGACGGAGCTCCTACAAGTGACGAGTTTGATAATCATTCAACCGATGCCTACAAGTATTATCCCTATATAAGAGATATTAACAGTAACACATGGGATTATGACGGGGATAGTGATAGTCTTGATGAAAAAATAAAGCAAGGGCACCTTCTTGATGATGTGGCAAAGTATATTTATGATCATGATTTAATTTCGGATGATAAAACATTTTTTAATTTAGGTAATAATTATCCGTCTGGTTTTAATCAAAAGCAAAATATTATAACCTATACTGTTGGTGTAAGAATAGATATTCAACTGCTTGAGAATACAGCAAGAAACGGACATGGTGAATATTTTACAGTGGACAATTACAGGAGTTTAAAGGAAAGATTATTGGAAGCCATTTATGATATACTTCAAAAAACATACGCATTCACCTCCTTTACAGCACCCAAAAAGCTGGCGAATGGTGAAAATATTACCTTTATGGGTTATTTTCTTCCCAAATACACATCTATTTGGGAAGGACATTTAGTTGCAAAAAAATTAGAAAAAAAATGGTGTGTGGTCAATAATCAGGGAGCACTAACCAATTGTACTTATGACACCAAGGGAGATTGCGAATCAGCAAATGCCGGCAAAACTTGTGAATCCCAATATTCTCTCTCTTCCACCCCTGAATGGGATGCAGCTAATGAAATACCCGAAGCATCTCAAAGGAATTTGTATACCTATGATGGAAACGGCAACATACTTGAATTTTCAACATCAAATTTATCCACTCTAAAACCCCTATTGGATGTTACTACGGACTCAGATGCTACAAAAATTATTAACTTTATCAGGGGGGATAGGGCAGCTTCCGACCCGCAATACAAATTAGGAGACCTTTTTCACTCTGACATTCAATTCATAGGTTCTCCTCTTGCCTGGAAAAAAGCTCTGGATCCGAGCTATAAAACATTTTATGATAACCATAAAAATAGAAAAAAAGTCATTTATTTTGGAACAAATGATGGAATTTTACATGAAGTGGATGCTGACCCTAATATAGATCCGGGTTCAGAAGGAAAGGAGCTTTACGGCTTTATTCCCGATGAGGTTTTACCAAAACTAAAAAAGATAGTACTGGATAAACAACACCAGATTACGGTTGATGGAAGAATCTCCGCTGATGATATTTTTTATACTTCAGGAGGAAACAGGATATGGAGAACAATGCTTTACTTTGGATTAAGAAATGGAGGTAAAGCTTACTATGCATTTGATGTAAGTGATCCCGATAACCCAACCTTCAAGTGGAAATTCGGGAAAGTTAACGGTGGTTCTCAACCCTCTTATGTCCAATATTTAGGTTATACATGGGGAAAACCTGCAATCGGGATGATAAAGTATAAGACAACTTCTGGAAATATTGTTAATAAATATGTGGTTATATTAACCGGTGGTTATGCCGATAATGGAGGAGATTCTTCAAGCCTTGAAGGTAAAGCCATCTTTTTTGTTGATGCCTGGAACGGAGATTTGTTGTGGATGTTAGGATATGCAAACTCTGACGAACAAAATTCTGATCACTATCTTACGAGTGATGCGGCCTTTAACTATCCCATACCATCGAGTTTGACAGCAATAGACCTGAACAATGATAATTATATAGACACAATTTATTTCGGAAATACCTATGGAAATCTTTTCAAACTTGATATATCAGATCCTGATCCTGGAAACTGGGAACCTGACATACTATACCATGCTACATACGGTAGCGGAGATCCAAAACAACCAATCTATCTGTCTCCAGCAGTTGCCTATGATAATTGTTACAATCTCTGGGTAACCTTCGGAACAGGGGATAGGAACAACATGAAGACAGATGATAAAGGGGAATTGATTGCAATAAAGGATACAGGAAGCACAGGAATTGAACTTTCCGATTTACAACAAATAAACTGGTCGGGAGATACGTTCAATGAAACATTTGATGAAACAAAGAAAGGTTTTTACTTCAAATTTCCTTCAGACGGAGAAAAGATGTTTGATCCTGAACCAATTATTCTTCCTGACGATGATATGGTGCCCCATTTGTATTTTAATACTTATCAGCCACCGAAAGGAATTAATACCGATCCGTGTGCCAGTGGAGGAGAGATGGTGTTTTATAATATAAAAATATCAACATGCCCCGCTGGTAAAATATCGGGAGAGAAAGAAGAAGGAAGAGTCGCCGGTGGCGGTTTTCTCAAGGGGAATGATTATATTATGTATGAAGGGACTCCCGAATTAGGTTCTACCACATTGAAGAAAGTTAAGGAGATTTCTCTCCCATACGCAGGTGGACTTGTATACTGGAAAGAAAAAAGGAGATAGTAATGAAGAAAATAAATTTAATATTTATTTTTTTTATTCTATTTCTCACCTTCTTATTCAACAATTGTAACAAAGGTGAAAACAATAAAAAGTCAGAGCTTAAAAATATTATAGCTTCTGACAAAAATCCATCTAATCAGAAGAGTACGGGGAAGTTCCTTAAGAAATTTCCTCCTTCAACGCTTGATCCTGATAGAGTTATCATAAAATCTTTCAGGCTAATCCCTGATAATCCCACAATAAGAGACAACATAGAGGCTAATATTGAAGTTGAAGCTCAGGATGTCGAAGGAATTAAGTTCTATTACATTTTTTATAAAAACAATAAGATTATTAAAGAGGGAGAAAGCAATATTCTGAGTTCTGACCAATACAAAAAAAATGATGTTATTTATTGTGATGCTGTTATTTTAAAGGATGGAAAGGAGGTTAAAAGAGTTAGGAGCAATTATGTACAGGTGCTTGACCTTCCACCGGAAATTGTGGAGATTAAATATCCCAAAACTTTAAATAAACCTGATCCGTATAAGATTTACATAAAAGCTGAAGATCCTGATAAAGATGAATTAAAGTTTTCTCTGGAAAAAATCAATCCAGAGGTTAATGCTGTTTTAAATAAAGTTTCTCCCACAGAAGCTGAGATTCTTTTGAATCTTTCAAAAGAGGATTTTAACAAAACTATTTCTTTAAACATAAAGGTTGAAGACGATGAAAATAGCTATATAACACAGGAGTTAAAGTTTAACTTAAAATCAAAAACAGTTAAAGTGGGAGAGAAAAAGGGTTCCATTAAAAAAGTTAAAAGCTCAAAGAAGAAAAAAGAACTCAAGAAGGGAGAAGGTATTCCAATACGGACGATCGGGTTTTAAGGAGGTTTAAGTGGCAAAGGTTGTAATACTTGGAGGAGGTCTAACCGGTCTTATAACGGCTGAGCTTTTAAAAGAATATTCTCCTGTTGTTATAGAAAAGACCGATAGGGTAGGAGGTATGGCAAAAACTTTTAAAAAAGGCCCCTTTTTCTTTGAATACGGTGGGCATTATTTACATTTTCAAGAGGATAGCTCTTTTGAATTCTTTAAAAAATTTTCAGGAGAACTTTTAGAGAGAAGAAGAAATTCGTTTGTGTTAATAGAAGACAAATTCGTAAAATATCCTGTTCAGATTTTTTTTCCTGAGGCATTTCCCCTGTATAAAGAGCAGATTTTAGAACATCAGAAAAACAAAAAAATTGACAAAACCAATTATCTTACTTATTTAAAATCAAGTTTCGGAGAAATTCTTTTTGAAAAATTTTTTTATCCTTACAATAAAAAATTCTGGAAGACAGATCTGGAAACAATAGATCCTAAATGGAGTGAAAGATATATTCCTCAAACAGATGAGAATAAGATTAATAATCCTCCCGAGGAGATTGGTTATAATAAAATATTTTATTATCCTAAAAATGGCATCCAGCAGATTGCGGATAATTTAGCTAAAGACAAAGAAATTCACTTGAATACAACAGTCAAAAAAATTGATGTAAAACAGAAAATTGTTATCACAAACAATGGCACTTTTAGTTATGACACATTGGTTTCAACCATACCTCTGGAAAAGCTTGTGAGAATTTCGGATTTAGGTTTATATAATATGGAATATCTTTCAATTTTGATTCTAAACATGGGAATTAGAGGAGAGATAAACAAGGATTTTAGCTGGCTTTATTTGCCGGATGAAAGCACTCCGTTTTTCAGAGTTGGTAAATACATACTTCCTGACTCAGAAGGCATCTTCGGTTTATATTTTGAATTCTCCCATAAGGGTGAATATCCCAAGGTAGAGAACCTTTTTCTTGAGGCAAGAAGATTGATGAAAACTATTGGAATTAAAGGCAAAGCTTTATATGCCTTGGTTTTAAACCTTAAATATGCCTATCCTATTATGAGAATAAAAGACAAAGCCTATACGGAAATGCTGTTAGATCAATTATCAAATTACAGTATTTTCCCTGCGGGAAGAATGGGGAGGTGGAAATATTTAACCATGGAAGATAGCTATTTTGAAGCAATTAGAATAAAAAAAATTGTAGACCTCTTTTTCAAATAAATTAGATTAATACAAAATCCTCAAAAAACTCAAAAGGAAAAGATTTTGTTTTCCCTGAATAAAAGAAATCTTCTATTTCCGAAGCCTTTTGTTGGGCTGCATTGTAACCGATTTTAAATATTTCCTCATACTTATCAAATTCAAACCATTTAAATTTTTCAATCTCGGGTCTTATATACAGATCGGAGAATTTGATGTTTATTTCATGAAGTCTGTAAGATACGATATCTTCAACTCTTATCATTATTTTTACTCCTGTAGGATGCTTTTTCACTTTTTTGTCAAGATTTGTTCCCACATCCACAGCCAAAACCCTATCCGCTCCAAGCTTTCTTGCAATTATCGTGGGTAGCTTCTGAGTGCTTCCTCCGTCTATAAGATAATATCCTTTATAATTAACAGGGGGAAAAATCCCCGGCAAGGCGGAAGTAGCCATAAGAGCAGGTAAAAGCTCTCCTCTTGAAAAGACAATATCCTGTCCGCTGAGAAGATCTATTGCGACCATATAAATCTTTCCCTTGAGCTCTTCAATATTGTTAATCCCTTTAAACATAATTTCATAGGGCTCTCTCATCAACTTCTCTTCAAGTACCCCTTCCTTAAACAAAACCTTTGCAGCATATATCTTCTCTCTGAAATTATCAATAAGGGACATTTTTTCACTATTGTAAGTAATTTTTGATAAATGCTCTATTACATCTTCTTTCTCATAAACTTCTTTTTTTAATTCCTGCCAGGCTCTATCCACATCTTTATATTTAAGATAAAAGGAACCAAAAACTCCGCCGGCGGATGTTCCTACAATAAAGTCAAAATTATAGCCATTTTCTTCTAAAAATTTTATTATGCCGAGGTGGGCTATACCCCTTGCGCCACCTCCACCTAAAACAAGAGCTGTTTTCTTCTTTTTAAAAAGTTTTTTCATTTTTTATTTTAACATAACTCTTTTCTTAAAGGAAACGAGGGCCGCCAAATTGACTTAAAACCATTTTTAAGTTAAAATAAAAACACTGTTAAGAGGAAAATATGACAAATATACCGTATGAAGAAATCCCCATAATAGAGGAAGAGGTTAAAATATATAAAGTCGGTGATGAAGTATTAAGGGAGGAAGCCGAAGAGGTTAAAAATATTGATGGGGAGCTGGTAAACATTGTAAAAAAGATGTTTTTTACGATGTATAACAACAGAGGGATTGGACTTGCTGCCACTCAGGTTGGCTTAAAAAAGAGATTTTTCATAGTTGATATGACATTAAATCAGGAACCGGGGAAAAAACTTGTAATATTAAACCCTGTAATAGTAGAAGCTGAGGGGGAGGAGACAGGAGAAGAGGGCTGTTTAAGTGTTCCCGGAGTAACTGAGAGCGTGAAAAGAAAAGAAAGGGTTCTATTGAAAGGAATATCCCTTAATGAAAAGGAAATTGAAATAGAGGCTGATAATCTTCTGGCAAGAGTCTTTCAACATGAAATAGATCATCTAAATGGAAAACTTTTTATAGATTATTTATCCCCGATAAAAAAAGCCTTTCTTGTCAAAAAATTAAAAAAGCAGAGAAAGCAGGAAGGATGGTAGAGAGGATTGCTTTCTGGGGAAGTTCCGTAGATTCACTTCCTACTTTAAGACTTCTCAATCAAGAATTTAAAATGGAAGTTGTAATAACATCTCCGGATCGTCCGAAGGGCAGGGGTAAAAAAATTTTACCGTCGGTTGTGAAAGAGGAGGCTTTAAGAATCGGAATAAAAGAGATTCACACTCCCGAAAGATTGGATAAAGCATTTAAAAGTTTTTATTTCTCAAAAAAGATAGATTTGGCAGTTGTGGTTTCCTATGGCAAGATTATTCCGGAATCTATATTATTTTATCCTGAATATAAAACTTTAAATATCCACTTTTCTCTTCTTCCTAAATGGAGGGGAGCTTCTCCGGTAGAACATGCGATACTAAATGGTGATGAAAAAACAGGAATTTCAATCATAGAGTTAGTAAAGAAACTTGATGCAGGACCAATTTATTCAAAGATAGAGATCCCTCTGAATAAAGACAAATTTGCTTATGAAATAAGAGAGGAGCTTTCTGAGCTTGGCGCAAGAGAGATTTTAAAAGTTATAAAAAACATAAAGAACATTAAGCCTGAACCCCAACCGGAAAAAGGGATAACATATGCCCCAAAACTAAGGAAAGAAGATGGCTTTTTTAAATGGGATTTTCCTTCAATTAAGATTTTCAGAATGATAAAAGCATTTACACCATGGCCCTCCGCTTATACATTTTTTAAGGGAAAGAGACTAATAATCACAGATGCTGTATTATCGGAAAAAAGAGAGGGAAAGCCCGGAGAGATTTTTAAAATTTCAAAAGAGGGCATCGGAGTAACATGCGGTGATAATACGTCTTTAACCATTCTCTCTGTAAAACCCGAAGGTAAAAAGGTTATGCCTGCATATGATTTTATAAATGGGGCTCGATTGAAGGTAGGAGATTATTTTTAACTTTTTTCCTTACTCTTTTGAGTAAAATAAAAATCGCATCCGACATTTCCCCAATCAAACTTTAACCAGAGAGACTCATCAAGATAATTAAAACTAAAGTTCTTAACATCCTTTTTCTTTGAAAGAAAACTTATTATTTCCATAATCTTATTTTCTATCTCTAAACTTTTATACTCTTCAGGCAAGGTGAATTTAAATTTTTTTTCAGGGAAAAATTCCAGGATCAATTTCTCAACCCTATCAAAATCACCAAGGAAAAAGGAAATTTTATACCCGGGGAGTATTTCATTAAAAAATGAGATTAAAAGTCTTAGATCGGTCGGATCAGAAATCACAATATTGACAAATTTCTCTTTTTTATTAATCAAAAAAGGGAAAAGATTAAATTCAAAAATTATCTCCTCTGGAATTAACCCCATTGGAGGGCTAACCTCTTTCAAATTATCAACATTTATAAAGGAAATACCATACTGTTTTGATAGAGCTGAAAGCAAATCCTGTACATTGATATAACCGCTTTTCAAAAGTATTGTTCCTAACTTTTTTCCTGTTTTCTCCTGCTCCTTCAAAGCTATTTGAAGCTGTGTCGGAGTTATTACCCCTTTATCAATCAAAAGCATTCCCAATTTCATTCTGCTCTCGGATATATACTCCCTTGCTTTATGTTTTTTTATGGTTTCCGAAACCAACCAGTCAACATAACACTTTCTGGAACAGAACCATTTATCTCCCTTTTCTATTCCCCTTAACTCCGGAAAAATCAATATTTTTAAAATATTGGGTTTTCTCTTTTTGCATTTATTATTGGCGCAAACTTTCATATTAAATAAATAATATAAAAAGGAAACATTGTCAAACTTTGACACTATTTTATCTTTCAGGTATAATTTTTTTCTCAATGGAGGATAAAATGAAACTAACAATGGTTATACCTACATATTGGGGAAGAGAAAAGAAAATCGGATGGAAAGAAGGAGATGCCATTTATGATCATCCGACTCCCCTTGATGAGGAAGGAACTCTGGGAAGAGCTATAGAGAGTTTGAATGTTTTAAATGAGAGAGATTTTGAACTTGTTATAATAGCAGCTGCAACATCTGAAGAGATTGAGAAAGAGGTTGAAAAAAGAGTAAGAAAGATTATTTCAAAGTCCAAAAGCCCTGTGAAAACCTATTTTTTCTCCCATTCGCATTTAAACAGAATAAGGCAAAATAGCCCTTTTCAAGAACAAAACTATCTTCTTCAGCTGAGAGGTTATTCAAATATAAGAAATCTCTGTTTATTCTTACCCCATATATTGGATTCTGAGATTGCTCTTTTAATAGATGATGATGAGGTTTTTGAGGACCCGTATTTTATTGAAAAAGCAAAGGAATTTATCGGAAAAACTGTTGATGGCGAGGAAATATTAGCTGTTGCAGGTTATTATTTGCAGGAAAACAATGATTATCTTTTAAAGAAAGATTTCAAACCATATATGTTTTATTGGAATAAATTTGAAGCAATGAACAGAGGATTCAAAGAGATTATCGGCAAAGAACCGAGACTTAAAAAAACTCCGTTTGTTTTTGGTGGCAATATGGTAATTCACAAAAAACTTTTTACAAAAGTGCCATTTGATCCTGATGTTACAAGAGGAGAAGATATTGATTATCTTATGAATGCGAAAATGTTCGGATATGAATTTTATCTTGACAACAAACTTGCAATCAAACATCTTCCCCCTCCGAAACCCCATCCTACCTGGAGAAGAATAAGGGAGGATATATTAAGGTTCTTCTATGAAAGGGAAAAAATAAGGAAGCAGAGGGAAATCTCCGGAATGAGGAAAATTGAAGCCGAAGAGTTTGACCCCTATCCCGGAGTATTTTTAAAAGATGACCTTGAAGAAAAGGTCGCAAAGGCAAGTGAAGTACTTGCAACCCAATATCTTATAGAAGGGAAAACAGAAGACGCAGAGGAAAGTTTAAATAATATAAAAATCGCTAAAAAAAGTGCAATTCCCTTAAAAAATCCTTTTGAAAATCTTTTGAAAATCCAGAAAGACTGGGAAAAATTGATGAAGATAGCTGATTCAAAAGAGATTAAGAAGAAATTTCTGAATTTAATATTACAGGATTAGATTTGTATCAATATCAAAAAACCGGAATATATCTTGCTCAAATACCGGAAGATTTAAAAGAGTATGCGGTGGAAGAGCTCAAATCTCTGGGAGCTGAGGAGATAAGAGGAACATATAAAGGAGTCTACTTTAAAGCTGACAAAGAAACCCTTTACAAAGTCAATTATCAATCAAGATTAATAGTCAGAGTTTTGGCTCCTATTATTACTTTTGATTGTCATTCTGATAAATATCTTTATAAAACCGCATACAATAATATAAATTGGGAGGATTTCCTATCTGAAAGTTCAACCTTTTTTATTTTGTCCAATGTGAGTAATAGTAATATCAGACACTCAAAGTTTGCAGCTCAGAGATTAAAGGATGCAATAGCTGACTATTTTACAAAAAAATATGGTAAAAGGCCATCTGTTAATAATAAAGACCCTGATATTTACATAAATTTATTTATCAGAAACAATAAAGCCATAATAAGCGTGGATACCTCCGGTGGTTCTCTTCATAAAAGAGGATACAGGAAACAAAGTGTTGAAGCTCCGATATCCGAAATTGTCGCTGCCGCATTAATAAAAATCTCAGGATGGACTTCGGACAAATTTCTTTATGATCCCTTTTGCGGTTCGGGAACCATCCTCTGTGAAGCATTTATGCATGTAACAAACACTCCCTCCATGATTTTAAGAAAAAGGTTTGGTTTTGAGAATTTACCGGATTTTGATAGAAAAACATGGCAAAAGGTGAAAGAAAAAGCTATCAATAAGATAAAGGAGATACCAAAAGGTCTAATTTCAGGGAGTGATATTTCGGAAACAGCTGTTAAAGCCACTTTAAAGAATTGCTCTTTAATTGATAAAAAGAATAAAATAATAGTTAAGAGGATGGATTTTAGAAAGCTTAAACTGAAAAAGGATACTATCATAATAACAAACCCGCCTTATGGAATAAGATTAAAAACAGAGGAACCGATAAAAACCCTTTACAAAGATCTGGGGGATTTTTTAAAAAGGGAAATTAAAGATTCCTCTGCTTTTATCTATTTCGGGAACAGGGAGCTTATTAAAAGTATGGGCTTACGGCCAAAGTACAAAAGGATAATTTTCAATGGAGGACTTGAAGGAAGATTTGTCAGGTATGATATTTATTAATTAGTAGAAAATTTGCTTATTGTTTTTATATATAAAGATGCGTTCATCCTTTCTCCCGTCCCTTTTAACTAACCAGAGGAGTGAATTTTCAGGAACATTTTTAAAAATTAATCCATTTTCCGTTAATTCTGAATTTTCAACCTTTATCCATTTGCCATCAAAATAAAATAGATCATATCCGCTTTTATTTTCTATTTTTCCCTTTTGAGAAACAACTGTGGCATCCTTTATTGTTCTCTTTGTAATACTATTAATCAGAACATCTTCTCTGTGGCTTTTGTCGGGGATCAGAAAGTGCATACTCCCGTCTGATTTAAGTATGAAAGGAGAGGTAACCGGGATAAGCTTTTTCTTATTAAAAAGAAAAATTATATATACTATGTTGTTGTTTCCCACATTATTAAATTTGGCAAAACCTTTTTCAATCTTTCCATAGCCTACTGCTTCCCAGTTTCCCGTGTTAAAAACACAGAGATATGCATATTTGTTATTTATATTATTTTTGGTTTTTATTGATAGATTTGAAACCGTGGTATAAGAAGGGGTAACATCCACCATTGATTTAACTTTCAGATATCTGTTCGGAATTTTATCAGCACCAATTTTAAAGGGTAATGAATTATGATTTATTGAAAATGTCTTTCTATAGACTTTGGCAACTCTGTTGGTTATACCATAATCATAGGGATTTTTTTCACCCCCCATAAAGGGGACAACTTTTTTATTACGGGTAATTACTGCATTCCAGGCGTGATTATTGTTTGAAACTGCCCAGAATGGAGTAAAATCAGTTACAACCGCCACTCCATTGGCTCTTAGAGCATAAATGGCAAGGTTTGTCATATCCTCACACCTTCCTCTTTTGCTTTTTAACATTTCCTTTAGACCCTGATCGGTCGGGTGTTCATAGTATATATCATCAAACCTAAACCATTTCATTAAAGAACTGTTGATCATAATTGTGGCTTCCACAGGATCTGTTCTATCTTTCATCTGTTTTTCAAGCTTAACATATCTGTTAAAAAAATATTTTCTCCAGTGTTCAAGAGGTTCATTGCTCCCCCTGTAAGGTAATATGTATTCAAGGAACTCTTTAAAATCATATGAACTTGCCCATGGCTTTTCCTCCCGGGCTTTAAAAGCAAGTTCAATATTCTCTATTAATAAATCCGCAGTTATCGTATTAATATCCTTTATCTCCTCCGATTTAATATGATGAGCTCCCCTTTCCTTGACCAATTTAAACCATACCTTACTCATTTCTTTGTAATTTTTATAAATCAGCGGATTAAAGTTTATCGGATTCCCGTTTTTATCCACAACCGAGTATTTTATATAACTTTTATCCTCCATATTTCTTATCAAAAAATAGAGAGCTTCAAGTTTTCTGTTATCTTTCTGTTTTTCAAAATAATTAATTGCCCTGAAAAATTCACTCTTATTGTTTCCTGCTTTATTGATTACTTTCATTACCTTATCAGGAATTTTGCCATAAACAAAAGAAACGAATAATGAACTAAAAATAAATACTAATATTTTTTTTCTCATTTCCAGCCTCCTTAATGTTTAATGTTATCAAAAATAAAAAAAATATTAAATCTTTTTTAAAAAATGGATAAAAAATGCTTGACATTTAAGTAAAAAAGCTTTATATTTAATGACTGGGAAAATTTGGGAAATTTTGGGAGAAAACGGGAGAGAGATGCTTTTAGGTAGTGCTTTAGTTAAGATTGATGGGACTGGTAGAATAAAGATACCCGGAGACTTTTCAAAATATATAATCTCTAACTATGGCAATGAACTTTATATTACCTCAGATAGAGGGGATAGTGTTTTGATTTATCCTCTTCCAGTATGGAAGAAATGGTTAAAAAAGGTTCAGCAGTCAGCTAAAAATTACCCGGTTTTAAGAAAATATCTTAATATAACAGGCTATTATGGGAAAATCACTTCAATAGATAAAAAAGAAAGAATATTAATTCAATCAATTTTAAGGGAAAAAGCAAAACTTGAAGGTGAATTGGTGTTAATAGGAAACATTGATCACCTTGTTCTCTGGAATAAGGAAGTGTTTGAAAAGCTCAATATTGAAAAACCCTTAACCGATGAAGATTTATCCTTTTTACCCAGGGGCGAGGATTAATTGCATGTACCGGTTTTGGAAAAAGAGGTAATGGAGTTTTTGGAAGTGGAAAAAGGAGCTTACTTTTTAGACGGAACACTGGGAATGGGAGGACACACTAAAGCTATTCTCTCTAATAATAACAATGCCTTCGTCTTTGCTTTTGACATGGACCGGGAATCAATTAAAATTGCATTAAAAAATCTTTCAAAATTCAGAGAAAGAATAAGGGTGATTCATGATAATTTTAAGAATATGTTTAATCACTCTCTCCCATTTAATAAAATAGATGGCTATCTTTTTGATCTCGGGATTTCATCCTTTCAGCTGGATAATCCTGAAATGGGATTTTCCTATTCAAAAGATTCTCCCCTTGACATGAGAATGGATAAAACTCAGGAACTGACGGCAGAAAAGGTCATAAACGATTATTCCTATAAGGAATTGACAAGAGTATTCAGTGAATTCGGAGAGTTTAAAAACCCGGAAAAATTGGTTAAGGAGATATTACTGGCAAGAAAAAGAAAGAGAATAAAAAAAAGCGGAGAATTAAAGGAGGTGATAAGGGCACTATATAAAAGAAGAAAAACCATGGATCCTCTTTCAAGAGTATTTCAGGCAATAAGAATTGAAGTTAACCGAGAATTGGAAGGAATGGATGATTTTTTTCACACACTCTTTATGAAAATTAAAAAGGGAGCAAAAGTTGTGGTGATTTCATTTCATTCTCTGGAAGACAGAATAGTAAAAAACAGTTTCAGAAAAGCTGCAAAGGATGGGTATATTAAGATTTTGACAAAAAAACCTGTAATTCCATCTGACACGGAAAAAAAAAATAATCCGAGATCTCGTTCGGCAAAGTTAAGAGCGGGGATAAGAATATGAATGGGAAAAAGAGAAATAGCAATGATTCTTTTTTGATTTATCTGTTCGCTATTTTTCTCTTTGCCGCTTCTATAATGTTTTATCTCTGGCACCACATTGATGTAATCAGGGCAGGTTATAAGATAGAGGAACTGAAAAATGAAAAAAAGGAACTTCAGGAGGAAATCAGGCAATTGAAAATAAAAAAGAGTGAATTGATAAGACTTGATAGGGTTGATGAAATAGCAAAAAACAAATTGGGACTTGTAAAGGTAAAAGAGGATGAAATAATTGTGATTAAAAATGGTAAAAACTAATAATTCAGTGGATAAAAACAGACTTATTATTTTAAGTATAACTATCTTTTTATGGTTTTTTGTCGTTATAGCAAGACTTTTTTATGTTCAGGTGCTCAATGCAGAAAAATTTAAAAAAATAAAGATAAAACAAAATGAAAGAATCATAAAAATAAACCCTGAGAGAGGATATATATATGACAGAAATGGTAAAGTCCTCGCGCTAACATCAAAAAGTTATTCAATCTATCTTGAGAATAAAAATCAGAGAGAATCCCTGAAAGAAATCAAGCAAATCAGCAGAAAAATTTATCTTCAACCGGAAGAGTACAGAAAAATATTAAAAAGGATAAAAGATAAAAAAAGATTTGTGTGGATTTTAAGAAAAACAGGGGAAGTGGAAAAGGAAAAGATTTTCAGTTTAAATTTAAAAAATGTTCATGCAATAAAGGACAAAAAGAGGCATTATCCGAATATGAGGATAGGATGCCATATACTTGGAACAGTTAACATTGATAATGAGGGGCTTGAAGGTATAGAAAAATACTTTGATAATTATTTAAAGGGTAAAAGAGGGGAGGCTATCATAAAGCAGGATGCAAGGAGAAAGATTTATGAGGCAAAAATAATCAAAAAGCCGGAAAAGGGGGAGTCCATTGTACTGACCATTGACCTTATAATTCAATATATAGCTCAGAGAGAGATAACAAAAGCGGTTATGGAAAACAAAGCTATCAATGGAACAATCATCGTGATGAATCCTATGACAGGGGAGGTTTTGGCCATGGCCTCCTATCCCGATTATAATCCGAATAATTTAAAAACTCTTAGAATGGACAGAAGAAAAAATCTTGCAATAGAGCTAAACTATGAACCGGGCTCAATATTTAAAGTTATAACAGTTTCTTCAGTGCTTGAGAGAGCAAAGATCAATCTTTTAAAACCGATTTACTGTGAAGACGGAAGGTTTAATTACAAAGGAGAGGTCTTTACAGATCACACAAGATTCACCTATCTCTCTCCCAAAGAGATAATTTCCCATTCATCCAATATTGGAACAATCAAACTCGCTTTGCTCTTAAAGCCAAGAGAAATCTATCATTTTGAAAAAAGATTCGGAATAGGGTATAGAACCGGTATTGAACTTCCGGGGGAATCCTCCGGTATATTAGCTCCTTTGAAAAGATGGAGCGGAGTTACTCAGGCTTCAATGGCAATTGGCTATGGGTTATTAACAACACCAATTCAGATGCTAACAGCTCTCAATGTAATCGCTTCGGGGGGCTACTATGTTCCTCCCACAATAGTTAAGGAGGGCCCTATACTCAAAAAGAGGAAGGAAAGAAAGGTTCTGTCTAACAGAACAGTTAGAATTATGAAATCCTTTTTAAAAGCCGTTGTTGACTATGGAACGGGCAAAGAAGCGTCAATAGCAGGATTTGAAGTTGCGGGTAAAACGGGAACTGCAAGAAAGGCAATTAATGGTAAGTACTCTACCAACCACTATTTCAGCTCTTTTATGGGCTTTGTTCCGGTAAAAAAACCCGTACTATCAATAATAGTTGTGATCAATGACCCCCAGAACAAAAAGTATTATGGTGGTGAAATCGCAGCTCCGGTTTTTAAAACCGTAGCAGAGGAATCTCTTAGACATCTTGGTATATTCCCTTCATTCTTGGAAAAGAATAAAATCATATTTGCAAAGGCTGAAAATACAAAACAAAACGGTAAGAGAGATGAAAATAGCAGATTTAATTAAAGGTATTGAAGATCTGAAATTTCAAAACTTTAAAAATGTGGAGATTACAGGTTTTACGGATAATTCTGCTGAGGTTAAAAAAGGGAATCTTTTCGGAGCTTTTAAAGGGTTGAAAACAGATGGCATTAAATTTGTGAGTGATGCAATGAGCAAAGGAGCTTCTGCGATTTTGACCCATCAAAAATTAAATTTAAAAGATGTTCCCGTACTAATTTCCCATAGGGAAAGGGAGGTTTTTTCCCTGCTTGTTAAGAGATTTTATGGGAAGATTGATGAAAAGATGAATCTTATAGGAATAACGGGGACAAACGGGAAAACCTCCGTGGCTTACATTCTTGAGGCTTTGTTAAAAGAACTTTCAATTCCCGTAGGAGTTTTTGGGACGATAAATTACAGGTGGAAAGACAGGAAAATTAAAGCAAAGCTTACCACTCCCCAGGCTCACACAATCTTTGAGCTCCTTGAAAAAATGTATAATGATGGAGTAAGAACAGCGATTTTAGAAGTCTCTTCCCATGCCATTGATACAAAGAGAGTATCCTCGCTAAAATTCAAATACGGAGTATTTACTAACCTTTCGGGAGATCACCTTGATTATCATAAAACCATGGAAAGCTATTTTTCAGTTAAAAAGAGTTTTTTAAAAAAGATATGCGATGAAGGTGGGCTCTGTTTTATAAATGGTGATGATGAATATGGGAAAAGACTTTTAAAAGATTTGAAAGATTGCTCTGTCTCCTTTGGTTTTTCCTCTCTTAACAAAATTAAAGTAGTAAATTATTCTCTTAAAAGAAGCGGAACTAATATAGAAATAAATTATAAAAATAAAATTTTTCATATACACACAAATTTAATAGGTAAAACAAATATTTATAATATCCTGCCTGTAATAGGTCTTTTATCAGATCTTGAATTTACTTCCAAAAAAATAGAGGAGGCTTTTTCCTCATTAATTATAAAAGTCCCGGGAAGGTTGGACTTTGTGGAAAATCCATATACAAATGTTTACATAGATTACTCCCACTCTGATGATTCTTTGAAAAGGGCTATTCTTACCTTAAAGGATCTGAGTTTTGAAAGAATCATAACCGTATTCGGAGCCGGTGGGGATAGGGATAAAACAAAGAGACCGCGAATGGGAAAGGTTGCAACGGAATTATCTGACATTGTAATTATAACATCTGATAATCCGAGAACAGAGGATCCTGAAAAAATAATTGATGATATTATAAAAGGAACGGTAAACAATAATTATATAGTGGAGAGCGATAGAAGAAAGGCAATAAGAAGGGCGGTGGAAATGGCAAATAAAAATGATGTTGTTTTAATAGCCGGGAAAGGGCATGAGGATTATCAGATATTAGCGGATAAGGTCATTCACTTTTCGGATTTTGAGGAAGTTAAAAAGGCTCTTGAGGAGGTCAAAGGGGAATGGTAAAACTATCAGTTGATTTTTTAAAGAGGATTGAGGGAGTAAAAAAGATAATAGGAAACATTGAAAATGAATTTTCCTCTTTTGCCTTTGATTCAAGGCTTATTAAGGGAGGAGAGCTTTTCTTTGCCTTTAAAACAGATAAAAATGATGGGAATAATTATATAGAATCAGCTCTCAAAAATGGAGCAAAAGGTTATGTTGGTCAGAAAGAGATTCAACTGGTGAATGGATTTACGGGGATAATTGTAGATAATACCCATGAGTTTTTGTATGGCATTGCAAAAGAAATCCTGAGACAGTCTTCGGCAAAAGTGATAGCTTTAACCGGCAGTGCTGGTAAAACAACGACAAAGGAATTTTTGTCTTTTATTTTAGAGGATTTTTATAAAACCTTTAAAACCCCCGGGAATTTTAACAGTGATATCGGAGTTCCTCTCGGGATACTGGAAAAATTTGAGGAAGGAACAGAAGTTGCTGTTTTTGAATTGGGGACAAACAGATTTGGAGAAATAGAGAAAAATTCCCTTATGATAGGACCCGATATAGCTGCAATATTAAACATATTAAGGACTCATCTGGAAAAATTAGGGTCAGTGGAAGGTGTAATCAGAGCAAAGGAAGAAATATTCGCAGGTCTTAAAAAAGATGGAAAAATTCTTTTAAATATTGACAATGAGTTTACAAAAAAAATTGGAGATAGATATCAAAATAAAATATTCTATGGGATCTCGGAGGGAGCAAATTTCAGTTTTAAAATTATCAAAAGGGATCTTTTGAATGGAACAAGATTAGCTTTTACAGATGGGAATGAAAGTGAAATTTTCCAATCAAATATATTTCTCTCAACCCATATAGAGAACCTTATAGCTGCAATCTCACTTGCTAAAGCTTTAGGCTTAAAATCTGAGAAAATAAAGGAAAGAGTAAAGGTTTTAAGACCATATATCCACAGAGGAGAGATAATTAAAATAAACAATTCTTTAATATTAGATGACAGCTATAATTCAAATCCTGATGCATTAAAACTTATTCTTAATGATTTTAAACTTATTGAAGGTAAGAAGATTATTATTGTAGGGGAAATCTTGGAATTGGGAGAAAAAAGTGTTCAGATACATAAAGAGATAGCTTCATACTTAAAAAAATTGAAGGATAAAACAGAAAAGATTTATTTTGTTCAGGGGAATATGATTTATCCATACGAAATTTTAAGAAAGGATAAAGAGTGGACTGAAAGAGTGTTTTTTTACGATTCTTACAAAGAGTTTAGGGAAAGATTTTTCTCCCTGTTGAAAGAGAATGTCTCAATCCTTATAAAAGGTTCCCATGGAACAAATCTCTTTAAATTAGTCGAAGAGGCAAAAGATGGAATTAAAAAATAAAATTATTGGTATTATAGGCTACTCAAGAACAGGAAGAGCTGTTGCAGAGTTTGTTCGAAAAAGAGGAGGCAAGGTAAAAGTCTCAGAGCTGTCAGCTTCCAGGGAATTAGAAGAAGAGCTCATTGAAAAGGGATATGAATATGAACTCGGGAAAAATAGTCTTGAATTTTTAAAAGAGTGTGATCTTATAGTGATTTCTCCCGGAGTTCCTTCAAAAAGCCCCTTTGTTTCAGAGCTTGAAGAAAAAGGGAAAGATATTATTTCGGAGATAGAGTTTGCTTCTTATTTTATAAATAGTAAGATAATCGGAATTACGGGCTCAAACGGAAAATCAACGGTCACTTCAATGATTTATCATATTTTAAAAGAGGCTGGAGTAAAGGCAACGATAGGCGGCAATATCGGAATTCCTTTGATAAAATTTACAGAAGAGGATTCCGAATATTTTGTTGTTGAACTTTCAAGTTTTCAGCTTGAGAAAATAAAAAAATTCAAACCATTTATCTCCGTACTGCTAAATATAACACCTGATCATCTTGACAGATACAGTAATTTTAAAGATTATGCCATTGCCAAGTTTAATATGTTTAAAAATCAGCAAAAAACGGATTTTGCAGTCCTGAATATAGAGGATGAATATATAAAAAATAATTTAGACAATATAAAGGCCACAAAAGTATTGTATTCAATTGAAAAAGAAGATACCGATATTTATACAAAAAATAATAAGATTTTTTACAAGAAAGAAGAGATTTTGGATTTTTCGGATATACCTCTTTTGGGAATTCACAATATTGAAAACACCTTGGCTGTTGTGGGAGTGATGAAGATTATAGGTCTGAGAAATTCTGAGATTAAAAAAGGAATAAAAACTTTCAAAGGGCTTGAACATAGAACTGAATTATGCGGAGAAATAAACGGGGTAAAATTTATAAATGATTCAAAAGCCACAAATATTGATGCTACTTATAAGGCACTTAAAAGCTTTAGCTCTCCCGTAATTCTCATTTTAGGTGGAAAGGATAAAGGGGGAGATTTTACTCTTTTAAATGACATTATAAAATCAAAGGTAAAAAAATTAATCTTAATTGGTGCAGCCAGAGAGAAGATAAAAGGGCAGCTGAACAGGGACATAGAATTCATTGAAGTTAATACTATGGAAGAAGCGGTAAGAAACTCATACGCTTTGGCGGAAAAGGGAGATATTGTTCTTCTCTCTCCTGCTTGTGCGAGCTTTGATATGTATAAAAACTTTGAAGAGAGAGGAAAAGATTTTAAGGATTTGGTTAAAAAGCTAAATAAGGAGATAGGAAATGGTTAAACCTCCCGGAATAAACAAAAAACTTATAGTCCCCATCATCCTGTTAAGTATTATAGGAGCGATTGCTGTCTTCAGTGCTTCTGCGATTCTATCTTCTGAGCTTTACGGTAAACCCTATTATTTTTTTGCCAAGCATCTTTTCTATTTAATGGTAGGATTTACGATTATGTATCTTGTTATCCGTTCAAAAACAGAGTTTTATAAATCTCCTGTTTTTGTATATAGCCTTCTTATTCTAACCATAATATTACTGTTTTTGACATTTTCATCTCCTATTATAAACAACACCCAGAGATGGCTAAGATTCGGAAGCTTTTCTTTTCAACCGTCAGAGCTTGCCAAACTGAGTATTATACTTTACCTCTCTTATTTTCTCTCAAGGAAAAGGGAACAAGTAAACAAGGGTATTTATGGTATTATTCTTCCATTGATTATAGTGGGATTAATAGTTATTTTAATAATCAAGCAACCTGATTTCGGAACAGCCGCTATGATAATCATATTAAGTGGAATAATCCTATACCTTGGTGGAGTTGGGATTAAATATCTTTTAAGCATAGGAACAGTTTTTCTTATGTTTGGTGCTGTTACCCTGTATTTTTACAATTATGCATTAAAAAGGATTGTGACTCTCTTTGATTATGAGTCGGATCCGCTGGGAAGAGGCTTTCAGATAATTCAATCATTGATTGCTCTTGGTTCGGGGGGAATTAGTGGAGTTGGGCTTGCAGATTCCACTCAGAAACTCTACTACCTCCCCTATGCTCATACGGATTTTATATTCTCTGTTATCGGGGAAGAGGGAGGTTTCATAATGACATTCCTCATTGTTATTTTATTTCTTTATTTTGCTTTACAGGGAATAAAGGTTTCTCTCAAAACAAAGAACATCCAGAACTATTTGATTGCCTCCGGGATAACCTTCTGGATTATCATTCAAACATTAATAAACATTTCAGTTGTAATAGGAATTTTTCCTCCCAAGGGGATTCCTCTGCCATTTTTAAGTTATGGAGGCTCCTCCCTTGTTGTGCTAATTTTTGCAGTTAGTATTTTGATAAAAATAGGTTCGGGAAAGAGCAAATGAAAAGATACGGAGAGATTGACAAAGTTTTTATGATAGGTATTGGCGGGAGTGGAATGAGTGGTATTGCGGAAATTTTACATAATATGGGTTATAGAGTCAGAGGTTCTGATATAAACTTAAATACTGAAACAGTTAAGTATTTAAGAGAGATTGGTATTGAAGTATTGAAAGGTCACAAAAAAGAAAATATTAAAGATGAGCAGGTTGCTGTCTATTCATCAGCCATAAGGGCAAACAACCCTGAACTTGTTGCTGCTAAAGAGAAAAAATTGCTTATCTTGAGAAGAGCAGAGATGCTTTCGGAACTTATGAGATTAAAATTCGGAATTGCAATTTCCGGCTCACACGGTAAAACCACAACAACATCCATGTTGGGACAAATCCTTGAAGTGTCAAAATTTCAACCTACTGTGGTTGTCGGAGGGATTGTTAAGAACTTCGGAACTTCAGCAAAGGTTGGAAAGGGAAATTTAATGGTTGTTGAAGCCGATGAAAGTGACGGAACATTTTTGAAATTTTCTCCCGCGGTAAGTATAATAACGAACATTGACAGAGAACATCTTGATCACTATGGAACATTTGCAAAACTAAAAGAAGCATTCGTAAAATTTGCAAATTCTGTTCCGTTTTATGGAATCACTGTTCTATCGGCTGATGATAAAATATCAAAAGGTATAATAAGTAAAATTAATAGAATAGTTAAAACATTCGGATTTTCAGGTGCTTCCAATGTCAGAGGAGAAATTTTAAATAAAGAATCCTCCCGATTTAAAGTTTTTTATAATGGACAAGAGCAGGGAATAATAAATTTAAGGGTTGCTGGGAAGCACAATATTATGAATGCTCTTGCTGCAATAACTGCTGCATGTTATCTTAAAATCCCTTTTACCACAATAAAAAAAGCTCTTGAAGAATTTGAAGGAGTCGGTAGAAGATATGATGTTAAATATGAAAATGATATTATTGTTGTGGAAGATTATGGACATCATCCCACTGAAATTAAAGCAAATCTGGAAATAGCAAGTTTGAAAAAGAGAGATAGATTAATTGTGGTTTTTCAGCCTCACAGGTATTCAAGAACAAAAATACTTTTAAAGAGTTTTCCCGGTGCCTTTAAAAAAGCGGACCTTGTTATTCTTACGGAAATTTATTCTGCGGGGGAAGATCCGATAAAAGGTATTAACTCTAAGCTTTTGTTCAGGGAATTTAAAGATCAGGGATTTGATAATATTATTTTTGTAAAAAAAAGAGAGGATATTGTGGATAAATTAATCCGGATAAAAAAAACTGGAGACTTAATAATCTTTCAGGGAGCGGGTGATATTAGAAACCTGATCCCGGAATTTATAAGGAGGGTAAAATGAGTAGATACACATATGTATATACAACCAAAGGAGTATATAAAAGAGTTAATAATGGTGAAAGAGTTTTAAAAAGGAGAAGACACTTTGCAAAAAATATATTGAAAACCATCCTTTTAATTCTCATTTTCTCTCTTTCTCTCTTATTAAGTTATAAGATCATTAAATATTTTACAACTTCCCCCTATTTTGAAGTAAAAGAAATTGAAATTCAGGCAAAATCTCAAAGGACAAAAGATATGTTAAAAGATATAAGCTCAAAGTTTCTTCATAAAAATCTTTTTCTTATAAATCCATATAAAATTAAAGAAGAATTGAAAAAATTTCCGGAGTTTAAAGAAATAGTGATAAAAAAAGAATTCCCCTCTACCCTTGTCTTAATTGTTAAAGAAAAAATCCCATTTCTAATGTTAAAAAACCATAAATATATATTGATAGATAAAAACGGAGATGTAATAAAAACAAGTTTTAAAAAATTCAACCTGGATATTCCCCTTATTTTTTTTAATGGGGGAGATGTTCTTAACCTGCTTCCCCTTGATGAATTAAATGAATTTATTCATTCTTCCTATTACAGGAAAAATATGATAATTTATTTTATTGAACCTTTTGGGGTTACAATATTGGATAATAACAAAAAAGTGTTTTTAGGGAAAACGAATTTAGTGAAAAAGTGGAGATATTTTTTAAAGATAAAACGAGAGCTCTCAAGGAACAGAAAAAACTTTGAATACATAGATTTAAGATTTAAGGACAGAGCCTATTTAATGCCTGCTCAAGGAGGATTCAATGGGTAAAGAAAATTATTCGGTGGGAATAGATATCGGATCAGACAAAATAGTTTGTCTTATAGGGAAAAAAGGTGAAACAGAGGAGCTTAATGTTGTGGGAATAGGCGTAAGAGAGAGCAAAGGAATCAGGTCAGGTGGGATTAAAGATCTTGAGATTGTATCAAATGATATAAGAGAGGCTGTGAAAGAAGCGGAGACAATGGCACTTGTTGATGTTGAGGAAGCGGTGGTATCCATATCGGGTAGCCATCTTCAAAGTATAAACTCTGTCGGAACAATAAATGTTACAGGTAAGGAGAAGATAACTGAAGAAGAAATAAACAAACTTATGAACCAGGCAAGAAACCTCCCGATTCCGAATGATAGAGAAATCCTTTATATGTTACCTCAGGAATATACTCTTGATTCTCAGGATGGAATTATTAATCCGATAGGAATGACGGGTAACAAGTTGGATATAAAAGTTCACATAGTAACAGCTCTTTCCACAGCCGTTCATAATCTTACAACAGCAGTAAATAAAGCTGGGGTTGAGATTAAAGCCTTTATCCCGTCAGCTATTGCTGCTTCTGAAACAGTTCTAAATTATGATGAAAAAGAGTTAGGAGTCGGGATGATAGATTTCGGGGAAGGAACAATTGATATTGCTTTTTATGAGAGAGGAAGTCTGTGGAGTTCTGTCGTAATTCCCCTCGGAGGATTTTATTTTACGAATGATATAGCGATAGGTTTAAAGACAACTATGGGAGAAGCAAAAAAGATTAAAAAAAAGTACGGAAGTGTTATTCTTACTGAACAGAATAGAGATCAAACAATTAAAATAAGGACAAACAAAAGCGGTGAAGAGAAACAGATACCTATGGATTTGCTGGTGGAAATTTTATATCCCCGTGCTGAGGAAATGTTAAAATTAATCAAAGATACACTTGAAAAAAATGGTATTCTGAGAAGAATGAATGCAGGTATTGTATTAACAGGGGGAACAGCAAACTTAAATGGTCTGGACGAGGTGGCTGAAACGATTTTTAATCTTCCTGCAAGGATAGGTAAACCTGATACGGGAATTGAAGGGCTTTTAGATAGAGTTAGGTATCCGGAATTTTCCGTTAGCGTGGGCCTTCTGCTTTTTTCTTTGAGACACCTTGATGATGTTCAGGTTAGTAAAAAGAAGAGTTTTTGGAGTAAGATAAAAAGCTTGTTTGAGAGTTTTTAATATGATAAATTAAAGAAGGAGGATTGGAGATGGCAGGAAATTTTATGAGAATAAAGCCAGCTGAAAATAGACAACCTTTAACTTCAATAAGAGTAATAGGAATTGGCGGAGGAGGGGGGAATGCTCTAAACCACATGATTGAAGAGGGGATAGAAGGGGTTGATTTTATTGCTGTTAATACGGATGCACAGGATCTCCAAAAAAATCTGGCACCGATAAAAATTCAAATAGGAGAAAAATTAACCGGAGGAAGGGGTACCGGAGGGGATCCGAGAAAAGGAGAGGAGGCTGCAAAAGAGAGTGAAGAGGTGATAAGTGAAAAATTAAAAAATTCAAATATGATTTTTATAACCGCCGGAATGGGTGGGGGAACAGGAACCGGGGCAGCTCCAGTTATTGCAGAGATAGCTCAAAAGTTAGGAATACTTACGGTGGGAGTCGTTACCACTCCTTTTTTATTTGAGGGTGCCAAAAAGATGCAGAAAGCTATGAGTGGAATAGAAAACTTAAGAGAAAAACTTAATTCAATAATAATTATTCCCAATGAAAAGGTAAAGGAATTAAACAATGGAAATATTTCATTTAAAGATGCATTTAAACAGGCTGATTCACTTTTGATGAATGCAGTGAAAGGTATTGCAGATATTATAACTACAACAGGATTTATGAATGTTGATTTTGAAGATGTGAAAACAGTTATGAGTGCGGGGGGGCAGGCTGTAATGGGAATGGGAGAAGGGGAAGGTGATGAAAGAGTGTATGATGCGATTAAACAAGCCATAGAGAATCCTCTCGTTGACATAAAGAGCATAAAGGGAGCAAGAGGTCTTCTTATTAATTTTACCTGTGGGGAAGATATCACTATGGAAGAGATAACAGGAGGCGTTGAATATTTAACCAGGGAAGTTAGCAAAGAAGCTGAGATTAAATTCGGAGTCGTACTGGATAAAAATTATGAGGGGAGAGTAAGAGTGACGGTAATAGCCACCGGATTTAATGCGGGTAAAACAAGTTCCATACCGGTAAGCTCAAGAGGAGTAGAGACTCCTTCAGGATTGGGAGGTCTTCTTAATCCTATGGATACCGTGGGAGTAAATCAGGCGAATGATGATCATAATACAAATGTTAACTGGATAAATACACCTACTTCTTTGGAAAGTTCAATGGGTTCATCCGCTCTGGAGGATTTTAAGGAACCCACTTTCAAAAGAAATAAAAAGGGAGATTAATTAGATTCGGGGAAATTTGATGTTTTTTGGTTTTTTTTATAAAATAAAAAAAATGAAAAATAAATTAGCATTAATTTTGGTATTAAGTCTGTTAGCTTCGGGATGTGTTAACAAAAAAATCGAAGTTCTGGAGAGAAATTTTAATTCTCTTCAGGAACAGGTTTATGAATTAAAAAATAAAACAGAGGATCAGGAAAAAAAGATAGTTGCTCTTCAGAAAGATAGCGAGGCGTTGAAACAACAAATAGACAAGTTAAAAGAAGATAATAAGCTAAAAGAAGAAAATGATCCCTATTCACTGTATTCCAAAGGTTTAAATCTGTATAATCAGAAAAAATATTCTCAGGCAATAGAAACTTTTTTGCTTTTTTTACAAAAATTTCCTGACAACTCTCTTTCGGATAATTCCCTTTATTGGATCGGGGAATCATATCTGAAACAGAATAATACCCAGCTTGCCAGACAATACTTTCGTAAAGTCTATAAAGAGTATCCGACTTCCAACAAAGTCCCGGATGCATACTTTAAAATAGGCTTAATATATTTCAATCGGAAGAAATATAAAACAGCTAAAATTTACTTTAATAAGGTTATAAAGGATTATCCTTTTACGGAAGCTGCGAAATTATCTGAGAATTATTTAAAAAAGATAAAAAGGAGGAAATAATGAGGAAAAATATTTTTTTATTGTTTTTATTAATAATCTTTGCCGGTTTATTGTTCAGTCAACAACAGCTTACGGAAATAAAGAAAACTTATGTTCAGGATCTTCCTCTTATTGTTGGTGAAGATGATTATTGCGGAATATATCTTGATGACCTCGATCATGTCGGAAAAATTGTTGCCTCGGAGGAGAACGAGCTTATAAGAAATAATTTCAGTATAAATGAAATTCTTATAGCTAAATTTAACAAAAAAAATATTGAAAAAGGTGACATTTTTGAAGTGGTAAAGCCTGTTTATAACAGGGAAGGAGTTAGGGTTAAAGGAATAATTAGAAAAGTCGGAAGAGTAATGGTAACAGGAAAAGAAAAAAATTTTACAAAGGTAAAAGTCGTAAACCTATGTGCTGATTTAACTATAGGTTCTTTTCTGATCCCATATATGGAGTATAAGCCCTATAGGGGAAAGGAACCAAAAGAGATTAAAACTTTATCGGATAAGATTTTTCAAGCAAAAGGTAAAATCGTTTATATTGAAAATGATGTGAATGAAGGGACACAGGGGATGAAAGTTCTTTTACAATCCGGAAGTAAGGTCGGACTTAAAAGAGGCACTCCAATAATCTTTTTTCAGGTAGAACCTTCTGTTGGTAACAAAATTTATCTTGGAAACGGTATAATTGTGGTTTCTAATGAAAGATATTCAATTGCTAAGATTCTTCATTTAAAAAATCCTCTTTATAAAGGAAATTATTGGGCTGTTTTAAAATAAGTTTAAAAAGAAGAATTAAAAAATGAATAAGTTCCTATCTTTTTTCATTCTTTTATTTTTCTTAATTTCTTTTGCCAATCCTCAAAGTCTTGCTGAAGTGGCTAAAAAAGAGAAGGAGAGGAGAAAAAAGATTAAAAAAAAGGTTCCCATTATTACAAACAAAACTCTCGGTAAAATTAAGAAAAGAGAAGGATACGGATATATAATTTCATCCAATACAGGAAATTCTGCACACATCTCCCGGCGAGGTGCTACTGAGGGAAAAGAAATAGATTCTCCTTTCAATAAGAATAACTATGAGAGTTGGGGTAAAAAATACAGAGAATTAGTGCATAAGATAAAAGTAGCTGAGGATTTATTTAAGCAAAGGAAAAAAGAGCTTGATGCTCTGATTTTCAGGTTTAAAATAACCAATAATCCCAATGAAAAATTTGCTTTGCCGAAGAAAATAAGCGAAAAAGAAAAAGAGGTGGCAAAAGCTAACGAGAATTTAAAAAAGCTAAAAAAAGAGCTTGAGGATTTCAAAGAAAATGCCCGTAGAGCAGGGGTACCTCCCGGCTATCTTAGATAATTAAAACTCGATGAATACTCCTCCGTAAATTCTGTAGTACGAAAGATTTTTCTCATTTAAAAGAGTAACACCGCTTTTTAATCCCATAATCGGAGCAAGATAAAATTTTAAACCTCCTCCCAGATAGTAAAAGAGATGTATTCCGGAATACGAAAACTCCTCTTCCCTGAACCCTATTCCTGCTCTTGCGAATGGTGAGAAAAAGGAGAACTTTAATTTTACAGAAAGTCCCACTGAAAAAAGCTTATTTTTGGTATCCAGATTGTAGTTATATTCTCCCTCCGAACTTATAAAGGGAAGAAATCCCCAGTTAGCATACAATCCATAAAATTGTTTCCCTCCATTCTCCAGCCCACCGTGAATTGCAAGCTCTGTGGATTTTAAATCGGGAGAGGAAACAATTAATATAAAAAATAATACACTTATAAAAACAGTTTTCTTCATCTCTCTTGTTTATCTATTCTATTTATTTGCTTTTACTTAATATAAGCTCTGCCACTCTTTTCCCTGATAATAACATTCCTCCGAATACGGGACCCATACGGGGGGAACCGAAAGTTGCATTTGCCGCCATCCCGCACACAAAGAGATTCGGATAAACTTCCTTTGTGTTTTCTTCTATTATATTTTCTGCAACATCTGCCCACATTGATTTTTCTCCCATTATTCTTCCTGTATCCGTAAAAAGTTTTCCTCCTGTTTTTTTCTCCACGATTCTAACAATCTCCGTATCATGTCCGGTTGCATCTATTAGAAACTTTGACCTCATCGTAATAGGGTCTATGTGAAGATGTGCCATTTCAACGGCAGTCCAATTAATAACAGCTCCGGTAATCTCCTCTCCTCTTATCATCACATCTTCAACTGTTATAAGGTTAAATATTTTGGTACCTGCCTTTATTGCTTTAGCAGTGAGTTGAGAAGTAGCTTCCACCGAAGATGCCACGTAATAACCTTTGTCATACTCAGTATGATTTATCTCAAACTCATCAAGTATAAATCTTGAATTCTCCTGGACAACGATTTTATTAAACATTATACCGCCACCGGGCATTCCTCCGCCTATTTTCAAAGCTCTTTCAAGAAGAACGACTTTTTTCCCTGCCTTTGCAAGATAGTAAGCAGCTGTTAAGCCAGAGGGACCTCCCCCGACTACAATGACATCACTCTCAAGGCTATCCATTAAATCCTTAAAATAAATTTCAACTATTGCTTTTGATATTTTAATCTCATCAAGTTTCATTTTCGCTCCTAAACTAACTTAAACCCAAGGTCAAGAGCCTTCATATTTATTTCCTCTGTGCCTTTCGGAACCGAAGATAATATTACCTCTTTAAGCTCATCCTTTGTAAAAAGTCCGGAAAGTTTTGAAACTACCGCAAGTGAAACCACAGACACAACGACCATATTCCCGATTTCCTTAGATGTTGCCTCTGTCAGAGGGATTTTGTATATTTTATGATTATCATTTTCCGGTAATTTTGTAACAAGGTCAGAATCTACAACTATTACAGCATCTTCTTTTATGTTTCTGTAATATAGATCAAAAGACTTTTGAGCTGTTGCAAAATAAAGATCAATGCTTACTGCCTGCGGATAGATAATGGGCTTTGAATCTATTATCACATCAACCTTTGTCGGACCTCCTCTGACCTGTGATGTATATGTGGGACTCTGAGTTGCATAAAGATTCTTTTTATTTATTGCTGTTTTCGCAAGAAGAGCTCCTGCTGTAATAAGACCCTGTCCTCCGACAGCAGCTAACCTTACTTCATATCTTTCTTTCATTTTTTATCACCTCCGGCCTTTTTCACTACAAGATCTTCATAGACTGAAAAATAGTCAGGTCTATGTCTGTGGCAAAATTCTCCGACAACATACTTGAACTTGAGCTCCTCTTCGCTCATATCCTTTGCTTTTGCTAAAGGAACGGTATTTTCATCTATCCATTTGAGCATTGGAAGAGGATGTTTTAGCTTATTTCTTCTCCCGAGATTTATATGACAATTAGAAATAATTTCAACAACGGAAAAACCTGTGTGTTTGAAGGATTTTTCAATGACTTTAAGCATCTGCCTGGGCCTGTTTACAGTTTCCCTTGCAATATAAGTGGCACCTGCCGCTTTTGCAAGTTCAACAGTATCAAAATGGGGCTCGGTATTTCCATAGGGTGTCGTAGTTGTTACAAAACCTGTCGGAGTCGTTGGTGAAACCTGACCTCCTGTCATTCCGTAAATATTATTATTAATAACAATCATTTTTATATTAAGATTTCTTCTGCAAGCATGGATAAAATGATTTCCTCCGATAGCAAGAGCATCTCCGTCACCTGAAAAAACAACCACATGCTTATCAGGATTGGATAATTTTATTCCGGTTGCAAAGGTAAGTGCTCTTCCATGGGTCGTGTGAAGAGTATTTGTATTAAAATAGGTGGAAAGTCTCCCTGAACATCCGATACCTGAAACCACTGCAATATCATTCGGATCCCAATTTAGTTTGGCAAAAGCTGTTACAACCGCTTTAAAAATAGTTCCTATTCCACATCCGGGACACCATGGAACAGGAAATGTCCTGTATCTTAAATATTTTTCATAATCAAGCATTCTTAATCTCCTTTATTTTTTCAATTATTTCATCAGGCCTTATAGGCATACCTGTCATTTTAAGAAGACCATCAATCCTATTATTCTTTAAAACCCTTTCAACTTCATAGATAAGCTGTCCCCAGTTAAGTTCAACAACCAAAACATCTCTATCTCCAACCTCTTTTTTCAACTGTTCTTCTGGAAATGGCCAGATAGTAATCGGTTGAAAAAGGCCAACTCTGGGGCCACCCTCTTTTCTTAAAATTTCGATTGCCTCAAGTGCTGATCTTGCCATGGAACCAAAGGCAAAAATAACAATTTCCGCATCATCCATATGGTATGTCTTATACCTTATTATTTCATCCTTATGTTGTTCAATTTTCTCAAGCCTTCTTTTCTGTTGAACTTCCACTATCTCGGGGTTTGTTGTCGGATATCCGTAATCATTATGCTCAAGAGATTCAATGTGTATGGGATAGCCCATAAAAAAATCAGGCCTCAATGGAGGTTCTCCCATTTCTCTTTTGTAAATCTCAAGAGTTTCAAGTTTTTCGGGATATTTTCTGTTAACAATTTCATACTTATCAGGGCCCGGAACTTCAACCGGTTCATGGGAATGTCCGACCAGCTCATCAAGAAGAAGTATAACGGGAGTCATAAATTTTTCGGCTAAATTAAAGGCATCAATTGTGGATAGAAATACTTCTTCAGGAAAAGCGGGAGCAAGTGCGATTACGGGATGATCCCCATGTGTCCCCCATCTTGCCTGCATGACATCTCCCTGGGCACCCCTTGTGGGTAATCCTGTACTGGGGCCTCCCCTCATTACATTTACTATAACAACCGGAACTTCGGCAATGAGTGCCACTCCGAGATTTTCCTGTTTTAATGAAAACCCGGGTCCGCTTGTTGCTGTCATAACCTTTTTCCCCCCGAGAGAAGCTCCTATTACAGCTCCGATAGAAGCAAGTTCATCCTCCATCTGAATAAAAACACCATCTACCTTTGGCAATTCTCTTGCCATCCCTTCGGCTATTTCAGAAGAAGGTGTGATTGGATAGCCTGCAAAAAAGTTACAGCCTGCAGCTATTGCACCCTCTACAACCAACTCATTACCTGATCTGATTTTTACATTACTCATTCCGTTCCTCCTCTCTTTTCGGGATCCACAACAATTGCAAAGTCAGGACAGTGTAGCTCACATAGCATACAGCCGATACAATAATCCGGTTCCTCAATTTTTGCAATTAGTCCGAATACGCTTTTGGAGGTTTCCTCTATTACTAAAACACCTGTGGGACAAACATTAACACAAATAGAGCAACCTTTGCAGTATATCTCTTTGATTACTACAGTGTGAGGCCGAGGAGCCGGTTTTTTTCTTCTTTTCCTCGCCTCTTCATTAGTTCTCTGTTCAATAATATCCATATATTACTCCTTATAAAAGTAATTAAAAGTTATTATATATAAAATGATTTGAGAAGTCAAAAAAACGACAGTCCGACTTTATGCTTTTCGTACTTGTATGATATGATTATGAATAAAAAGGAGGAAATAATGAGGAAAAAGTTCTATGTTTTGTCATTTTTATTAATATTTCTCTTTGGTTTTGTTTCATGCTCAAAAAAATACTCGGACATCAGAGATGCTCTTACTATTATGCCGGAAGATACGAACTTCATATTTGCTTTCAATCTGAAAAAAGGTTTTAAGAGAGAATATATAAAGGAAAAAGAGAAAAAGTTTATCAGAGAATTATTAAATGTTGATAAAAACAGAGAGGAATACAATAATTTTATAAAAGAAACCGGTATTGACCCTGAGAAGGATATTAGCTATATAGTGGGATGCGGAAAAGACATAAACTCCGGGGTGTTGATCGGGGTGAAACATAGTCTTGAAAAAATTAAAAATTATGTTAAAAGCAAAAAAATAGATTATAGTGAAATGAAATATAAAAATATCCCCATACTCAAATTAAACATTCCAGGCCCGAACAATAATAATAATTATTTTTTAGGCTCTCTTGCCGATAACCTTCTGATTATCGGAGAAAAATCCTTTGTGGAAAAAACAATTGATGTATTCAAAGGAGAGATGGAGTCACTTTTAAAAAAACCAAAGATAGTGAAAAAAATAAATGAAATTGATACAAGCTCAATTGCCTGGGGCTTTTTTGATTTTAAAAATATGTTTTTTAAAAAAATTGAGGATAAGGGTAAAAACTTTGGTCTTGAAACGGATTCTTTCAACATTCTTTTATTTCAAATTGATTACAATGATTCAAAGTTAACCGGGAATTTTAAAATACTATCGAATAATCCTGAAACAAATAAAAAAACAGTTGAAATTTTAAACGGAATAAAGGCATTTATTTCAATGGCAAATGGCAAAATATCTGAATTAACCAATTATATGAATTTTTCCTCTTCGGATGATAAGATAATTCTTCATTTTTCCATACCCCGGCGATTTTTGGATAAATTGGAAAAAGACATTAATATTGAGCAGCAAGCTTTGAGCCCTTTATAAGCTTCGAGCTTTGAGCTTTGAGCATTGAGCTGAATTTTGAAGGTCGGAATGTAGTGACGATCCTGCACTAATTTTTTTGAGAAAACGAGACACCAAGATGTTTATCAAATGATTTTTAAAATTTTGAATGTTATTTCATTAAACTTTGAAAATAAGTGCTGGACAAGTAAACTCACTTTCTTTCTAACGGAAAATATGAGAATGTTTCAATGAAAAAAAATATAAGAAGAAATCTTCCCCAAAGTATAGCTTATCAAAAAAGATAGTGCTGGATGAATTGTAAATTGTGAATCGGAGCTGTTAGTGTTCGGTTTATTGTTTTTTTTTTATTAAATTGACTACTGGGCAATTCATGAATTGCCCCTACTGTATCACTCCTGATTTAATATACCAATTTACAATTCACGATTCACAATATCTCTACCTTATAATCTTTGATATTCTTATCCTTCGTCGAAAAATTTATCCCTATTAACACTATCTCCTTACCTCTGTTCTTATAAGGCTCATAGTATCCCTTTTCTTTTATCTGCTGTATCGCTTTACTTGAATCCTGATTGCATTTAAACTCAATTATATAATACCTGTTCCTCGTCTCTATAAGTGCATCTATCCTTCCCTCCGATGTCAATATCTCCGATTTAATTCCTACTCCACTTGATGATACTATCAAATAAAACAAAATATGAAAATCAGCCTCATCTAACTTCTTCTTTTTCATCAATGTATACGGTATCTCCGAAAATATACTCTTTATTATCTCTATCGCCTCCTCTATCTCTCCGTCCTCTATCTTTACCCTTACATTCGCATACTTTACATTATATTTCAGTCCGGAATATTCGACAAAAAGACTCTTTGTAAAGGATTCTCTAACCTCTCTGTTAGGATAGCTCAGCTCATATATTCTTAACCTTTTATCATAATCCTTTATTGTCAAATAGCCTGATTGAAACATCAGGGGCAGAGGGTTTAAATCCGAAAGCTCATATGTTGAAAACATAAACTCATCAGCTTTGAAGTGCTCATACTCAGGTATGTATATATTTTGTTCCTTTATAAGATTTATCAAAAATGTAGGTGTTCCTGTCTCAAACCAGTAGTTCTCTATTGAATGATATTCTAATGCTGTAAATAAAGAAAATGGATTATACACTCTTATATCTTTTGATGAGAATCTGTAGCCATTGTAATAATTCCTTAATTCTTCCCTCAACTCCTCGAAATTGAGATTTTCTTCCTTACAAAATCTTTCAATATAGGGAGTTAAATCCCTGTCTATTTCTTCTTCTGTTATTCCCAGTATATCGCAATATCTTTTATTCATTGTAAGATCAGTCA
>JALVQI010000003.1 GCA_027031485.1 Candidatus Aminicenantota bacterium | reverse complement strand
GCTACTTTACTATATAAAATATCTTGACATTTTGTATAGTATAGTATATAAAATGTTATGACAAAAAATATGTTTTTTAAGAGAAATATTTTAGATAAAATAAAAAAGAGCCTTTCAAACAGGAAAATTCTTATTCTTTTGGGAGCAAGACAGACAGGAAAAACAAGTATTTTAAAACTTTTATTAAATGAGCTGCCTTCTGAAAGAAGTGTTTTTATTGACCTTGATTTGTTAAGCAATAGAAGCATTTTTGACAATGAACTTGAGTTGATTTACTATTTAAAAAATAGAGGCTATAAGGAAAACGATAAAGAAAAATTTTATTTAATCGTAGATGAATTTCAAAATGTTGAAAACTCAACAATAATTTTTAAGTCAATCTATGATAATTACAATAATATTAAGATAATCGCCTCTGGTTCATCAAGTTTAAGGATAAAAAAAAGAATATCTGAAACAATGGCAGGAAGAATCATTGTATTTAAAGTAAATCCTTTAACTTTTGATGAGTTTCTCAGATTTAAAACAAGAGAAGATTTAGCCAATGCCTTATATCACGAAAACATAAGTAAAAGAATTTTAATTGAGCTCAAAAAATACTTTAATGAATTTATTGTTTTCGGCTCATATCCTGAGATCAGTTTAACTGAAAAAAGGGAACAAAAGATTGAAATCCTAAACAGTATATTTGAATTTTATATTGAAAAAGACATAAGATTATTTATGAATATAAGAAATATCAGAAATTTCAAAAGTTTACTTGAACATTTGGCTGTCTCAACCGGAAACATAATTAAATACAATAATATTGCAAATGATCTGGGAATAAATGTTCAAACCGTAAGAGACTATATTTCTACCATTGAAGATACTTTTCTAATAAAACTTCTTCCTCCTTACTCTCTTAATAGAATAAATTCAATTAAAAAATCCAATAAGATATATTTTATTGACACAGGGCTTAGAAATTATCTTATAAAAAATTTCAATGAAAATCTCAGGTTAAGAGTTGATTCAGGAGTACTATTTGAAAGTTTTGTTTTTTCTGAACTTTACAAAAGGCTTAAATTAAATCAAGAGCTGTATTTTTTCAGAACAAGGCAGGGAAGTGAAATTGATTTTATTTTTAAGAAAGAAAATGAAATTTTACTGCTTGAAGTAAAAAAAGTGGCAAAAAGGCTTCCGCGAATTTTTAATGAATTTAAAAACTATAAACATTACATAATTTCAGAAGAGGCAAGCTCAAAGAAAACATCAGAAAAATTCTTACTTATTTATAATTTTTATAATAGACTCTGAGAAAAAAACTCTGCCTTTGCAATCATTGTTTAATGAAGGAAGAAGAAAATTTCTTTTCTATGATTTCGGGTATTTATATTTTTTCAAATAAAAATTATCTGAGACCCTGCTGCTCTTTCGTAAAATTCTCCCACGGTTAAAACCCCGTCAAGATCATCATAAAGGTCTTCTTTTTTCAGTTTAAACATCTCCATGGCAAGCTTACAGGCAAAAATCTTTCCTCCCGAAGCGGAAATCATTTCAAGAAATTCACTGACAGCCGGAATTTCAAGTTTTTCCATCTGTTTTTTCATCATTTTTGATACCATTGCTTCAATCCCCGGAATAATCCCTATGATCGTGGGGAAGGGAAGACCACCGGGCATTGAAAGTCCGGGATTTCCCACTGTTGCTATGTGAAGTTTGTCCATCTTCTTTTTTGTAATAACATCAAGGCCAAAAAATGTGAAAAATAGCTCGGCCTCAATTCCCTCCATCCTCGCTCCGTTTGCAAGTATTAGAGCAGCATATACGCTATCAAGGTTTGCTTTTGAACAAATGATTGAAACTTTTTTTAATTCTTTATCCATTTCTCCCTCCTCATACACAACCGGCAGGTTTTGAAACCCCTGCTATCAAACTTGCCTTTTTAAGCGGACCGTCCGGGAATAGTTGATAAAATTCCTTGATGGAAACAACTCCGGATTTTCCTATCTTTCTTATTGAGAGAGTCTCTCCCGCTTTGACCTTTTCTCTGATATACCTTATAACCTTCATATGATCCTCAGTGAGCTCAATTCCGATCTCTTTTGCTATCTCTTTTGCAAGTTCCTCACTCCAATCATCCATATTTACTAAATAACCATTTTCATCAACCTCAACAGTAAATTTTCCAAACTTTTTTTCCGGCATACTTCCTCCTCGATTTTTAATTAGATAAAATATTAACAAATTAATAAGAAAAAATCAATTTTGAAAATTTTTATTATTTTGTTAAGATAACACCGAAGCAATAATTGTTAATAAGTTAATTATTTTAAAAACCTCCCGTCATCCTTTGAATTTGGGAGTTTATGAATATTCTTTTCAAGCCAGCCGATTTTTTTAACCTCTCTGATATCAAACTCGGGAGTGTAAGGCTTTATATCAATAAGAGGAGTCTTATCCACAACATCTATATCTTTAACAATTAAAATATTCTCCTTAACCTCCAAAAGATTAACGATGGAAAGACCAATGGAGTTAGGCCTTGCTGGAGCTCTTGTTGCAAAAACTCCGTGAAACTCTTCATCCATATAGGGTTTAATTAGAGGCTTCCAGTTCTTTATAAGGTGAAAGTGGTATATTATGATAATATGGGAAAACCCCTCGATATCCTTTAAGCATTCCGAATACTCAGGGAAAACCTCAATTATTCCCTCTATTCCCTCAGCTCCCGCAGGTTGTATGGGAGTGTTTTTTGGCTCTTTAAAGGGCGAATATATAATTCCGATAGGTTTATAAATAATATTTTTCATTCTTCATCTCCAAAATATTATTGATATTATTTTATATCATTAAAAAGTAAATATGCAAAATTTTATTTTAAAACAGTTATTTTTTCAGATAATGTTTCTTTTATTATTTTATGAGATTTGCGGTAAAAAAATAAATAAAATTGCTGTCTTTCAATAAAAAATTTTAACCGATTTTTCTCTCTGTTTTCTCTCTGTTTTTTAAAGTCTAAAATAAGAATGGCCCTGTTATAGTTTTAGCTTTGTTCGTAAAAAGTTTGATTCATTGACTTTATTTTTGACGCAGATGGAAAGCTTGACAAAAAAATCGTAATACGATATATTCTATATACGATATTTTGGAGGAAAAAATGGAAATAGCCAAAGCACTTTCTCACATAACATTTTTATTTCATTATCCAATAAAGATAAGCGAGGTAAACAAAGAAAAGGTTAACAGTATCAGACAATACCATCTTTTAAGACTTTTGAAAGAAGCAAAGGCTCTGGATGTTAAAACCATTTCAAAAAGATTGGGACAGGCGCATAATACGAGCTCTGAACTCGTCTGGAGAATGATAGAAAAGGGTCTTTTATCTTCGGAAAAGGATAATAGAGACAGAAGAAGAACGATTGTAAGATTAACAGAAAAAGGAGAAAAAGAGCTTTTAAAAGAAGAGAAAGAGATAGACAGAGCTTTTGAAAATTTTTTCAAACTATTTTTGACGAAAAAAGAAGCACAAGAGTTTAATGAATGTTCCGAAAAGTTGTATGAAATAGCAAAAAAAGTAATAAAAAAGCTGGAGGGGAAATGAGAAAATTTTTTCTTATCTTATTTATTTTTATTTTTTTATTTTCAGGATTTTTGTTTTCTTTTACCTTTGAGGAAGCGGTTCGAACAGCTTTTGCCAGAAACCCGGATCTGAAAATATTAAAGGAGATGTTAAATGAAGCTGATTTTAATGTAAAGAAAACCGGTTCAGCTTTTCTGCCCACGATTGATTTTAATGGTAGATACACAAGAGTGGGAGTTATTCCGGAATTTGAAATTCCCGGAATGGGAAGTTTTAGGTTTGGAACACCCAACAATTATGATTTCAGAGTTACCGCCCAATATCTTCTCTTTGATTGGAATAGAAGAAAGAATATTAAAAATATAGCGGAAAATAGCAAAAGAATTAATGAAAATTCTTATGAATCTCTTAAAAAGAGATTGGTCTTTACCATAGCTACTATCTTTTATACCCATGATATTTTAAATGAAAGTAAAAAAGTGTTTATTGAAAATCTTAACACACTGAAAGATCATCTGAAAATTGTTAAAAAAAGATTTGAGGCAGGAGTTATTTCATCATATGAAGTTCTATCCACCAAAGTTCAAATTTCAAAAACTGAAGCTCAGATAATAGATATTGACAAGGGGCTGAAAAATCTGCAAATTTCTCTGAAACAGATACTTAACTCAGACGATAGTTTGAAAATAGAGGGAAAGGTGAATTTGCCTCCTTTTGATTTTAATATTAAAATCCTTTTGAATCTTGCTTACTCAAACAGAGAGGATATAAAAAATCTTTTAATCCAAAAATCTTTGATAGATCTAAACCTTAAAATTAACAGGACTGCTCTTTTACCTCAGTTTGCGATTCAGGCAAATTATCAGTTAAGAAACGGAATGCTTCCTGACGTGGAAAAATTAAGAAGTAACTGGAATATTAATCTGATTTTAACATACAGAATCTTTGACGGATTTAATTCAAAATATCAAAAATCCATTCTTCAGACTCAAAAAAGAGAAGTTGAGCTAAAGATTGATTCGCTGAAGAGAGAGATAAAGACAGAGATTGAAAAGGAAATCACAAATATAAAATCTCTTGAGAAAAGTCTTTCAAAAGAGAGGGAAAAACTAAAACTTGCGGAGGAAGCTTATAAAACAGTGGAGGAGGCATATAGAGAGGGTGCTGTCTCAAACATAGATGTGTTGAATGCAAATTCAAATCTGAAGTTTGCAAAATTATCACTATTAAAGATAAAGAATCAAATTTTACAGGAAAAGCTTAAAATCTTAAATTTAATAGGTTTGGAATTTTGGAGGGAAAAATGACAAAAAAATTTTTTATATTCTTTTTAGTTTTATTTGTCGGCTTATCACTTTTTTCAGAAGTCCGGGTGGAAGTTGGTAAAGCAGTAAAAAAAGAGATTGCGAAAAAATACGAGTTTTCCGGATTCTTTTCCATAGAAAAAAGTGTTAGTGTGTTTCCTAAGATAAGAGGGGTTCTAACAAAACTTAATTTCAAGGAATCGGATAAAGTAAGAAAAGGTGATCTTATTGGCTTTATAAAAAGGGATGATCCGGGATATAAGTTTAAACCATTGAAGCTAATATCTCCCGCATCAGGGGTTATAATAAAGATAAATGCCTATGAGGGAACAAGGGTTAATCCGCAATCACCGATTCTTACGATTGCTTCCTACAATCCTATTATTCTGAATGTTGAGCTTCCCTCTCTTTTCTTTTACAGAATTAAAAGGGGAGAAAAGGTTGAGATCAAGGTTGAAGGAATGGATAAAGTCTTAAATGGTGTAGTTTATACCAAAATTAATCCGGGAAATCCAAAGCTTAAAACCGGTATTTTGAAAGTCCGTGTAATCAATAAAAATTTTGAACTCGTTCCCAATACAACAGGAAAGGTTATTATAAAGGATAAGAAAGAACTTAAAATATTAGTCCCTGCGGATTCTGTTTTTTCTTCTGTTGACGGCTATTATGTCTGGATCGTGAAAGATGGAAAAGCCTATAAAAGAGAGGTTAAGGTGGGAGATTTATATGGCAGATATTTTGAGATTATTGACGGTTTATCCGGAAATGAAACACTTGTTACCTTTGGTGCTGAAAAGCTTAAAAACGGTGATAAGATTATCTTTCAGGGGGAGTAGATGAACATATCAACACTTTCAATAAAAAGATATGTGGCTACATATCTTATTTTCCTTACCCTTATATTTTTAGGTTTTTATTTTAGTTCTCAGATGAATGTGAGCTATTATCCTGATTTTTCGGCACCTGTTCTTCTGATTATGACACCGTACCGCTCCGCAACCCCCCTTCAGGTTGAGCAGGATTTAACAAAAGTAATAGAAAAGGCTATTTCGTCCGCAAAGGGTGTTGATGAAATTGAATCAACAAGTTCCGAAGGTTTTTCTCTTATTTTGGTAAGATTAAGATGGGAGGCTGACTTAAAGGAGAGTAAGGATAGCATAAGGGAAAATATCAATTTTGTAATGTCTCAACTTCCGAGAGATGCGGGAGTCCCGACAATTTATGAGGTTCAGAGTTTGATTCCTCCGCCGATGGAGATATCTTTTTCATCGGAAAAAATGAAAGATATTGAGTTAAAGAAATTTGTCAAAGATAAACTCCTCGTCTATTTCCAAAAACTCAAAGATGTGGGGTATGTGGAGCTTATGGGAGGAAGAGAAAGATTTGTTCAGATAAAATTGGATAAACATAGAATGATGGAATACGGACTTACAGTCTCCAGGTTTGTAAGGCTTTTAAACGGAGATAATCTTGATTATCCTCTGGGCATATATAAAATCGGTAGAAAAGAGTTTTTACTGAGATTTGATGCAAAATTAAAAACTCCAGAAGATATAGCTGATAAGGTAATTATGTACTATGGGAATAATCCTGTGAGAATAAGGGATATAGCAAGCGTAAACTTTTCAACAAGAAGAGCTGAATCAATATACAGGGTGAATGGTAAGAGAAGCATTGTTCTTTCTCTCAGGAAAAAGAGTAAGGGAAATTCTGTTAATCTCTGTAAAGAGGCAAAAACAGTAATTAAAGACTTAAAGAAAAAGTATCCCTTTATTAATTTTAATGTAATAAAGGATGAATCAGCTTTTATCGGCAAATCGATGAAAACGGTTGTAAACAACGCTATTTACGGAGGTCTTCTTGCTTCGTTTATTATTTTACTTTTCTTAGGAGATTTGAGAAGTACCCTGATCATAGCTGTATCGATTCCTTCGGCGATAATTTCCTCTTTTGTCCTTATGAAAATATTCAATTTAAGCATAAATACGATTTCTCTCGGAGGATTGGCTCTTGCTGTGGGAATGGTGGTGGATGCATCTATTGTTGTCATAGAAAATATTTCAAGAAACTTTGAGGTTTCGGGAGAAAAAAGCTTTAATGTCTTTTCAAAATCCTCAAAAGAGGTAACTTCAGCTGTTATTGCATCAATACTGACTTCAATAGTTGTGTTTTTACCTCTGGCTTTTTTAAAGGGACTTGCCTCCGTATTATTAGGTGAGCTTGCATTGACAGTCGTTTTTTCTCTGATTTTTTCAGGTATTGTCTCATTATCATTAATTCCGACTTTAAGTTTTCACTTTATGAAAGCGGCTAACAAAAAGGGATTTCTTGTGTTTTTTAAAAAAGCTGTCGGAGAAATAGAAAATTATTATGAGAATCTTCTGAAATTTATTATTGAGAAAAAAAGCAGAACTGTAATTGTTCTTTTAGTTGCTTTTTTGATCTTTATGTTTTCCCTCTATCCTTTAAAGAAAATTGATTTTACAATGCTACCCAAGGTTGATCAAGGTGAATACAAAATAGAGCTCCAATTTCCGTCCGGAACATCGATTGAAACAACCGAAATGCTGACTAAAAAGGTGGAAAGAGCTGTATCTTCCGGCTTTAACTATATTGACAATATTAGCTCAACAATAGGTAAGGGTAGTCTTTTCGGAGAGAAGGTGACAAATCAATCCTATATTTTTGTAAGATTAAAAGATAATTCAAAAAGAGAGAATGTAATATCCTATGTGAAAAAGACATCCAAACTGATAAGTGGTTTGAACCTGCCCGGTCTAATAAGTTTTAAGGTAAAACAGATTGAACCTACGGAGGGAATGGTCAGACCTGCGGTTGATGTTAATGTTTATGGAGATGACCTCAATGTATTAAGGAAAATAGCTCTCGATTTAATTGAAAAATTCAAAAGGATAAAAGGTGTTCGAAAT
>JALVQI010000002.1 GCA_027031485.1 Candidatus Aminicenantota bacterium | reverse complement strand
AATAAACATTTAAATAAAAAAAATAACTCTGATTCTGAGGTGCGCTAAATATGATTATAATAAATTATAATAATTTTATTTCGGTAAGATTTAATTTTGATGAAAAACAGGCTTTCTCTGAAAATAAAAACCTAAAAAGCCTTCACTATTTTAATTGATTGAAAAAAGTATTAATGCTATAATTTCCCAATGAAGATAGGGATAATAAGCGACACACACGACAGAGTAGATGAAATAAAAAAGGCTATTAATATTTTCAAAGAACTTGATATTAAATTGATAATACATCTCGGTGACTTTGTGGCACCTTTTACTGCAAAGCCTTTTGTTGACTCCAAAATTAAGTTTTCAGGTATTTTCGGAAACAATGACGGGGAAAAGTTCGGATTAATCAAAGCTTTTTCTCCTGTAGGTAAAATATACAACCCCCCTTATGAAACAACTTTTGACAATAAAAACTTTTTGCTTCTCCATGATCCTGTGACTCTCGAAGCTTATATAAAAAGTCAGAAATATGATTATATACTTTACGGACATCTGCATAAAAAGCATAAGGAAGTTTCAGGGAAAACAAGAATATTAAATCCCGGAGAAGCATGCGGTATAATTTCCGGAATCTCATCAATAGCTTATATTGATACGGTTAAAGATATAGTTGAAATAATTGATTTATGAAAGAGAATCTGAAAATTGCGGAAATCTTTGAAGATATAGCTTTTTTGCTCGAAATCAAAGATGAAAATCCTTTTAAAATAAGAAGTTATAAAAGAGTTGCGGAACTTATTAAAAAATTAAGGAAACCTCTCAGAATAATAAGGGATGAAAAAAAGTTAAGAGAGCTTGAAGGTGTCGGAGATGCTATTTCAAAAAAAATAGAGGAGATTCTTGATACAGGAGATTGCAACCTTAGAAGAAAACTCTTAAAAGAATTTTCGGAAGATTTTTTAAAATTAAGAAAAATAAAAGGTGTGGGGCCTAAAACAGCTAAAAAAATTGCGGAAAAATTCGGGACCAAGATAAATCTTAAAAAAATAATAAGTAATCCTGAAATAAAAAATGTAATTTCAGAATCCCAATTTAAAAAAATAGAGGAATTTGTTTTTAAAAATGAGTGAAATCATATTAGCTTCAGCTTCTCCGAGAAGGGCTGAAATTTTAAGGAATATCGGAGTTGAATTTAAGGTAAAATCTTTTGAAATTGATGAAAGCCCCTATGAAAAAGAACATCCTGAAGATTATGTAAAAAGAATATCCGAGGGAAAATTAAAAGAGGCTTTGAAATTTTTTAAAGATAATAAATATATCATAATAACCGCTGATACTGTGGTCTATAAGAATGGGTTTTTACAGAAACCTAAATCAAAGAAAGAAGCAATTGATATGTTAAGACTAATCTCGGGAACTGACCACTATGTCCACTCTGCCATATCAGTTTCAAAAAATCATAAAATCCTGACAAAGCTTTCTAAAACAAGAGTGGTATTTCATAAGATGAGTAATGAAGAAATTAACTGGTATGTTAATACCGGCGAACCTATGGATAAGGCAGGAGCTTACGGAATTCAAGGTTTGGGCTCTATCTTTATTAAAAGAATTGAAGGTTCCTATCACAATGTGGTCGGTTTTCCAATAGATGTTTTTTACAATATTATTAAAGAGCTGAATATAAATATTTTAATAAGGAGTTAAAAAATGAAAAAAATTAATTTTATTCTCTCACTTATGCTTTTACCTTTCATCTTATTTTCAAATTCTTTTATAAATGTAAAAGAGAATGGAAATGAGAAAATATTCACAGTTGGTAACAACAATGTTTTTGTTAAAATTAAGATTAATAAAAATAACTTAATTTTCGAAGATTATGGAGTTTTCCCTGAATATTCACAAAAGTTCAAATCAAATCCTTTTGTCTTTAAAACAGATGGAAATTTTAAAATAAATCTAATGTGGACAGGATGGCAAGCACCGACTTTTGTTAATAATTCGGAAAACCCTGTTGAGCTTACAAAACTAAATTTTATCTTTGAGGACTATAAAAAAGAGGAACAAAAGGATGGTGTAAGGATATTAAGATTAAAGTACAGAATCTCAGGAACTTATTACCGTTCAATAGTTTTAAAAATCACCTATAAGGTTTTTCCTGATAAATTCTATGTAAAAAAGAAAATTGCGGTTTCTGATGAAAAAAGAAATCTTCACTTTTTAAGAAAAATATATCCATTTTACTCAAACATTATTTCAGAAAATTATTCGGTTTTTAAAAAAGGAGGCTACGGACAACCGATAGCATTAACATTAAAACCTTCAGGAGGGCTCTTTTTTGGTCTTGAGTATCCATCTTCATATAATCAAATAAAAAAAGATAAAATCAGTGTTTATCAATGGATTGGAGAAAAGATAGGGAAAATTCCCGTTGAAAGCAATTGGACTGTTATAGGTATTATCCCCAATTCAGAGGTGAAAAATTTCTTTTTTGATTATCTTAATGATATAAGGGTGGCAAAATTAAGACCATACCTTTTATACAATAGCTGGTATGATTTAAGAGCTCCGGAGATGGTAAAAAGTAAAAAAAATATTATGAATGAAAAAAACACTAAAAGAATTATAAAACTATTCAATAAAAATATGACAAAAAAGTATGGAGTGCACCTTGATGCCTTTGTTCTTGATGATGGATGGGATGTTTATAGAAGTGATTGGCAATTATCCAAAAGCCAGTTTCCCAACGGTTTAAAGCCAATATCAGATGAGCTAAAGAAAACAAACACAAAACTGGGAATCTGGTTCGGACCTATAGGTGGCTATTCCCATAGAAATTGGAGACTCAGCTGGATGAAAGAACATGGTTATGAAACAGTAGGGACTCAATTGTGCTTCGGAGGGAAAAACTACAGTAAACTCTTTGAAAAGAGAGTTCTGGATTTCATAAAAGAGTATGGCGTTGGCTATTATAAATGGGATGGTTTTCAATTTTCTTGCAGCGAAAAGGGACATGGACATCCAATAGGAATTTATTCAAGAAGGGCAATATTAAACAAACTTATAAAAATAGCAAATGAGACAAGAAAACTTAATCCGGAGATTTTTCTCAATATAACATCAGGAACATGGCTTAGCCCTTGGTGGGTAAAAATAGCTAATCAGATATGGATGCAGGGGGGAGATTACGGATATTCAAATGTTCCCTCAATAAGTAAAAGGGATTCTGCCACAACTTACAGAGATCTGGTGCTTTATGAAGATTTTAAAAAATACGATATGTGGTTTCCTGTTTCCAATCTTATGACCCATGGAATAATTAAAGGGGATTTGCAAAAATTAGGTGGAGAAAAGGAAGACATTGAAAAATTCACAAATAATGCTGTTCTCTACTTTGCAAGGGGAATTTCAATGTATGAACTCTATATTACGCCGGATCTACTTACAGATGATGAATGGAAAGCTATCACACTTTCATACAAATGGGCTGTTCAGAATTTTGATATTTTAACAAAATCAAATGAAATGATAGGAGGAAATCCTGGCAAAAGAGAAGCCTATGGCTATATACACTATAACAAAGGAGAGGCAATAGTCGCTGTCAGAAATCCGAATATTGAGAACCAGAAAATAGAACTTAAATTACTTCCTGAATATCATCTTGATAAAGAGCTTATTTTAGAAAAAATATACCCATATCATTGGATCTCACCTGAGCTTTATAAAACAGGAGATTCACTATCATTAAACCTCAATGGTTATGAAACTGCAATCTATAAGATTTATCCCAGAAAAAGAAGCACTTATCCTCTTATATCAAACTTAATTTATCAGGTCTTCAAAGAAAAAGGAAAATCTTTTGAAATCATACCATTGAAAAAAACAGGTAAGGTCAATATTATTAATAAAGAAAATATTAGGTATATTAAATTTAATAAAAAGAAAATTAAGAATTTAAATTTACTCCACTTAAAAAACAGTGATCCCTTAACTAATTTTAATATTCAAAAGTCAGAATCAGATATATCCATAAACATTAATTTTAATGATTCACCATACGAGCCTGTTCTTGCAATTCTTTTTGATTCTGATGAAAACAAAGAAGTAAAAGCCTCGGCAGATCTTTTTATAAATGGAGAGCAATTAAAAACAAAAGAAATAAAAGGGAAAACCCATTGGAAATGGATAATTACCAATCTTAATGGTCTTAAAAACAGAGTTAATATGAAAATTGATAAAAAGGGATTCAAGGGAAAAGTATCTTACTGGCTCATTTATAAATATGCAAATCCATTTTATTTAATCAAAATCAAAACAAAAGGAAATATAAAAAAGAATGCAAATCTCTTCTCTCCTTTTAAAAACATCTTTTTAAAAAGAATCGTTAAAATTGGAGAATCAAAAATACAGTACTGTCCGGGAAATTTCAGGTAGCGAAGAGTTAGTGAGAGCCTTGAGCGTTGAGCATTGAGCCATGAGCTGTTCACTAATGAAATTATTAGTTTCTTGTAATTAACAATTTTCTTTATTTAATTTTTTTTAATAAAAGAAATTTACTGATAGCTTAATACAATTAACCTTCAAAATTGGCTCAACGCTTGATGCTCAATGCTCAAGGCTATTAAGACCTTCAGAATTTAGCTCAATGCTCATGGCTATCAAGTGCTTTGAGCTCAATCGTGAAGGGTGAGTTGTAAATCGTTAATCGGAGCGGTCGGTGTTCAGTTTATTGCTGTTTACTGTTGTTTGTAAATTCTTTTTTATAAAATTTATTTTAAAAGATAATAACAGATTACAACTTATCAGAGACTTTTCTTAATGTTTTGCTCAATGCTCAATGCTTAATGCTCATGGCTATCTTGATATCCCATGGGACACCCCGTGTGTTGATTTCTTTGAAAATACTTATATATCATACACCTTCACTCGGAGGTGTCCCAATCCTCTGTTTTTTTTCCGGACACTACTGAATCAAAAATATAAAAATCATATAAGAGAATAACCTCTTAGCGTTTTAATAACTTTACGAGGATTATCAGATTGCATTAAATAAGAGGAGATGGCAAATCTTGAGATGCCCCGCTCAATAAGAAGAGGCATATTGTCTCCGTTAATTCCACCTATTGCATAGTATGGTATAAGGGTTGCTTTTATTATTTTTTTTATACCTTCAGGGCCTAAGATCGGAGCCAATCTTTCTTTAGTTTTGGTCTCAGTATAGAAAGCCGGGCCTACACCTATGTAATCAGGTTTCACCTTATTTGCAAAAACAAGATCTTCTTCATTGTTTACAGTGTAACCCACAAACTTCTCCGGAGCTATCACTTTGAAAATCTCAGGAGGGAAGTCCTCTCTGCCTAAATGAACCCCGGCAAGATCAAATTCATTAACAAAATACCAGTAATCATTTATTATAAAGATAGCATGGTATTTCTCGGAGATTTTTTTTAATCTTTCAATTAAATTTGAAAGTTCATTCTCCCTTACTCTTTTGGCTCTAAATTGGAAAAGCTTAATCCCTTCACTTAAAAAAAATTCCACCCTTTTAAAAAAATTCTTTTCTGTTTTTTCAGAAAAATCCGCTATTAAATAGAGCTTTATCTTTTCAAACAAAACTATTTTGCAAGAATATCTAAAATATCCTTTTCAAGGGTTTTTACAGGATTTTCTATTATTCTCCCAATCTCCTTTCCATTTCTATAAAAAATAATAGTAGGGACTCTCTTTAAATCCATTTTTTTGTAAATTCCTGATTTATCACATGTTCTCCATATGATAGCTGTGTATTTCACTTTAATGTCTGGTAAAAGCTCAAAAATCTTAATTAATTTTGGAACATTATTCTTTGAATCCTTGCACCAAGTCCCGAAATATACCTCAGCTCTTACATCTTTTGTGTATTTTTTTATGGTTTCAACAGTTTTTACATCAGGAGAATAGTTTTCATAGATCTTTTTCCAGCTTTTCAGAAGAAAAATTTCATCCGGATTGGTATCTCCGATAATTACAATCGTTGAAGCGAAAACAAAGGAAACCAAAAGAATCAAAGAAGTAAAAAATAATTTTTTTTTCATTATACCCTCCAATTTAAAATCCGAAGCTAAATAATAATGTCGGAATCAATGATACAATAATTTTTATTATATAAATAATACCAACTATTATGAAAGCTTTTTTATAGTTAGAATTTGGTAATAAAGAAATTCCTATTCCCAATACAATATAGCTCCAGATATTAAAAAAATCAAAAAGGCTTAAAACTCTATACAATTTTGAGTGAATATCAAGGGATGGAAAGAGTAAGGTAAAACTTGTTGATACAGATAAAAAACTACCTTTTGTAACAGCAAGAATATCCTTTACAAGAGCGCCCCAAAGGAAATCTATATAACTTGAGTAACCTACAATTGTTATGGAGGTAATAAAACTTGTTTCAATCCCGGCAAGAGTTGAAAACCAGTGAACAAAAAGCCCCAATACCAAAATCATTAAAGGGATTGATATTATAACAGCCATAAGGGTCCTTGGAATAAAAACTCGCGGATTATACTCTTCCATCTGTTTGATTTGTTCTTTGCTGAGTTTTTCCGATATTTTAGGATTTTCTTTGATAAACTTTACCTGATCAGAATGCTGTATCGGAGCCACATAAACAGTCATAGCAGACAGAATAATCATCATCACCGCCATAGGAATCCAGTATTTTTTCAATTCCAAAGCTCTTTTTAAAACTTTTTCCGGACTAAAGATTATTTCAAAAACATGTGAAATATGCTCCATAATCATTTTTTCACACTCTATTTAAAATCTTTTTCCGATTACAAGCTCCATTCCATTTATTCTCACATTATACGCTTCTTCACTATCTGTTACAAACATATAGCCAAAATCATTAACTACATGGAACTCAATTTCAATAGCAAGAGAATCAGGAGCAAGGACTACTCCCAAGGCCAGATCAAGAAATACTCTGAAATTCTTGTTTTTTCCATCATAGGGTCCCAGCCCGGTATTATCAGGATCTTTATAACTATATTTTGAAGTAAGATAAAAGTTAAAATCAACACCTGCCAATAGGTAGGGAGATATTTCTTCATTTAAAAAATAAAGTTTGAAATATGCAGGAACCGAAAGATAGTTTATCTTGAATTCAGGAGTATAGTAAACAACCTTATTTTCGTCGGCTTTCACATATTGTATATTTGCAGCGGCTTTATAGGTTTTATAAAAAGCACCTATTTCCAGAGCAAAAGCCCTGCTTAAATTAAACTCAGCACTTACTCCCCCTGAGATATCATATTTTGCTTCTTTATAAACTACGCGATTAGTGTTTTTAACATAAGCAGAGTGTCTTCCAAGGTCAAGTTTTAAATGAATAAATCCACCATAAGAAAAAAATATCCCAATAAAAAAAACTGATACCACCATAATTATCTTTCTCATTTATTTCCTCCACATCCTTTATCTATCCAATTTAAGTATTCTTTATTACCCTTCTCTATTTTTACTGCAATTATTTCGGGAATTTCATAGGGATGAAGCTCCTTTATCCTATTTATTGTTTTCTCCAAACAGTTTGATGAAACTTTAATTAGAAGAAGATTTTCATTGTCAAGAACAGTCTTATTTTCCCAGACATATATGGATTCAACAGAAGAGATTATATTTACACAGGCAGCAAGTCTCTCTTCAACCAATATTTTACCAATCTCTTTTCCTTTTTCTTTGTCATCAATTGTAGAGAAGATAATAAAATTATCCATTCTTTAAACCTCATCCAAAAGATTTGTTAATAACCTATACTTCATTATTTCTCCTCAAGAATAGCTCATTTTATCTAAAAAGTATCTTAGCGTCAATACTAC
>JALVQI010000001.1 GCA_027031485.1 Candidatus Aminicenantota bacterium | reverse complement strand
TTTCAAATCTTATTCCATCAACCAATCTTATGGAGTATGTTTTAACATTAACTTCATCTGATCCCCTGTAAGCTTTTATTTGATACCTATAGATTCCCTGGCCCAGCTGATCTCCCTGTATGTTTTTACCATCATAAATATAATCATGGGAACCTGCTGTCATTGACCCTAATGAACGAACATCAACGACATTTCCGGATGAATCATAAACAATTAACGAAACATCCGTTGCATCTTTATCAAGTTCAAATCTTATTTTCGAATCTTCTCCTTTGTTTCTTATTGAAAATTCATTCCCCTCTGTAACAACATACTTATTTAATAGATTTACGGCTTGAGTGCTGGCAGAGGCCCCTTGGGTTATGGCAAGATTTTCAAGTGCACTTTTCATACTTTTTAGTTCTTCCAGTTGAGTGAACTGTGTGACCTGGGAAATAAACTGTTGATCATCAATAGGATTCAGAGGATCCTGATTTTGCATCTTTGCTATCAGAAGTTCAAAAAAATCATCTGCTCCTATACTTGAAAAAGGATCTCCACCGGTTTGAGTTGAACTGTTTTTTGTCGCATAAATATCATTCATCCTGATCTGATCTATCATCTTCAACCTCCGTAATTTCTCTTATCAATTTTTATGCCATTTTCTCTCTTTTTTCAAAAGGCTTATAAAATATTAAATATAAAGAAAAAAATTAAGTGTGAAAATTTTTTGAGATTGGAAGTTTTTACGTTTTTCAGGAAAAAAATTCCGTATTTAAGGATTGAGCTGTTACTTCACTTTTAATTTGATTTATAGGATAATAGCAGATGAAAGAATTTTTAAAAACTGTTTCATATAAAGAGTTTGAAGAGCTTTTAGAAAAACTAAATTTAAAGAGAAATTCCGCATTAGTGAGATCAGAAGTTTCTGAGAATCATATTGCCTCTGAAAATATCCTTTCCACTGAGGAAATTCCCGGGTTTTACCGCTCTACTGTTGATGGCTATGCCGTAAGATTTGAAGATACTCAGGGAGCAAGTCCGTCTGTCCCGTCAATGTTGAAAATAGCAGGTGAAGTTAAAATGGGAGAAATATCTGACATATATGTAAAAAACGGAGAGACGGTGAAAATTTCAACAGGCGGAGCTTTACCGGAAGGAGCAAATTCGGTTGTAATGCAGGAGGATACCGAGGAGATGGGGGAATGGGTTGAAATCTACAAATCCGTGGGTATGAATGAAAACACTGTCAGGAAGGATGAGGATTATGAAAGGGGAGAGATCATTATAAAAAAAGGGGAGAGAATAACTCCGAACAAAATTCAGGCTCTGATTTCCTCCGGGATATACGAAATTCCGGTTTACGATAAATTAAAAGTGGCCATTATATCAACGGGTGATGAGATAATTGATTATAAAAGTGAAAGGAGAGAGAGAGGTAAAATCAGAGATACAAACTCATACCTTATTTCCACCTATCTTGAAAAATTGGGAGAGGATATTACATTTTTAGGAATAGCAAAGGATGACAGGGAAAGTTTAAAAAATATGATTGAATCAAACATAAACTCTTTTGATCTTTTCTTAATTTCCGGTGGAAGTTCAATGGGAACACGCGATATTACAGTAAATGTTCTTTCCGAATTTTCAGAGATTATATTTCATGGGATCAGGGTTTATCCCGGGAAACCTCTTATTTTCGGAAAGGGTAAGGAGAAAGTATTTGTCGGGCTTCCGGGGCATCCTGTTTCATCCTTTGTATCAATTTTTACGATTGTCCATCCACTTGTTTTGGCATGGGAAGGTGCTGATAATTTTAAAATATCTCCCTCAGGTTATATTAAAATAGATAAAAATATAAACAAAAAGGTGGGAAGGGAGAGTTTTGTTCTTGTGAAAAAGTATGAAAAGAACGGAGAATTTTTAGCAAAGCCTCTTTTCGGAGAATCAGGCCTTGTTTCCCTTATCGCGGAGGCTACGGGATTTGTCAGAATTGAAGAGAGCAGGGAGGGGGCATATCAGGGAGAAAGCCTTGAATACTATGAATTTTAAAAGAAAGGTTTATTTTAATAAGGTTGAGTTTTCAAAAGCAAAAGGAATTTTAAAAGAGGTTTTAAAGTCAAAAAAAATTTTGAATAATTTGGGGAAAGAAAAGATTGATATGGAAAGTTCAATAGATAGGATAACAGCTGAGCCTGTTTATGCAAAAAGCTCTGTTCCTCCATTTTCAACCGCAGCAATGGACGGAATTTCAGTTGATTATAAAAGCACTCTCAAGGCACTACCCAAAAAGCCCATTATACTTGAAAGAGGTAAAGATTTTGAATTCGTAAACACAGGCTATCCTTTAAAGGAAAAATTTAATGCTGTCATTATGATTGAGGATATAAATATTCTTGATGAAAAGAGAGTTGAGATATTTAAACCTGTGCCATTTTATAATTTTGTAAGAAACATCGGAGAGGATATTGCAGAGGGGGAGATGATTCTTCCCTCATTTTTTAAAATAAATGCTGAAGCTGTCTCTCTTATGTATTCTGCGGGAATAAGAGAGATTAACCTTCTTAAAAAACCGGAAATTCTTTTAATCCCGACCGGAGATGAAATTCTTGAAAGAGGTTCCGAATTAAAGGAAAATTCAATCTATGAAACAAACTCAATTTTCATAAAAGATTATTTTCAAAAATGGGGTTTTAACATAAAGGTACATCCGATAGTAAGGGATATTATCGGTGAGCTTGAAAATGTTTTAATCAATAATCTGAATAACTATGATTTAATTGTTTTTTCAGCCGGAACATCCTCAGGTTCCAAGGATTTTATTCCTTCCCTGATAGAAAAGCACGGTAAAATCCATTTCCATGGAGTTAACTACATACCGGGAAAGCCCTTCTGTTTCGGAGAGATAGAGAATAAACCTGTGTTCTGTATTCCCGGTTATCCCGGAGCCGCAGCAGGGGTTTTAAATGAATTTATTGAAGACATAGCTTACTTTTTTACACTTTATGATGGAACAAGGGAGAATATAAATGCCTTCTCCTCTTTTAAGATTTTCTCAAAATTGGGGATGAAAGAATATATTAAAATAAAGGTCGGAAAGATAGGGGAAAAATATATTTTTTATCCTTTGAAGAGAGGTTCATCTCTATTAAAACCATTTGTCGAAAGGGATGGAACAGCTGTCATAGAGGAGAGAGTGGAAGGGATTAACAAAGGGGATAGTGTTAATATTGAAATATTGAAAAAGAGAGAGCTTTTGGAGGATCAGATAATATTCATAGGCTCAAATGATTTTTTAATATCAGAACTTAGAAATATTTTAAGAAAATATGATTATACAAAGGATATAGCAATAATAAACTCAGGTTCAATGGGTGGCTTGAAAGCGATTTCAGAGAAGGTGGCACATTTTTCAGGAATCCATCTTCTTGATATGGAAACAGGGAAATACAACAAAAGTTTTATAAAAAAATACCTCAAAGACGGGGAGTACAAATATCTACCGTTTGTCAAAAGAGAGCAGGGCTTTATAACTTCCAAGGGAAATCCCAAAAAAATAAAAAATATTGAAGACCTTTTAAGAGATGATGTATCATTTATAAACAGGCAGAGAGGAGCAGGAACAAGATTGCTTCTTGATTATCTTCTCAGTCGGAAAGGTATTAAAACAGAAAACATTAAGGGATATTCAAGGGAGGTTTTCACCCACCTTGAGACAGGTATTTTTATAAAGAGAGGAGAGGCTGATGTTGGTATGGGGATAATGCCTGTTTCAAAGATTCTTGACCTTGAATTTATACCTGTGGCAGAGGAAGAATACGGATTTTTATTTATTTCAGAATTTACAAAAGAGAAAAATTATGAAATTTTAATTGACTTGATAAATTCAAAAGAGATTAAAAAAAGGGCTGAAAAATTAGGCGGTTATAAGTTTTTGCTCTGATATTTTGTAAAATTTAATAAAAAATTGAATAAAAAGAGGAGGAAATCAGTATATATTATATGAAGAAACTTGAAGATGAGAATAAAATTATAGAAAGGGTTAAAAGAGGAGATAAAAAAGCATTTGAGCCAATCGTGAAATTTTATATGAAAAGAGCTTACAACATAGCCCTTGGATTTGTTCACAATGAGCAGGATGCCCTTGATATTTCACAGGAAGCATTTATAAAAGCTTTCAGAGGGTTGAAAAAGTTTGACACAAAAAAGGATTTTTTCCCCTATTTTTATCAGATTATCAAAAGGCTCTGTTTTGATTATACGAAAAAGAGAAAGAGGGAAGGATTTAAAACAAACAATTTTTTTAATGTTGTATATAATCCTAATGGTAACAATAGATTCAAAGAGGCTCTTTCGGAAGCAATAAATAATCTTGAGCCCGAGCAAAAGGAGCTTATAATTTTAAGATACATAGAAGGATTCTCCTACGAGGAATTATCAAGACTTCTGGGAAAACCGATTGGAACGATCATGTCATCATTGTTTTATATAAAGAAAAAATTAAAAGAGGAATTGGAGGGGGGAGTATGAATAGTGAGCATACAAAGATAAAAGCTCTCCTTCTTCCATATCTTGAAGGCAAATTGGAAGAAGAGGAGAGAAGAAAGGTTGAGGAGCATATTAAAGTATGTAAAGAGTGCAGAGAGGAGATAGAAAAATATGAAAATATAGAGGAGGGATTAAAAATGATGAAATTAAAACAACCTTCCAAAGAGGTTTGGGATAACTACTGGTCATCCGTTTATAATAAGCTTGAGAGAAAGATTGGATGGATATTTTTTTCAATCGGAGCAATTATTTTATTGTTTTTCGGAGTTTATCAATTCATTGATGAATTAATCAAGGATCCTACAACTCCATTGATAGTAAAGATAGGTATTCTTCTTTTGAGTTTCGGAGGTGTGGTTCTTTTTGTTTCAATATTAAGGGAACAGTTATTCTCTAAAAAGAGAGAAAGATATGAGGAGGTGGAAAAATGATAATAGTTACAACACCCGATTTTGAAGGGCGAAATATTAAAAAGGTTTTAGGGCTTGTGAAAGGAAACACAATAAGGGCAAGAAATATAGGAAGGGATATTCTGGCTCTTTTCAGAAACATAACAGGAGGAGAGATCAAGGATTATACAAAACTTCTTGCACAGGCAAGGGAGCAGGCTCTTGACAGGATGATAGAGGAGGCGGAATCTCTGGGAGCAAATGCAATTGTTAATGTCAGATTCTCAACCTCCTACATAATGCAAAATGCAGCAGAAATCCTTGTCTACGGCACAGCTGTTATTTTGGAATAAAACAGTGAATAAAAAACAATAAAACCGTGAAGAGGCGGACGATAGAGACCTGAGTATTGAGTCTTTAGCAAATCTTGATGAAATAATTCTAAATTATATCACACCCTCCTACCTTTTCTCTCTCCTTTGGTTATCTTTGACCCAGAGAGATTATTTGAAAATAAAAAATATTATGCTATTATTTTTATATGAATAAAAAATTAAAGAATTTGCCCATAGGGATTAGTGATTTTGAAAGTATAATAAATGAAGGGTATCTTTATATAGACAAAACTCAACATCTTTACAACCTCATTAGCTCAGGAAAATACTACTTTCTTTCAAGACCAAGAAGATTCGGAAAATCTCTTTTGATTTCAACCTTTTACAATATATTCAGAGGTAAAAAAGAACTATTCAAGGGTTTATATATTTATGATAGTAATTATGAATGGGAAAAGTATCCTGTTGTTGTCTTGGATTTTAATGTGATTTCTAATGATAATGCGAAGATATTAACAGAAGCACTAAAGAAGAAAATAGATGAGATAGGCGAAAGTGAAGGATTGGAGATTAAAGAAGATAATTTACTAAAGGAGAAGTTTGAGGAGCTTATAAAAAAGCTTTACGAAAAGCATAATAAGGGAATAGTATTTTTAATAGATGAGTATGATAAACCTATAATAGATCATATAGGGAAAGGAGAAGGGGAGTTAAGGATAGCAGAGGAGAATAGGACTTTATTAAAATCATTTTATGGGGTACTTAAGGGAGCGAGTGTTGTAAAAAAAACAAGGTTTGTATTTATAACAGGAATAACAAAATTTTCAAAAGTATCTATATTCTCAGAGCTTAACAATCTTACAGATTTGACAATGGACAAGAGATACTGTGACATACTTGGAATAACCGAGGAAGAGATAGACAGAGATTTATCTCCTTATATAGATAGATTCTGTGATGAAGAAAAGCTTGATTGTGAAGAATTGAGAGAGGAATTAAGGGGATATTACAATGGTTATAGATTTTCATCAAAGGATGTGAGAGTGTATAATCCTTTTTCTCTCTTTTCAGCTCTTGAAAAGAGAAGTATAGAAAACTATTGGTTTGAGACTGGGACTCCAACGTTTTTAATAAATCTAATAGAAGAAGGTGATATTTACATACCTGAATATGAGGATTATGAGGTATCAAGCTCACAGTTTTCAGTATATGAGCTTGATAGACTATCCCCGCTTCCTCTGATGTTTCAATCAGGTTATCTTACAATCAAGGATTATAATGCTGAGGATGACCTTTATGTATTATCATATCCTAATAAAGAGGTAAGAGTATCATTTACCGAAAGTATTTTAACAAGACTATACCTTGGGGACGGGGAATCAAAACATAAGAAGATAAGGAGTAAGCTTAACAGAGGAGAGGTAGAGGAGGCGATAGAGATAATAAAGAGTGTATTTTCAGAGATACCGTATACATTGATGAAAAAAAAGAAGTTAGAAGAGGCTGATTTTCATATTTTGTTTTATTTGATAGTATCGTCGTCGGGAGTGGGAATTAAATCTGAGATATTAACATCAAAGGGAAGGATAGATGCACTTATAGAGACAAGGGATAGGTATTATATATTTGAGTTTAAATGCAATCAGAGTTCAAATAAAGCAATACAGCAGATAAAAGAGAAAAAATACTATGAGCCTTATAAGAACAAGGGTAAGGAAATCATATTGATCGGGATAAATTTTTCTACGAAAGAGAGGAATATTTCAGACTATAAGATAGAGGTATTGTGAATTTCGAAGAGATAGCGACGATCCAGCACCATGATAGCACTGAGCTTTGAGCATTGAGCATGAGCTATGGGCTAAACATTAAGGGAGTTTTTTATAACTTGTAACAGATTATTTAATCTTTAATCTTTTATTTAAAAAGAAATTTATAAATAGCAATAAATCTATAATTTTCAAAATCAGCTCAATGCTTGATGCTCAATGCTCAATGCTGTGTTGTCCTTCACCAATGAACGGTTAATCTTAAAAGATAGTGCTGGGAAAAATTCTTGTCCTCCTTATATAATTATGGTAGATTTTATTGTAAAGGAAAGGAGGACAAAAATGAAGAAATTTTCTCTGCTCTTTTTAATGTTTATGGTTGCTTTTTCGCTCTTTTCAGATGAAGGCTATAAAGGAAATTCACCGCTTTTTTCATCCTATATTGCTCCTTTTGAGAGGAGTTCCTACTTTGTTGATGAAGGATATCATCTGATTTATTATGAGGAGGGAGCTCCAATAAAGCTTGAAAATGAGGTTGCGGGGAATATATCATTCGGTTTTAAATTGGGAAAGATGTTTGCCTATAAAACAGGAGAATTTTACAAACTGCCTGTTGTTTTAAAATCCTTTCCCGATTCTTTTGTCCTTGAAGCCGAGCCTTTTGTTGGAGTAAAGATTAGCATAAGCTTTGCACTTTTCACATCGGATAGCTTTATAACAAAGATTGAGTATGAAAATAGAACCGGGTTAGAGCTTGACCTTTTCTTTGTCTATGAAAATAATAATCCCATTTTTGCCAGGATAGAAAATAATAATTCCCTTTTGGTCTCCTATAAACAGCCGGGAAAGGGAAAATACTTTCAGCAGAAAAGCTTAAAAGGTTTTAAAAGTGTAAGATACTCAAAGTTTAAATTGAATAAAAAGATATACTCTTTCGGAGGATATCAAAGCGGAGTTGATAATATCTCGGATATTGTTGCAACCGATGAAAATGTTTTAAATGGCTCTTTAAATTCAAATTTAAAGGCTGTTGTTTTGGATACTGTTTTAAAATCTTCCAATGGTGAAATTAAAATTTTTAAAAAAACTGTTCAAAAGGGAGATGAAAATAAACTCAATGATTTAATTAAAGGACTTGAAAACAAGAGTTTTAAATCTGTATTTTCATTTAATCAAAGAATTTTAAAGAATATCCCGAAACTTAAATTTAAAAACAAAGATGAAGAGCTCCTTTACTATGATGGAATATATCTCGGAAGACAGCAGTTTTTACCTGCAGCAGGTCAATTTCCGTATCCCTATTATGTATTTTCAAGGGAACCAAAGTGGGGGTGGGGGCATGAAGGGCAGGTGTTTCATGAGAGCCTTTCAATGCACACAATCTCACTATTTGATCCGATTCTTGCAATCAATTCTCAGAGAAATTTTATGAAAGTTCAGGGTAAGGATGGTTATATGCCATACAGAGTCGGGGCTTTTTTTACAAGAACATTTCCTGTTAAAGGAGAAAAGACAACATCAGCTCCATTCTTTTCCTGGACAAATCTTGAGGTATATCTTGCAGCTAAAAGGTCTGGTCTTGTAAGTAAAAAGGAGCTTTTAAAATATTTGAAAGAATCTTATGATTCAGGTGTCAAATTTACAAACTATCTTTTGAGAACACGGGATAAAAACAAAAACGGACTCCTTGAATGGGGTGGTCATACACTTTTGGAGTGTGTAAGAGACTATCTTAATGCTGTTTTTGATCTTTTGGGAAAGGAGCCTGATACATTAAATCAATTGGAGGCTCTTGACCTCAGCTCAATGGTTGTAAAAGAGATGAGATCCCTTTCAAAAATAGCTGAAATCTTAGGGGAAAAAGATGAAGCGGTAGAGTGGAAAAGAAAAGCTGATAAAATGGCTTCACTTATTAATAAATATATGTGGGATGAAAAAACAGGCTTTTATTATCATGTTCATAAGGATACTATGAATTTTAAAACACCATCGGGAATTTCTTTGAAAAGAAAGGAAATCATAGGTTTTCTGCCTCTCTGGGCCGGAATTGCTTCAAAGGAGCAAGCAAAAAGGCTCATTGAGCATCTGACAAATAAAAATGAGTTTTGGAGAAAGTATGGTGTTCCGACTTTATCAGCCGATGATCCCTATTATGATCCTCAGGTTTTATCATGCTGCAGGTGGAATGGACCTGTATGGATTACCTGGGTCTATCCTGTTTTCAGGGGTGTTCTTGATTATGGATACGAAGATGTGGCGGAAAAGATACTTGAAAAGATAGAAAGTGCGATGCTTTATCAGTTAAAGAGGAATCATCGTTTATGGGAGAGCTATTCTCCTGATTATACAAAATTAAAATCTCCTAAAAACTATATATGGGATACATTAATTTCCAGAATGATATATGAGATGAGAAGTAAAAAATAAAAATACAGGAGATAAAATGAAAAAAATAATCAGTGTAAGTGTAGGCATTTTTATTTTTGCATTTTTATTATTTTCATTTGAAGTGGGAGCTCTTCACTCTCCCTATTGGAATGGTATTGTTTTAAATGATTCAGGTAAGATTTATGGATTCAGATTTGCAATTGAGAAAAACGGAAAAATCGCTGACGGATATGACACTTTTTTTATTGTTGAGGAACCGGGAACAATAGCACCCGATTATTCCTATGCTGAGGTTAGTTTTAATACAAATCTGAAATTCGGATTGGGCTCTAAAACTCCGATTAAAGTTAAAGGAAAGACAAAGTTCGGGATAGTAAAATTTATCTATGGAAGATATGGAAAGGGTGTGGTAGGTTATGTTGTGGTGCCAAAAGGTATAAATATTATATTAAGATTTTATTCTCCATGGAATATGGGTGAGGATGTCTATTTTAAAAATGGTATGGTATTCGGAAAGGATGATAACTTTAAATTCAAAAGCCTTACAAAGGATTTACCTGAGCCTTTGAAAGAGAAAGATTCACTCGGTTTTAAAATAAAAGACAGATTGTTTTTCTTTTATGCGGGTTTTGAAAATTTTGAAAAGAGTGGAAAATGGGTTTCCTCATATCTTAGAAAAGAAAAGATGAAATACGAGAAAAACAGAGTAAAATTTACAGGTGAATTTGAGGGGCTTGTAAGCTCTATAACAACAAATCTTTACTGGATGAAACTTCTTCAACCTGACAAGCAGAGGCTTTATATTCCAGCCGGAAGAAGATGGATTTTCCCCGGTAAGGACGGAAAAACGGATTTGTGGACAATGTTTGAGTGGGATTCATTTTTCAATGCCCTTGAAGTCGGGGTGGAGGATCATAAGATGGCTAAAACTGAAATTGAGGCTGTCCTTGATACTCAGTATAAGTGGGGGAATATACCAAATTGGCGTTCAGCCACCGCCGCCACCACGGATAGAGCACAACCTCCGGTAGGAGCTTTTACTGTTTTAAAGCTATACTATAAAACAGGTAATATTAATCTTTTGAAAGATTCATATAAAAGGCTTTTGAAATTTCACAGGTATTGGACAAATAATCTTGGGAAACATAGAAAGAGAGATGGAAACAATAATTTTCTCTTTGAATGGGGAAGTGATACGGAACTTATAAACAAGATAAAACCGAGATGGGAGGAGAATGCTCCCGGAAGGGTAAGAGCTGCATGGGAATCAGGACAGGATGACCTTCCCAACTTTGATAAGGCTAAATTCAATGAAGATACAAACTCCTTGGAGCTTGATTGCATAGATCTTTCATCCCTTGTAGCCCTTGATGCTGAATCTCTTTCAACGATAGCTGATATACTCAATTATAAAGAGGATTCCGAATTTTTTAAAAATGAGTATGAAAAGATTTCAAAAAAGATAAATGAAACTTTATGGAATGAAAAGAAAGGCTTTTATTTTGATAGAAACTGGAATGGGAAATTTTCAAAATCAAAGGCATCTTCAAACTTTTATCCTCTTCTTGCAAAAGTAGTTCCTAAGACAAGATTAAAAAAAGTTTTGACACATCTGTTAAATAGAATGGAGTTCTGGGGAGATTTTGTAATACCTACGATCTCAAAGGATAATCCTGCATTTAAAGACCAACAGTATTGGAGAGGAACTATCTGGCCTCCCACAAATTATCTTGTTTATCAGGGGCTAAAAAGATACAGGCTTGATGAGATAGCCTCGGAATTTGCAAGAAAAAGTGCCTCTCTCTTTTTAAAGAGCTGGAACAAATACAGGCTTTGCAGAGAAAACTATAATTCCATGAATGGAAAGGGAGGAGGACAGAGATACCAGAGCTGGGGACCTCTGTTTGCACTTGTACTTATTGAAGATTTTATTGAAAGTTCACCCTATGATGGCTTGAGGGTGGGAAATCTTTCGGCGATGAAAAGTAATCATCTTCAAAACTACAGGATAGGAAATTCTATCTATGAGCTTTATGCAAACAGAAATTATCTTAAACTTTATAAAAACGGAAAGAAGGTTATCTCTTTCAGAGGGAGAGCGGTTTTGAGAAATATAAAAATTGAAAAGAATTCACTTGAATTTTTTGCATCTGTTTATTCAAAGAGCTTTAAAATTTATCCTCAATTCAAATCTTATAATATTTATGTTGATGGAAAACTTAGAAAAGGAATTCTTCTTAAAAAAGGAGAATATAAAATAAGGATGGAAAGGGTGGTAAAATGAGAAAGGCAATAGCTTTTGTATTTATTATAACTCTCTTTTTCACTCCTCTTCTGCCTGAAACATTTTTAAACTATTCGAATTCTTTTTTCGGTGTTTATGGTAGAGAGAGCTCGGTAATGGGAAAAATAGATGGTTCTGCTTTTGAAGTATGGGTCTATCCGTATAAGGTTTTTCATGATTTCAGGTTCAATGTTTATGAAAGAGGTATGAAAGAGGAACCATTTTCAAAGCTCTCCTATTATAAAATTTCGGAAAATTTTGTTAAGAGAGTATATGTGAATGAAAGCTGGAAAATAGAGGAGAAAATATTTGCCTCATACAATAATCCGATTGTTTACATAATTTATAAAATTTCTAATCTAAATCCTGTGGAAATTGAATTTAATTTTAAGCCTGACCTTTCCCCGATGTGGCCTGCCTCTTTAGGGGGTAAATTTTCTTGGTGGAATGACAAGGGATTTTTTGTCTTGGGAGAGGCTAAGTGGAAAAATTTCGGATTTATCGGATTTCCGAAAGGGATAAAGGAGGGAAAGCTTCCGGCTCATAAACTTCCCGGAGGAAAGCTAAAGTATAAAGTTAGCTTTGATAAAGGGGAGCATACTATTGTAATCCCGGTAAGTGCCGGAAACGGGAAGTATGAGGTTCTTGAAAAGCAATTTTTGGATTTTAAAAATAGGTGGAAAGATGAGCTTGAGAGAAGGATTGATATTTTGAATAAATTTAAAAGTGAGCATCTTCATATAAAAAGCTCTGATCCTATCCTTGATTTCGGGATTAATAACTCTGTTATCAGACTTAACTCAGCCTTTGTTAAAAATCCCTATTTAGGAGAAGGTTTGATAGCAGGTTACGGGCTTTCAGGAGAAGGGGAGAGGCCGGGCTTTGCATGGTTTTTCGGAGGAGATGGTGTTATAAATTCCCTTGCAATCCTTGATTATGGTGGTTTTGAAGGAGTTAAAAAAGAGATAGAGTTTTTATTCAAATATCAGAGAAAGGATGGAAAGATTCCCCATGAAATATCTCAAGGGGCTGGTTTTGTAAACTGGTTTAAGGATTATGGATTTCCATATTTTCATGGAGATACCACTCTCTATTTTACGGTTCTTTTGGGAGAATATCTCAAATACAGCGGTGACCTTGATCTTTTGAAAAAATATAAGGATAAAATAAAACTTCTAAAAAAGTGGATTGAAAGATGTGACAAGAATGGAGACGGGATAGTTGAGACAAAGTATGCAGGCACGGGAGCTTCTGAAACTGGGCCTCTGAGAAGAGAGAAGATAGAGACGGATATACTCCTTGCGGGACTTTCCGTAAAAGCATGGGATGAGCTTAAATTTATTTTTGAGGAAATTCTTGAAAAAGAGGGATACTATAAGGCAAAAAGCTTTTTTGAAAAAGCAAAGAGCTCCTTTGAAACTATGTTCTGGAATGAAAAAAACAATTATTATGATTATGCAGTTAAAAAGAGGGGAAGGCTTGATGTTATAACAGTCTGGCCATCAATTCCGATGAGATTTTCAGTGGTTGAAAAGAGCAGGGGAGAATTGGCTTCAAAAAAGATTGCTTCTCCCTTTATTTCCACTGATTGGGGAGTCAGATTTTTAAGCTCAGAATCAAAATACTATGCTCCTTTAAGTTATAACAATGGAGCGGTCTGGCCATTTCTTACGGGCTTTGCATCCCTTGCTCTCTATAGATACGGAAATCCTTATCATGGATACTCTCTTTTAGCTCAGAATCTTAATATTATAAAGGATTTTGATTACAGCTATGCTACGGAGCTTTTATCCGGAAACTCTTATATTCCGTTGAATCAGAGTGTAAACAATCAAATCTGGTCATACGGAACAACTCTCTCAGCTTTTGTTGAAGGAATGTTAGGCTTTTCTCCCGATGCAGTTAAAAGACTTATAAATTTTACTCCTAAAATACCACTTTCTCTGAAATTATTAAAAGTGAAAAATTTAAAGGTAGGCAAAGGGATTGTTGATTTTTCTTATGTTTTTAAAAATAATGAAATTGTCTTTGATTATAATTTTAAAAATCTTAAAGGTTTCAGAGTTAAAATAACCCCGCAAATTTTTTCAAAAAATTATGAAAGATTGGAAAATTGTAAAGAAATTGAAAATGGAGGAAGGATTAATTCCGATGATTTTAAGTGCTCTCTAAGGTATGAAATTTTTAATTATGCTTATCCTTTTGTTGAAGATAAAAAACTGCCGGGAGATTCTTCCGGAAATCCTATAATAAATAATTTTGTTGTGAACAAGAATGGTTTTAAAATCAGTTTATGGGGTATTGGAAAAGAAAAGGTGAAAATCATCTCTGACAGGGATTTTACCTGTAGGAATATGAAAAAAATCGGTAATTTGATTGTTATTGATTTAGGAAATAGCTGGAAGCTTAAGAGAATATACTGTGACTTTTACTGATAAAATCAACATTTTTAATAAAATTTATTAATTTCGGTAAGATTTATTTTAGAAACAGAGGGTTGACTTTTCAGATTAAAGGTATATATTATTATCAGGGTGTTTTATGACTGACCATAAAGAAGGAAAAATACTTTTTGTTGATGATGAAGAGAATATCCTTAAGTCTATTAAGAGAAGTTTGATAGATGAACCTTATGAGGTGCTTTTGGCTAATTCGGGAGAAAAAGCTCTTGAAGTTTTAAAGGAGAATTCTGTCTCTGTCATCGTAACAGATATGAGAATGCCCGAAATGAGTGGAATTGAACTTCTGGAAATAGTGAAAAAAAAGTATCCCGATATAGTTAGAATAGTATTAACAGGATATTCTCAGATTACAACCCTTATGGCTGCGATAAACTCGGGGCAGATTTACAGATATCTTGTAAAGCCATGGAAATTGGAGGAAGAGTTTAAACCCACTCTGAAACAGGCATTGGAGTACCACAGGCTATTGGTTGAAAGAAAACAAATGGTAAAAAATCTTAAATTGAAAACATTGGAATTGCAAAATCAAATAAAGGAGAAGGAGCTTTTGATTAAGCAGATAGAAGAATCTAACAGAAAGAAAAAAGAGATTTTGTCCTTGTTGGGAGCAAAATTAATTCCATTCATAGGGGAATCAATATACTGGATTGACAATCTTATTAATAACAAAGAATTGCAAAAAGGAGAAATTATAAATAAAGAGTTGCTTAAACTCAAAGAAAAAGCTGAAAATATAATAAAAATAATTAAGCAAATACAGGAGCTTATTTAGAAACAAAATTATTCTGGGAGGTTAGGAATGAGGGATATGAATATACTTTTTGTTGATGATGAAGAAAATATATTAAAATCTTTAAAAAGGGCTCTTCAAGGGGAACCTTACAATGTATTTTTGGCTAAAAATGCAAACGAGGCATTTAAAATTTTGAAAGAATATGAAATAGCTGTTGTTATTACAGACTTAAATATGCCGGAGATAAATGGTCTGGAATTACTGTATTCTGTTAAGCAAAATTACCCTGATACTGTTAGAGTTATTTTATCCGGGTATACAGATATCAGGGTGGTTCTTGAAGCAATAAAAACAGGGGAAACCCATAGATTTTTAACAAAACCATGGAAACTTGAGGAGGAACTCTTACCTGTCATAAATCAATCTATTGGAATATATAAAGCTAACAAAGAGAGGAGAATGTTAAAAACTGAGCTTGAAGAGAGCAAAAGAGAAAATGAAAACTTAAAAAAAGAGTTGGAAAAATTAAAGGAAAGATTAAAACTTTTTGAACAGGAAAATCTTAAATTAAAAATTCAAAATAGTGGGTAAATATGAAAATGGAAAAAGCCGAAGTATTCATACGGGATAAAAAGGCATTATATCTGGAAACCATAATTAAGATACATAAGATTTTTTTTAATTCAAAAGAGATTAATCCTGCTCTGACTGAAATTCTAAGGGTTCTTGATAATTCTAAAATTTTAGAATCGGGTTTTTTTATTCTTTTAAATGGTGACGAAGAATCTAATGATTTTATATTATCTGAGAGAGTAAAAAAAGAGAAAGAATTTGAAAAAATGCTTTCGGAAGGTAAACTTCCCGCCTGTATAGCTGATTTTAGAAACACGGATGAGGATTTTGAAATAATTTTTGGTGAAGCTGAAAAATGTAAGGATTGTCTTTTAAGAGACTCTTGTGGAAGTGAGAGCTCTGTTTTGTTAAAGATTAAATTCAATGATATGCCTTTTGGAGTGTTAAAGGGAAAAATCAAGGATGAAGATATTGGTAAGGATGAAAAAAGTTTAGAAAAGGAAATTTTAACCGGTCTGGCAAATGATATAGGATTTTTCCTCCATACTTTTAAAATGGAAAAGGAAAAGAATATTATAAAAAACAGATTTCTTAGTCTCTTTGAAAATTCTCCCGGATGCATCTTTTTTTACTCTTTGGAGGGTAGATTTATAGATGTTAACAATGCTTGTGTTGAGATCTTCGGCTATTCAAGCAAAGAGGAGCTATTTGGCATTAATATGGAAAAAGAACTTTTTGTTAGCGAAGAAGAGAGGAAAAGATATTTTGACGAGTTAACAAAAAGAGGGAAAATTGAGAATTATAGGCTAAATTTAAAAAAGAAAAACGGAGAATTAATAAATATTGAGGTTACCTCTACTCTTGTTAGGAATGAAAAAGGGAAGGCGGTGGGATTACTGGGAATTATCAGTGATGTGACCGAAAGAATTAAGTATGAAGATGAGTTAAAGAAGAGTGAAGAAAAATTTAGAAGAATCTTTAATTCTCTAACTGAGATCTATGTCAGAGTGGACTTAGATGGAAGGATAGAGTTAGTTTCTCCTTCGGTGGAAAAAATCACAGGCTATAAACCTGAAGAATTGATTGGAAGAAAAGCTATTGAACTTTATAAAAATAAAGGGGATAGAGAAAAAATATTAAAAGCCATATACAAAAGAGGCTTTATCAAAGATTATGAATTGACATTAAAAAGAAAAGATGGAGAATTCATACTTTGCAGTGCAAGTCTTAGCCTTGAAAGAGATAAAAAGGGTAAGCCTCTGGCAATAGAGGGAATTCTTGTGGATATTACGGAGAGGGTTAAAAGGGAAAAAAAGCTAAGAATTCTTGCGCTGGCGATAGAGCACCTTGATTCAGCTTTTGTAATTACGGATTTAGATGCGAATATTGAATATGTAAACAGAGCTTTTGAAAAAATCACGGGTTACAGGAAAAGTGAAGTGATAGGGAAAAACCCCAGAATACTTAAAAGCGGGAAGCATGGTAAAGGATTTTACAGAGAATTCTGGAATACATTAACTGCCGGGAAGCTGTGGAGAGGAGTTTTTATTAACAAGAAAAAGAATGGAGAGATTTACTATGAAGGGGCTACGGTTTTCCCTGTCCTTAATGAAGAGGGAAAAATAATTAATTACGGAGCTTTAAAAAAAGATATCACAGAAAAAATAAAAAAAGAAAAAGAACTGTTTTATAAAAATAGGGAGCTTGAAAAAACCAATACTCTTTTAAAAGAGACACAATCACAATTAATTCATCAGGAAAAGCTTGCATCCATAGGAGTGCTTGCAGCGGGAATTGCCCATGAGCTTAACAATCCTATAGGTTTTATTTCAAGCAATTTGAATACTCTTAAAAAATACAATAAAACAATGAGAGAATTCATGAAAACAATTTCCGAAGAATTGGAAAAGAGGAAAGGAAGATCCGGGGAGATTGAGGAGATTGTTAATCTTATGAAAAAGTTTAAAAAGGAAAAATATGTGGATTTTATGCTTGAAGATGTTAAGGACCTGGTGGAGGAGAGCCTTGAAGGAGCGGAGAGAATATCCTCCATAGTTAAGAGTTTAAGGAATTTTTCAAGGGTGGATCAAATCGGAGAATTCAAAGAGTATGATATTCGGGAAGGCATTGAAAATACCCTGGTTATAGCAAAGAATAGCTATAAATATGTGGCTGAAATAAAGAAAGATTTTAAAGATGTCCCTCCTGTAAAGTGTAATCCCAATGAAATAAATCAGGTTTTTCTCAATGTAATAGTTAATGCCGCTCAGGCTATAGAGTCAGAAGAAAGGAATGGAAAGGGTATTATTGAGATAAAGGTTTATGAAGAGGATGACTATGTCTGCTGTTCAATATATGATGATGGTCCCCAAATTCCCGAAGAGATAATTAACAGAATATTTGATCCCTTTTTTACTACCAAAGAGGCGGGTAAAGGAACAGGGCTTGGTTTGAATATTTCCTATGATATTGTGGTCAACAAACACAAAGGTCAGCTTTTGGTTGAGAATTGTCAACCAAAAGGAGTTAAATTTACAATTAAACTTCCTGAAAATCTAAGAATGGAGGGGGAAGAAGAATGACTAATGATAATTTTGAATATTCCAGAATAAATATACTTATTGTTGATGATGAAGTGAATGTCTTAAAATCCTTGAGAAGGGTCTTACTTTCTGAGGGATTTAAAGTTTATTTGGCAGGATCCGGAAAGGAAGGACTAAATATCTTGAAAAAATCAAAAATTGATTTTGTGATATCAGATTATAAGATGCCTGAAATGAATGGTATTGAGTTTTTATTGGAAGTGAAAAAATTATACCCCAAAATATACAGAATTATTTTAAGTGGATATATTGATGAAAATGTTGTTTCGGAAGCAATCTTAAAGGGTATTGCCAGCACCTTTATAGGAAAACCCTGGGAGGATGATGCTCTCATTAAGAAAATAAAGCAGATATCAAAGATATACCTGAGTGTTAACAATAAAAAATTGATAGAATATATCAATTCAATAGAAAAACTACCTTCACTTCCGGAAATTTATAATGAGATATCATCCGCAATAGAGAGGGGTGCTTCGGCAAGGGAGCTTGAGGATATAATAAAAAAAGATATCTCCTTTGCAACGGAGATTTTGCATATAGCTAACTCTATTTATTATAGTTCATATAAAACCGTATCTTTGAGACAGGCAATAGTAAGAGTGGGTTTCGCCCAGTTGAAGAATATCATTATAATAAATTCTTTAAGAAAACTCTCATTCTCAAAAACCCAGGAGCCTTATGTTAATGATATCTTTAACATTGCCTTTATCTCTTCCAAATATTATGGTGATGTTTATATAAGCCTTTTCAATGAAAAAATAAAGGCTGATTATTTATCCTTACCTTTACCCTATAATATCGGGAAATTACTTTTACTGCAATTTGAATTTGAAAAGTACTTGGAAGTAATAAAAAATATTTCAAAAGAAAACCAGTATAGTTTCAGTGAAGCTGAAAAAAATGTGAACATTGAATTTAATCACAAAGAGTTAGGTAGCACTTTTCTCTCCTCGTGGAATTTACCTGAAATATTTGTTGAGGCATCACTTTTTTATGATACTCCTGATGAATCTTCTCTGGAATATAGAAAGGAGATAACCGCTTTATGTGCAATGGATAAGATACTATCATTTCTCAGATATGGAGATATGGATGAACTAAAAGATGTGAAAATTTGTGGGGAAATATTTGATTATGAGGAGTTGGAACCGATTATGATACAGATTAAAGAAGAGTTGAAGAAAGAAAAATAGGACTTAATATTATTCTTTTTTTGGAGGTGATAACCTTTTTTTAATTCTTTTTCAAGTCCTTTCATCTTTTCTTCCTCCTTTTCGGTGAGATTTTTTTGACTAAACTTATTCGTTTCGGTAAGATTATTTTTGACGCAAAGGGTTGACTTTTATTTGAAAAAAAGGTAATTTAAAAAATAAAGGAAGTAAAATAAAAAATAAAAGGAGGCAAAATGTTTAAAACAAAAAAGGTGTGGAGGGTTTTTTTATCGTTTCTGTTTCTATTTTCTTTAGTTTTTTTTGTTGCATCTGAGCACAAAAATCCCGATTGTTGCGGATGTGGTAATTCTTTGACTATTGTCAATAACACTCCTTCTGATATTAAACTTTCTCTCACTTCAGATCAAACAGAAGAGATAAGTGTGGATGCAAACAGTGAGATGAAATTTAATTTTAAAAAGGGAGTTTATAGTTGGGTTGCTTATGATGTAAAAACAAACAAAATTATCTCATCAGGTGTTGTTGATTTGAGTGAAACCAACGGGAAAGCCATTATAAGCATCAAACAATAAGTTTGTATGTTACCTGTAATCTTTAAAATCTGGGGGTATGAAGTATCAGGCTATTTGTTTTTTAACACCCTCGGAATTTTGATGGCTTCCGCTTTTATCTTTTATAAAATTGAGAAAGTGTATTCCGATAAAGTTGAAATTTTTCTATATATTGCTTTGTCTTGGAGCTTTTTTGTGTTTGGATCAGGATTGTACTATCAGTTTAAGCATTTTTTCATTTCCCCTGTAAATTATGTCAAAAACCTGAAATTATTTATTCATCCATTTCTGAAAGAGCACTCTTTCTTTTCGGGGATAGTATTTTTGAGCCTGTTTATTTATTTTTATTCAAAGAGGATATTCAAAAAAGATTACTTAAAAATTTTAAGTATTACATATATTGGTATTGCTTTATTTCAATCAATAGGTAAATTGGGTTGTTTTTCAGCCGGCTGTTGTTTTGGGAAATCAACATCATTTTTTACAGGAGTGAAGTTCAAATATCTTGGAAAGCAGATTCATCCCTACGCAGGAGTAAAAATTCATCCTACCCAGCTTTATGAAAGTTTTTTTTATTTTCTCAATTTTTTATTTCTTATGTATTTACTTGGAAAAGATAAAAAGCCGGAAAAGATCATTGGTTTCTTTTTTATTGATTACGGGGTTATTAGATTTTTAGAAGAGTATTTGAGGAATGATCCAGGGAGAGGATATCTTATAAAAAACAATTCTCCTCTGCTGAGTTTATCCGTTCCTCAAATTTACAGCTTTATCTTTATTATTTTTGGAATTTCACTGTTTTTAATTAATTTAAAAAAAATTAAAAAGGAGAAGAAAGGATGAGAAAGAAAATATTTGTCATTTTGATTTTTTTATTTTTTATAATACCTACAGCCAAAGGTTTTTCCTATGAAAAAGGGGATAAATATGTAACCCCTCAATGGGTTTTTGGATTTGATGCAATCAGAGTAGGTGTAGCCTATGGTATTATGCTCACTGAAAATATTGAAGCGGGAGCATCTCTATTTTATTATCATTATACTGAGGACACGGAAGGTTATTTCCATACTCACAATGTAATGAGATTTTCCATTGATTTTCTTTATCATTTAAAAGTATTAGATATTGAGAAACTTGATACTTTTGCAGGAATAAATGTTGGTCCGGCCATTGATTTTCATAAAGTGGAATACAATGAATTTTTATCGGAAAACAATATTAAGTTTATTATTCACGCGACACCATTTTTAGGTGCGAGATTTTATATTAAAGATAATCTTGCTCTTTTTGGAAAAGTTTTTATTTCCTACTATTCTCTAAGTAAAAATCTTGCGATAAACGGAGCATTAGGTGTGACTCTTAGGAAATAAATATATTTTTTAGGAAAGACAAACGAAAATTTATAATTTAATCACTCTTATAATTTATTTATAATTTATTGAATAACTATTTTTAGCAAAGGAAGCTCTTTTTTAAAAGAAATTTAAAGGCCGGTTTTTTTTCTGAACAAAATCTGTTTGATTTCGTATTACATCTATTACAATAACACGGAGGTGTGAATGAAAAAAACAGCTGTTATCTTTTTGATTATCCTGTTAATGCCATTCTTTGTTAATGCAAAAAAAACAGCAGATTATAAAAACTACGGAGAGCTTATCAGAGTTTTTAAAGGTTTGTCCTCTCCTTATGCAAAGCTGAAACTCATAGGAAAATCAGATTCCGGAAAGAATATATATGCTTTTATTGTTGGTAAAGAGAGTTTGCCCGCTGTTTTCATAGGAGCTAATATTTCAGGCTATGATATTGCTGCTTCTGAAGCTGCATTAATTCTTTCAAAAGATATTTTAAGCAAGATAAAAAACGGTGAATACAAAGATAAATCTTTTATTATTATTCCTGTTATGAATCCTGATCTCTATGATATTTATTTTAAGAAACCTCTTGAAAAGAGAGTTAAAAACTTTACTCCTAAAGATGATGATGGAGATGGTTTGATAGATGAGGACCCGCCCGAAGACCTTAATCATGATGGATATATAACAATGATGCGAGTTAAG